>JAYEJP010000066.1:0-13765 GCA_034660615.1 Patescibacteria group bacterium
AACACAGCCCGAAGAGTCTTTTGGGTCAATTTATTATGTCTGCGGTGAGGAATCTCCATCACAAATAAGCTTAAGAACGGAGAGAATAATTAATAATGAACAATTTTTATCTACTTATAGCTTCGGGAAAAGTTCGAAAAAGTTGTCAAAACTGCTTGATCAGCATCTCAAATTTATTACTACAACCAATGTTGATCAGCTTGTTCAACTGATTAAACAAGAAAAACCCAGTCTGGTAATTGTTGATAGTATCCAGACTCTAACGACTCAAGACTTAACCGGGACTAGTGGAAGTGTGGGGCAGGTGAGAGAAGCGACTGACAGATTGGTGAAGGTGGGGAAGCAGCTTAGTGTAGCTATGTTTTTAGTTGGTCATGTTACTAAAAAAGGAACAATTGCAGGGCCAAAAACGCTTGAACACATTGTAGACTCAGTTCTTGAACTATCGGGTGAAAGAACAGGTCAATTTAGAATGATTAGGGCTTTAAAAAATCGATTTGGAGCGACTGATGAAGTGGGTGTTTTTAAGCTTGCTGAGTATGGTCTTGAGGAAGTCTTGAATCCAAGCGAGCTTTTTATTGAAAGTGAGCATGGGAAAACACCAGGAAGCGCCATAACCTGCGTTATGGAAGGAACCAGGCCTATCTTAATAGAAGTTCAGGCACTTGTTAACAAATCACACTTGCCGATGCCAAGAAGGGTGGGGCGAGGCATAGACCTTTCTCGGATTCAAGTCTTATCCGCTGTTTTGCAAAAACACTGTCATCTACCAATATCTGATCATGACGTTTTTCTTAGTGCCGCTGGAGGTTTTAAAGTTAAGGAGCCGTCAGTGGACCTTGGTTTAGCTGTTGCAATAGCAGGTTCTCTTAAGGAGAAGGTTTTGCCCAAGAAAACTATTTTTATTGGTGAGATTGGTTTGTTGGGCGAGATTAGGCCAGTTGCATATTTAGATAGAAGGATAAAAGAGGCTAAAAGGTTGGGTTTTGAACAAATAATAAGTTCAAAAAAATATCAGCAGGTTCGGGCTGTTATCGGGAAATTTCTTAAGTAAATTTTGGCTTAACTTAAATTGAACTTAAATTCTCAGAGTTTTAAATAGCGAAGATTAAACGAATATAGCTTTTTTGCTAATTAGCATATCTCTCACGACTAACTTTAATCACTTTGTCTCTGTTTTTGTTGGTGTTCTTTAGAAGAGGAAGGGTGTGAGCTGGAAACGGTCTAGAAATAATATTGTCAATGCTGATTTTATTAATAATCTGATACCTGCCCAGGCTAACCAAGTCTTCTTTGGTGTAGAGTCCCCCATATTCTTTGGAAAAAGATTCTGCATCATCAGCTCCCATAATAAAGCTAGCAATGTTGCCGCAGTTGCCAAAAATAGCCTTTTGCACCTCTTCAGGGATTTGGGCAATGTATTGGTTGGCTAGGGTAAGGTTAAGTCGGTACTTTCTGGCTTCGGAAAGAATTTTAATGAATGCGTCAGTAGCAAAGTTTTGAAACTCATCAACATACATGTAAAAATCTCTTCTTTCTTCTTCAGGGATGTTCACTCGACCCATAGCTGCTAATTGAATTTTGGTAATCAGCATCGCCCCAAGTAGAGTAGCGTTATCTTCACCCAATTTTCCTTGAGATAAGTTGACTAAAAGAATTTTTCCTTCAGACATTAACTGTTCGATGCTAAAAGAACTTTTTTCAGCATTAACAACATTTCTTACTAGAGGAGATGAAACAAATTGGCCAATTTTATTCAGAATTGATGAAATTGATTGGGTTCTCAGACGTTGACCTAGCTGGTTATATTCATCCAGCCAGTAGCTGCGAAGAATGGGGTCTTTCAAATTTTTAACTATTTTTTTCCTAAATTTATTATCAGTTAAAATTCTAATGACGTCAGAAAGTTTGGCATTAGGTGCTGATAGTAGAGTTAAGAGGGCGTTGCGCAAGATATATTCTAAGCGAGGCCCCCAAGAATAACCGTACAGTTTCTTAAAAATAGAAATAATTCCTGAAGCAATCAGCTCTCTATGCTCAACGCTTTCTCCTTCAAAGAGATTCATTTTTACAATGCGATCATTCTTGTCGGCTGGGTTAAAGTAAATAACATCGTTAATCCGATGGGAAGGAATGTAGTTTAGGATGATTTCAATCAAATCGCCATGGGGATCAATTACTGCTAGGCCTTCATCACTCTTGAGATCATTAATGACCATGTTGGCCAGAAGAGTAGATTTACCAGTGCCAGTTTTTCCAATGACATACATATGGCGGCGGCGATCATTATTTTTTAAGCCATATTTTACTTCTTGGTTTTTAAAAGTTGTTTCAGCAAAAATATTAATTTTGTCTTTAAGTTCTTTAGGGGTGTTGCTATTGACAACTGGAAGATTTGCAGGCGGTTCTCCCAGAAGGCTTTTTCCCCAGGCAATATTTGGGATAACTGATAGTTTATTGTTTGGTAAGTGGTAGATAGTGGCCAGTTCATCAACTGATAGATGCACGCAACCCGCCCGAGCAAAGCTTCTACTAAGCATAGTTCCCAAAAAGTGTTTTTTTAGTAAAAAAATGCGTCTGAGCTTCAAAGAATTGCCTCGACTTTGGCTGATTGAATTAAGGGAGGTGCCAATTGTTTCAAGTAGTAGTTGGCTACGGTTAAAGTTGGTGGTAGAAACAGCAACTTTAATTGCGACGCGCAGTGATTGGGTTTTAAGTTTTTTTTCAATTAGACTTTTTTGAGTAGAGGAGAATTGGTTAGAGGATTCAACTTCCCTGTCAGACTGTTGCTTGGCTTCAATTTTGCTCCAACCACTCCTTTTCCAACTGCCGGTGCTGTTAGCAATAATATATTGAATAGAGATTAAATCCATTGGTTGCGATTTAGATAGATTAGACAAGAGGGTAATAAGCGGATCAACATCTTTAAAATCTTCATAAGTTTTTAAAGAATAGTATTCATTTTGTTTGAGATTTATTTTGCCCAACTCAAGAAACCTTTCTTGATAGTATTCAGATTGATGATCTTGAGGAGAGGGGTAGAAGTGAAGAAGTGGATCTCCTTCTATTGATGTAATCATTACTTGAGAGTAGGCAGCGGAAATAGCCGCCTCCAAATAATTAGTTAGTCTTTCAGGGCAAAAGCAAATAAAATAAATAGTTTGATTTTGAACAAAAATTTCAAAACTTAAGTGTTCGTTGTTTCTAAGAATTTTATTAAAAAAGGCGTTTTTTAAATCTGGTAGTGTTGAGAAAAGCTGTGCGGCTGATTCGGGGGTATGTTCTGCGTCCCGACCAGCTCTTAGCTCTAAAATCTTATGTGTTGCGGGCATAGGCTAAATACTATGTTAGCACATTATTGAGGAAGTTTGTCTTTTATTAAAACTTTATGGTCTAATGCCCCGAGGCTTGCCTTGGGAATATTGAGTCCAAGGCTTGCCCTGGGGTTTAACACTTTTTATTTTTAACAATTTATCCACATGGGTTATTTTTAAATTAACTATGTGGAAAAAAGACTTCTATCTTGATTATAATTATAGCTTTTAGTTTATAAGATATCTTTTTTTTGTTGTTAGTAAAATTATAGGTTGACAATTAAGCATACTCGAGAGTATACTTAGAAATAATAAAAGCTCCAAAGCTGGTAGGGATGCGGGCAGGACCTACTAAATGCTTGAGTTTTTTGAGTAAAATAACTTTAGGATTTTGGGCTTAACTTAAATTAAGCCGGATTTTGAAACAGTTGAGTAAACTGAATTTTAATAGATCTCAGTTGTTCAAAAAAGTTTTTTATTATCTGAAAAGACGCTAAGTGGAAGTTCGGTCGTTGGGCAGGCAACCGAACTTCCACTTAGCGTCTTTCTTTGTTTTATAATGGAGGGTAATAAATTTTTTCAAGGAGGGTAGGGTTTTTTCAAGGAGGGCGGTGGAGCAAAAGTCTTATAATATTGAAATAAGTAATAATATAAGATATAATGCTCAATATCCTGTAAGATATTTTTATATATGAAAGTTAAATTAAAAACAGAACGTCAGTTTCTTAGGCGCAATTTTAGTAATTTGCGTAAGTTTTTGCTAGGCAGGGGTAGAAAACATGTGGTTGTTCGCAAAAAAGCCAAAAATAGGCCACTAACAATCTTGTCTCACCCAACAATTATTTTTGAAAATTCTTCGGATATTTTTGAAAATTATTCCGAGGGTAGGTCTGGCAACTTATTTAAAAAATTTGGTTTTTTCAAAAATAAAAGAAAGAAGCCAAAAAAATCTATATATAATAATTTTTTTGTTAAGTGGGGTTTAAATCTATTTGTTTTTGTGCCTCTTTTGGTTTTGGGAGTTATTTTTGTCCCAACAATTTATCATTTGTTTTTTTCTGCTGAGACAGTAAATCAAGCTAGCTTAGCAACACACGATGAGATCAAAAGCGATGTTAAGGAAGATGAAACGAAAGAAAAGATTGAAAAGATAGCCTCTCAGTCAGGGGAAGTTAAAAAAGTTTATTTACCTTGGAAAGATAGTGATTTGCCTGAAGGGGATTGGCTTATTGTTCCCAGGATTGGCGTCAATTCTGCTTTGCAAAAAACTAAAGATCCAGAAGCAGCACTGGCAACAGGAATCTGGTGGGCGCACGATTTTGGAGGACCAGGTGATTTTGACAAACCAATGATAGTAGCTGCCCACCGTTATGGCTGGCAATGGTGGTGGAAGTCAGATTATTGGCGTTATCACTCGTTTTATTATCTTCCTGAAACTAAGCCAGGGGATATTGTTGAAATTATTTCCAACCAGAGAAAATGGCTTTATGAAATTTACGCAGGAGAGCAGGGGGTTGAAATTACTGATTATGAAGCTGATTTAATTTTATATACTTGCAAGCATCTAAATTCTCCTGTCAGATATTTTCGCTATGCTAGGATGGTTTTGCCAAGGGCAGAAGAGAATCTGTAATTTGCCTAGTTTAAGTTAAGGGAACAATCAGTTTTTAGGTTTAACTTAAATTAAATCAGTTTTTCATTATAAATATAATATAGTCATTGGTTGAATGGGGTAGGGTGAATGGGCTAACCTTGAATGGGGTAGATTTTGACATTTTAAATACAGTCTGTCATAATAGCGGAGTCCTCAGGGAATAGTAGTAATTCTATTGTTCTGAATTTCAAGACGAATGAGCGGCCTTCCAAAAATGAAATTGAATATACTATTTAGTTATTATTTACTTAGATAAGGATAATTATGCCAAAAAAATCTGCACAGGCAGAGAGTTTCGTTGGTGATAAAGAAACTACTGCTAAAAAAGCTGATAAGCAAAAAAAGCCCAAGGGTTCTACAAAGAATAGAAAAGCTAGGAGTAAGAAACATATTGATAGCATTCCAGATAAAAATATGCCGACTGAAGTAGTGGCGGGTGTTCTAGACACGTCTCGTAATGGGCATGGTGTTTTAAGGATGAAATATTCTGGAACTGATCAGGATGCATATATTTCTAGTTCTCAGATGAGAAGGTTTCACTTAAAAACAGGAGATAAAGTTAGGGGGCCAGCTCGTCGACCTAAAGAAAATGAGCGTTACTGGGGGTTATTGCAGATTGATGAGATTAATGGCACTAAGGCTGATAAGTTTAGAAGAATGAAGAGAAAAAAATTTAAATCTCTTACCCCAGTTTATCCTAATGAGAGAATTAAGCTAGAGATAGGGAAAAATCCACTTTCTTTGCGAATTATTGATATGGTGGCACCAATAGGTAGGGGTCAGCGAAGTTTAATCGTTTCTCCTCCGAGGGCCGGCAAGACAATTTTGTTAAAAGACATTGCTACTGGAGTTGCGCAAAACAGTCCAGACATTCATCTGATGGCTGTTTTGGTTGGAGAAAGACCTGAAGAGGTGACTGACATTAGGCGTCATATGGAAAAGATTACCAAGGGAGATGGGGAGGTAGCAGCTAGTAACTTTGATGAATCGGCTAAGGAACAGTGTAAAGTGGCTGAATTGGCTTTAGCCAGGGCAAAGAGATTGGTTGAAATGGGCGGTAATGTAATGATATTGTTGGATTCTATTACTCGTTTGGCTAGGGCATATAATCTTTCTATGCCGACATCAGGCAGAACTTTATCTGGTGGGTTTGATCCAGCTGCACTGTTTCCGCCTAAGAAGTTTTTTGGAGCTGCTCGTAATTTCGAAGACAAGGGTTCATTAACTATTATTGGTACGGCTCTTATTAAAACAGGATCAAGAATGGATGATTTAGTTTACGAAGAGTTTAAAGGTACTGGCAACCAAGAAATTCATCTAGATCGTCGTTTGGCAGAAAGAAGAATCTATCCTGCAATCGATGTGCAGAAATCAGGAACGCGTAAAGATGAACTTTTATTGGATCAGGTTACTTATCAGTCAGTGATTACGCTACAAAGAATGTTGGATACTTTTGATCATGGCCAGAGAACCTCTACCTTAATTAGCCGACTAAAGAGAACTGATTCTAATAAGGAATTTTTAGCTCTTTTAAAAAATGGTTAATTTAGTCTGGAATGACTAATTTAGTCTGGAATGGTTAATTTAGTCTGAAAGGGGAGTTTTGCCTGCAAAACACCCTCTCAAGTAGAGTTTATTAAAATTTTATGGTCTAATACCTCGAGTCTTGCCTTGGGAATATTGAGTCCAGGGCTTGCCCTAGGGGTTAAATACTTTTTATTTTAACTAGACAAACCCCTTTCATGATAGAATAATTTTCTGCTTGATTTTTGTATTATAGTGTAGTTTGTATATAGTATAGATAGTATAGATAGTTCAAGATTGATTAAAATAAATATTGATAGAATGGGCATTGTTGAGGAGAGTGAAATAATTGACAATAAAGACCAGATCTATGTCAAGAATAAAAATCAAACTTCGATCCTTCCAAGTTTTTCAGGAATTAGGCGAATTTTTTGCCTTTTTAAGACGCTATATTGAATTGCGAGGCTACGGTTTGTTCAAGCGCTTTGAGAGCATGAAAGATTCTTTAGTCGATGTTCTTTATAAAAAGAGAGGTCGTTATGCTCGCCCCTTTTTGCATTTGGGTATGATGGGCTTGATTTTTATGACGGTTACATTTGGACCAGCTATTATTGCTGAGGCTGATCAAGATAGTCGCAAGCAAGCTTCGACTCCTGTTTTAAACACAGCCACAGCTTATGCGCCTGATTTTTATACTTTGCAAGCAGAAGAGGTGCGTCAATATCGTGGTGGTGAGATTATTGCTCATGCAGTCGCAGAAGGAGAAACCATATCAAGAATTGCAGAGAAATATAACTTGACTGTAGAAACAGTTCTTTGGGCAAATGATTTGAGTAAAACTTCAAAAATCAAAGCTGGTCAGGAGTTGGATATTCCTCCAATTGATGGCATTAGACACAAGGTTAAAAAAGGAGAAACCGTTTTTTTAGTTGGTAAAAAATATGGTCTTGATAGCTCTCAAGCTCAGGCGATCATTGACTATCCCTTTAACGAATTTTTAAATGATGAAACTTTTGAATTAGTAGCCGGGCAGTGGTTAATGGTTCCAGATGGCGTGAAGCCAAATGAAAAAGCTACCTCAACCTCTACTAGAAGAATTGCTCGCAGCACCTACACTCCAGATGCAGGCAGTGTGGCAGCAACAGGTAGTTTTGTTTGGCCGACTTCGGGTAGAATTACCCAGGGATATCGTTTTTACCACAAGGCTATTGATATTGCCAACAAGGGAGGGGGGTCGATTCTTGCGGCTGACTCTGGTGTGGTGACTCTGGCTGGATGGCCTGATGGCTATGGTTATGGCAATCGGGTAGTGATTGATCACGGCAACGGCTACGTTACTTTGTATGCACACCTAAGTGTGGTTCAGGTGAGAGTGGGGCAAAGGGTTACTCGAGGTAATGTGATTGGTCAAATGGGTAGCACTGGTCGTTCTACAGGAGTTCACCTTCATTTTGAAGTCAGAAAAGGTGGGGCTTTAATGAACCCGCTTAGTTATTTAAATTAACTCTTGCACATAGTGTCCATATCTAATGGACAAAACGCTGAAAGCTCTCCCTCAGAAATGAGCTTATATTAGTTAATGTAAACTTGCAAATTAACTCTAATTACCCCAGTGTCAGCTTGTGGCAGGAATGAATCAGAATTTTTCAATTTTCTCTATGCTTTATCAGCCTTGGTTTATATCTGGGCTGGCTTGATGTAAAATATAAGCTAGGCAAAATTATTTATTAAAACTTTATGATTTAATACCTCGAGGCTTGCCTTGGGAATATTGAGTCCAGGGCTTACTCTGGGGTTTAATACCTTTTATTTGTAAACATGATTGATTTAGTTAAATTAACCTTACTAGCTGGAGATGGAGGTCACGGCCGCATTTCACTTCATCGAGAAAAATGTCGCCCTAAGGGTGGTCCTGATGGTGGGCATGGCGGCAATGGTGGCAGTGTTATTGTGGTAGGAGACAAGAACATCAATACGCTTAAACATTATGCAGGAGCCAAGGAGTTTAAGGCTGAAGATGGACAGATTGCAGGGAATAATAAAAAAACTGGAGCTTCTGCAGAGGATGTAATATTAAAGGTTCCTCTGGGAACAGTTGTTTGGTTGACTGGTGAGAACAAAACCAGCAGCCATCGTCGTAGAAAATATGCTAAGCCAGATTGGAGTCACCTTGAACAAAAAAGCGAGTCTTTGCTTGGATCGCAAGAAAAGAGTGAAGAACAAACACCTGGCTCTCAAACAAAGCAAAAAAAAGAGCAAGATGAGTGTCGTTATCGAATGAATGCTCTTTTAACTAATGAGCAAGTCAAATATAAGAAATATCGTTTTGAACAAGAAAGAGAGAGAATTCCTCATAGAGAGGAAGATGAGCTAGAATCGTTGAATTTGGATGAGGTTGAAACAACTGACCAAATTAGGGAATTTTTTGCACAAGACAAAATAACCAACATACATGACTCAAATTCAGAAAATTTGCGTGGTATAAAGCTTGCTGAAATAACAGAGCACAACCAACAAATAGCAGTATGTCAGGGAGGCTTTGGTGGTAGAGGCAACAATTCATTTAAAAGCTCAATTAACAGAACGCCTCTAGAGGCGGAATATGGTACTTTTGGCGAGAAAAAAGAAGTAGTTTTAGAATTAAGGTTATTGGCTGATGTTGGATTGGTTGGTTTTCCAAATGCAGGAAAGAGCACGCTTTTATCCAAAGTAACCAAAGCGACTCCTAAAATTGCTGACTATCCTTTTACTACTTTAGAACCTAATTTAGGTGTGCTGAATGATGAAAGATCGGGCAAGGATTTGATTGTCGCGGATATTCCTGGTTTGATTGAAGGAGCTAGTAAAGGAAGAGGCTTGGGAGATAGGTTTTTAAGACATCTAGAAAACTGCAAAACTCTTGTGTTTGTATTGTTTTTACCGGAAGAAGTAGTTTTTGATGATAGCTTAACTAATGAGCAGAAGGCAGAGCAAGTTTTTGCTCAATTTAAACAGCTTTCTCAAGAACTAGAAGCAAGACATGAGGAGTTGTTATCAAAAAGTAACCTTTTGACATTAAATAAAACAGATATTTATACTGATGAACTTATTGATATAGTAGTTAACCTTTTTACTAAGAATGGTAGTAAAATTTTTCCGTTTAGTGCTTTTACTGGTGATGGGTTGGCAGATGTTAAAAGAGAAGTCTTTTTGTTGGCTAATAACTAGTTTGGTTTAATGTTAGGTTTAATCTTAGGCCTAATGTCAGTAAAGAGATTTTAGTCTTTTTAGGCTCTGTTGCTATTTTTTTATCGCTGGCTAAATTTAAAAAATGCGCGGCTGTTAATTGGGTTTAGCAGCTGTTCATTGGGCTTAATTTAACTTAAGCCGTTAATTGACTTTATTACACAAAAAAACCAATTAGATTATCTAATTGGTTTTTAATTTAATATCTTTATTGATCTTTAAGGGTTTGAGGTTGGAGTTGGTTGTCCGGGCTCCCCAGCATAGTCTGCCTCTTGAGAGTTTTCAGGAGGAGGAGAAGGAATTTCAGCATCCACTTCCTCTTCAGGATCTTCTGGCATAGGTGGCTGGTCGTTAATGGCTTCTTGCGCCTCATTACTTAATTCAAGCGGTTCTGCCTCTGGGTTTGATACTGTATTTTCATCTGTCTCTTGGAGATTTTGATCAGTGATAGAGGGGAGCTCTTCCCCTAAAGGAGTTTGTTTTTCTAGATTTTCCATATTGCCTTTCTGAGCTGGTTGTTCTGGGATCTGCTGTTGATTAGCTTTAGTTTGTGTAGCTTCATTAGCTTGCTTGATAACTTCGTCTAGCTGTTCAATTCCTTGTTTGAGCGTTTGATAATCAGCAGAATCTTTGTCAAGTAATTGAAGGGCGGTTTGCCATGATTGCTTAGCTTGAACAAATTGTTCTTGCTGTTGTTGAATTTGACCCAAGTAAAAATAGGGAGAAGGCAAATCTGGTTTAAGCTGAATTGCTTGGCTATATAGATTGGCTGCTTGTTCGACTTTTTCTTGATTGGCAAAGATGCCGGCAAGGTTCATCCTAAGCATAGGATCAGTCGGAGCTTTTTGGATAGCGGACACATAAGCATTGGTGGCCCATTGATCGGCTTCTTCAACCCCGCCAATTAATTCCTGATAAACCTGTCCCAACACTCTCCAGTTAGCTGCATCATTTGGATCGATGTTAGTTGCAGCGCGTGCTTCTCTTACGGCCTGTTGAACCAATTGAGTAACTTGGTTTTGTTCTTCGTCAGTTGCGTCGGTTTTACTAGAAAGAGCTAGAGCGATCTGCAAGTTGGTTAGAGCATAGCTGCGGCGATTGTAATCAAGATATGGATTATGAAATACAGTTTGACTTTGATGGTTATAAACAGCAACGCCATCATTTTCAATTAGAGCCTTTTGTGATTCGAGCATGTGATAGCTGCTAGCATATGTTTTGCCAGTAAAGTAAAAGAGAGCCAAAACCCCAATTGTTAATGAGCCGTTCACAAGCAGATTTAGTAGGTTTTCAAATCTGGACTTTTCATTATCGGCGTTAGCTTGATTTGTTTTTTCAAGATTAATGCTAAGGGGACTAAGGTTAAAGCTTGGAAAGTATTTTTTATAAGTCACTGCCCAAAAGGCAAGAAGTAATCCTTGGATGCCGAGTAAAAGATAGTTTGGAGGCAAGATTAGTTGGAAAATAAAGGTAGTCAGAAGCATCCAGGTAAGGGGAGAGCTTCTGAAATTTTTATCTTTAATTTTTCTCAAAAATCCAATTACTAATAATATCCAGGCGGCTAGTCCGACCAAGCCAACTTGAACGATTAGAGCTAATGGAAGATTGGCCCCTGTATTGAAGGTGGTTTGCCAAAAGTCTTTTCCATTGATCCAGTTGGGCTTGTATATATTATAGGCATTACTATAACCAGCAGGACCTTGTCCAATTAGTGCTGATTTTGGCGTGCGCAAGCTATCAATAGCGATGCTCCAACTACTACTAAGAGGATTGATGTTTAGTGTTTCTCCACTAATAAAAGTGGTCCAAACATTTAAGCCAAGACCGAAAATTACTAGAGGAATTGTGATTACATGAAAAGCAGAAATTTTTTTATTTTTAATGACTTCAACCAATTGACCAACTAAAACCATTGCTAAAAATTGAATTGCTACTAGCGATGATCCTGCTAGGCTGAAGCCATTGGAGCTTTCAATTCTTATGCCAACAATTTTGGTTAAAAGTGAGCTAGGACCCCAGCCAACTGTTTCTAAAAGAGAGGTGATGCTCAAGATGACTGCAGTCACGGTCAGAATTTTAGTGAAGAGTTTGGCGCTTGATTTATTAGTTAGGCTTGGTGCTAATAAACCAATAATAGATAGGCCTAAATAAACTCCCCCTACTCCTAGCAGATTTTCTACTGGGTAATTTTGAGTGAAGAGGATTGAGGCTAGAGTAGAAGCAGCGAATAAAAAGAGAGGGAGGGTGGTTGGAGAGAGGACAAACTCCCAAGAGTTTTTTCTAAATGAACGAAAGAAAAATGCCAAACCTAATAATAGGGTTGCCCAAATAATCAAATAAAGCTTAGTTTCGCTAATGAAGTTGCCGGTAAAAGGTAGGATTAGAATCGGAAGTAGGGCGGTGACAACTAAAAGCATCCAGCTTGTTGCTGTTGTTAATAAGTTAGCCTTTTTATTTTGATTAGGGGTAGTGAAATTGAGATTCATAGCAGGTTTTGTTCCTAGCTTAGACAGTTAATAATTTGATGAATATTAGATAATTTTACTTAAGTTTGCTATGATCAAATTATGAGGCAAAAAGCCAAGTTTTGCAAGGGGTGATAAACGGTTTTTTAAGAGAGAAAAACGATAAAAAACTACTCAAAAACAACATTTATGAAAAAAATCAATCAAACAAGAATAAAAACGCTTAATAATTGGCAAAAAATGCAAGGAATGACAGTAATTGAAGTGTTGATTGTTGTTGTTATTATTGCCTTGCTAGTTATTATGAGCATTTTTGTTTATCAGAAACAATTAGCCAAAGCTCATGATGTAGAGCGCAAAGACGATTTAGAAAAATTAAAAATTGCTTTTGAGGATTATTATAATGATAATAGTTGTTATCCAGCTCCTGAGGTATTGCTAGATTGTAACCAGGATACTCTCGCTCCCTATATTAATGAGATTCCGTGTGATCCGCAGACGGGGGAGTCTTATAGATTTTTTAGTCTTTATGGTAATACTTGTCGAGGTTATAAAATTCTTACCAATTTAGAGGTAGACCGAGATCCGGCGATTGAACGGATTGGTTGTGATTTTGAATTAGGTTGTGGTTGGGATGAATTTCCGGAGTATAACTATGGTATTGCTATGGGTGATGGGATGATTTCTGATGATTGGGTTCTAGGTGGTGCGCCAGGCGATTCTGGACCTGCTGTTTATCGTTATTATTGTACCCCTGAGTGCGGTATTCCAGAGGGTTGTTTTGAGCCTGAAGATTATACTTATGCCTGTAATTCGGTTAGTTATGAAGTTGCTTTGGAGTATTATCACTGTCCTCGATCCTATGATTCTGCTGTAGGTTGTGAAGCAGAGTGTGAGAATATGATTGATGAAGATACTGGCGACCCAATTCCCCCAGGAATATGGGAGTCGAGTATAGCCTGTCAAATTCCAGATTAATAATTATTTTTTCATCTTACAATTTAATGACAATTCAAATTCAAAAAAACATAAAAAAGGGTGGGCAAGCAGGTTTTACCTTAATAGAAATTTTATTAGTAATGATTATTATTGCAATTCTGGTGGGATTGGGTTTGAGTAGTTTTCGTAACTCTCAAATTAAATCAAGAGATGCTAAAAGAGTGGCTGACCTAGATCAATTAGCCAGGGCTTTGGAAGTTTATCATAATGATAAAGGATACTATCCAGTCAGTACTGAAAATGGTTTGATCAGGGTTTTCTATGATGTAGATGAGGATGGCGAGATAGAAGATGGTGAGTATATGGATTTTAATTGGGGAAATAAATTTTATGACCCAGAGCATAGCTCAACAATTTATATGGGGAATTTGTCGCAGGAGGCTGCTGGCTATCTTCGTTATTATTACCAAGCTTATCATCGCGATTTTAATACCGATCTGGGAGAATATGAGCTAGTTGCTCATGAAGAGACGGAAGAGCCTGACAATGTTGAAGCTGAAGGTTTTGCAATCTATGCTCGTTTGGAAAATGAGGAAAATTCAAAATATAGGGGAGAGCTAGAGGTTAGCTGCGATTCGAACCCA
>JAYEJP010000067.1:0-2696 GCA_034660615.1 Patescibacteria group bacterium
CGCTGCCTAATATTGGATAAAGTCGATTAAAAATAGAAAAGATTTGCTTTTTGTGCTTGTCTGACAAGCTATTATCACTGTGATTCTTTATTATCAATCGTTCAATCTCTGTGCTAATACCAGAATAAACATCAGCCCTATCTCGTAAGTCAATTGCTTGTCCTATAACCATCTGTTCGTCACCAAAAATCCAACGATCTGTTTGAAAGACTGTTACAGCTGAACGATACATCTCTTTTAAGATAGAAAATATCTCCGCCGGCAAATCACCAGGATAAAGATACACTCCTCTTTTCAGGCTGAATACGTTGTGTTTAATTAGTTGAGTTCTTAAATAACGGAAACGAGGGTCTTGCTTAGGAGCACTCATAAAGACTACCACCGACCACGTGCCCGTCCATTCGTCGTCAATTCTTCTTAAAACCGGAAACTCTGCTTCTAAATAGCTTTTGCCATAACTACTAATGGATAAGCGCGACTCGTCAAAAATCGAATCAGTAAATATTAACTGCTTCTTTTCTAACAACCGCACCAATGAACGCCGACCCGACTGAGTAAGATCATTAAGCAGCCACTTTAAATGTAAAACGGGAATATTACGCTTTTCACTACCATCAATTGGATAGATCCACAGCAATAAACGTTTGGAAGTATCTTTCATTCTTCGGGTTTTTCACCTCTGTTTTTTAATAATAATTTTGGGTTGCTCATTTTGTGTCAAAAAATTGATCTTTGTATTTTGCGCAGTAATTATAAATATTTCTCAACCTTACAACCTTGATATTTTTCCACATTTTTAAAAACCCGAACCATATTTTTTAAATAAAATGTGCATAATCAAATTAAATTTAAGAACAACACTCTGCTTTTCTTTCTACTCTACCAGGCTAAATATGTTTTAATTTTGATTTTCAAACAACTTTACACACTCTTAATTTTTAAATACTCATTCACATAGTACAACAAATTTAACCAAATTAACAATCATTAAATTTGGGCAAAAAATGTTAAAAATGATGAATAAAAATCCTAAATAAAAATCTTTAAAATTACCTTTCTTTATGATCGACATAGTTTGTACATTTTTTATATACATGAAATTTGTGAAAATTAGCTAAAGTATTTTTTGCAAATTATCCTCTATAGAAAATTTTCAACATTAGTAGGTTTCAGCATTTTTTTGCCTGGAATCCTGAGGTTGATTAGCCCTTGTTCATTTTTTAAACTTAATCATGTTAACAAAGCGTCTAATGAATCAAGTATTAGACAAATCCTGACTAACAAACTATTAAAGAGCTCAAAAACGTCTTTTTCACAACAATGACTGCCCATAACAACTACATTTCCAGCATCATCACAGTTTTCTCCACATTTTTGCAAAATTTGGAGCTGACTGAATCTGAAAAAATCTCAGCAGAAGAGCTGCTAGTTGAGTATTTGCAGTGGAAATCAGATTTTTCTATCTGGTCTATGGATAACGTTGAATCATTTTTTAGACAAACCCAGATAGAGATTGGCCAGTTAAACTCTGGAAGAAAAACAGCTCGATCAGTTTTGATCCAGTTTGTTAAAAAACATCCTCCCTACCAGGCTGAAGTTTTCCTTCATAAATTCCTATTAGCGCTAAAAGAAGATGGCTGCTCAAAATCAACTGTTAAAAATTACCGTAGTGACATCAATCAATTTGTTAAATTTTCCAACCATAAAAACATTAAAAAATTATTAAATAAAACCAAACTCAACAAATTTTACCGATATCAAAAGGAAAAGGGCCTAAAAGACTCGACTATTACTCGTAAATTCTCCAGCATAGTCCAATTTGGTTTGTGGCTTAAACAAGAAACCTTATTGCCCACCCCGCCAGCTTGGCTCAAGCCCGGCTATGTTTTCTCTCCCAGTGACGCTGTGAAGTTCACCGGGCTTAAAAGCCCGGCGTTCTCTGCCAGACTTATAGAAACTCCGGCTGGTATACAAACCCCAACTAGTATACAAACCCCAACTAGTACAGAAACCCCAGCTAGTATAGAAACCCCAGCTGAGACCGATGTGAAAACAGAAAAAAGTCGACGGCTAACAGAATTAGCAAAAACCCAAAAGAAAAACAAAACTAAATCAAGTAAAACAACCAATAGCAACGCCGTTCAAAACCAGTCAAATAAAGAAATCAAACAAAATAAACAAAACCAATCAACTAAACAAGTCAAGCAAACCAAACAACCAAACACAAACCTATTAAGCCTGGATTTCTCAAAAAAACGCCAGACTAATTTAAGAAAAAACCAAGAACAACGCGCCCGCTTAAAATTAGATCTGCACGGTCTTTCAAACAAACTATATAAACAAATTCAAACATCAGTAAAAAGGTTTGCTCCTTCCGGAATCCTGCCGTATATCAACACAGCCATCTTAGTCCTGTTTTTCCTAGGTTTAGGCACCTTAGGCTATAAACAATTCTTTAGCAATGCTCCAATAAAATTAGCTTATCCCGCTGCCCCCACCAGCCCGGGAAGAACTTTATCTTTCCAGGGTAGATTAACCAACCAGGCGCAAAGCCCTATCACCAGTGCTACTGATATGAAATTTAAGCTCTGGAGTGCTGAATCAGGCGGGGTTGAGGTTGATTGTGATGGCGGCGGTGATGAGGCTTGCTTATGGGAATCAACTGATGTCTCCTGCAGTGTTAATCCTGACCAAGA
>JAYEJP010000068.1:0-13577 GCA_034660615.1 Patescibacteria group bacterium
TATTAATCAATTTTTCACTACCATTAAATAATCCTATAAATAAGTACATTAATACATACATCAAATCAATCAAAAATCCAGCGATAGCGTAAGAAAAAGTTACAAAAATCAGGCTAACAATTATATTAGGGATGGCTTGTTGGACAGTGATAACAGTCTGACCATTAATTTTATGCCTAAACATAATCATAAAACCAATTACTAAGAAAATTAGCACAAAAAATAAATAGGCCACGTTTCTAAAAGTCTTCCATGTTTCTAGAATTGGATTAAGAGCCGCAAATCCAGTTCCCTGAGCTTGAGCTTGAGGAATTAATTTAGCAGACTCAAAAACATCGGCTACATATCTTACTCCAGATGCTGGAGGCTGATAAAGGGATGCAATGTGACCCCCAACTGCACTAATCGCACCATGTCCGTAAATAGAGTAGGCAACCTCTCTTTCTTCTTCAGTCATTGCAGACAAGGCACTTTTTGGAGGACCACCAACATTGAACATAATAGCGTGCTGTGCTCCCTGGAAGGTTTTTGTAGTAAATGAAAACAAGCTGGGAGAACCTTTCGTTTCACCCTTTATGGCGGCTTCCAAAGATTCCTGCTGATTTTTTTTCATTGAGCTGTTGTCGCTTGAAAAAATTTTGGCAAAAGTATCTAACATAGAAGCTGATATTTTCGGTGGAGAGGTTAACGAAACAGAGAAAAACAAGGAAATAAAAATTACAGTCAAAAGAAATCGAGCTTTGTTCATCAAATTAATTTTACATTAAACCCCTTTCAGAGTCCATATAAAGTCTTGGCTAATAGAAGATGATTGCATAAGGAAAATTGATTCTAACCGAAAAATGATCCCGTAGTTGCCAAAAAGAAACCGTGGGTCAACAATAGTTTTTGCATGAAAATTACTTGATAAAGTTAATAACATAAAAGGCTAAATAAAAGCTAGCTTTATTCACGCTTTTAAAAAAGATTTCGGTATCATTTTTCAATTAGCATAGACTATATCTTTCGTCACTTTTGCAATAAGTTTCGTAGCTTTTACATTGAGCTGGGAGGGTAGAATTAAGATTAGGGTCAAAATTGAATGTTTTATGTTATTAAAACTTTTATGGTCTAATACCTCGAGGCTTGCCTTGGGAATATTGAGTCCAGAGCTTGCTCTGGGGGTTTAATACCTTTTATTTTTAGTTTTAGTTTTATCCTACAAACTAGATCATAATTGGGGTATACTATTTCATATTCATATTAAAAGTAAGTAAATCAAGTAATGATTCAATCAGACAGTTTGACTCAAGTCGCAGATTTTATTAATCGTGCCAACTCGATTCTAATAATCTTGGACCAATCTGCTGCATTTGACCAAAAAGTGGCTACCAGCTCTTTGTTTTTAAGTTTAGTTGATGCTGGCAAAAAAGTTGAGTTTTTAAGCCAAAAAGAAATTCAAAACGGTACAATTCGTGGTTTAGACAAAATTAAAACAAAAATGGGTAATCGTAATTTGCTTATTAGTTTTGATTATGATGAAAACTCGGTTTCAAAAGTTAGCTATCATATTGACGAAGAGAATAAAAAATTTTATTTGACCATTAAGCCAAAAGCAGGCGAGAGAGGTCTCAATCCAGAGACTGTTGGGTTTGAAAAAACTGGGATTGATGCCGATTTAATGATTTTTGTTGGCGTAGAGGATCTGGAAGATTTAAATGAACTATATTTTGGTTATGAACAAGATTTCAGAGATATTACCAAAATATCTTTATCAAAGCAGGCAACAGATTATGCAGATTGCTTTATTGAAAATACTGATCTTAGCAGTTGTAGCGAGGTGGTTGCCAGCTTGATCGCCGCTGCCAATCTTCCCCTTGAGGAACCAGTGGCTACTAATTTATTTGCAGGAATCAATTATGAAACAAAACAGTTTTCGTCACTGGATGCTGGAGCCAGCACTTTTGAGACAGCAGCAATGTTAATTAGGGCTGGGGCGCAAAGGCAGGCGCGCTCCTTTTCTAAATCAGGCGCTAGACCGAATATTGCCAAGCAGGAACAAAAAACAATTAAGGTTTTAGAAAAAAGTGTTAAAAAGGATGGGTCGAGAATTAGCAAAATGTCCCTTAACCCCAAAAGCGCTAATCAAGCTAGCAGCAGTAAAAAAGTTATAAAAGACAAGAAGAAAAAGACAAAAAAAAGAGGTAATCCTATCAGGCCAAGTGGCTTAAGGGTTTAATAGCTCTGCTATTTTTGTATTTTTAATCGAGTGCTACAGCGTCTAAACTAGGGCCGCAATATTCTTCGCCAGCAGTTGCCCAAGCACCCCAATTTTGTCCTCCACCAGAAATGCTCAAAGCATATCGAATATTATTGTCAACATTCATGACATTCTCAGCGCAACTATCAACACTACTTTGATCAACCAAAACAGTGCACTGCGGAGGATTCCAGCTATATTCAAAATAATGAGGGCAGGCATGGGCTAAAAGATTAATTTGAAATAGGCCCACACTATAATCAACCGACTCTCCTGTTGTGCAGCCACGATTAATGGCATTAGCATTACCTCCGCTTTCAGCGCTACAAATCATTGATGCCTGTTTGGCTCTTATGGTTATTTCTGGATCTGATAAACTCTCGTTTCCCGGCCAGTTAGCGATTTTCCCTTTTAAATTTTCTACAGAACAAGGTCCGCTAGTCAAGACCTCACAGTCCCCAGCGCTCCAGCCAGGGCCAACGTCGCCGCCATTGTAGGGAAGCCCGTCTGGACCGTAGCGTTCGGTTTTGTCTCCACATCTTCCCAAAAATAAGTCCTCGGTGCGCTCACATGAAGCAATGTAGTCATGAGAGATTGAGCCTGCTTCATGCAGAGTTTCTTGAATCTTTCTAATAAACCAGCCAAAAGTTGCTCCTGGGTAATACAAGCCAATGCTCTGGGTGTCTTCCAGTATTCCAGCTTTATCATTTTTGCATATTTCACGACCGCTGTCAGGGCAATCATCTGGGCGGTGCATTTCTCCATCAAGCCCTAATACCTCTCTACAAGGGCACTCATGAATTTTTTCTGGATTGTGAAAGCGCTCAGAATTAGAGCTTTTAAAATTAGCAGTAGCTTCCCTAAAAGGATAAAATTTTGGCAATTCTCCACATATGCCCTCGCCATCTGCTATACAGTTGTTCTCAACCATTTTTTCTAACTGATCTTCTTCAAAAAATATTTGAAGAGCTTCTGTAAGATAACTAAGTGTGCTGTATTGATTATTGATGGGGGCTACCACAAAAAGACCAACAGTGGTTTTTTGCTGGTCGTTATGCGTGTCTTTACTGTCATCTGTATATACTTTTAAACCCCATTTCCAAATATCTTTAGAGCCACTACTAGTGGAGGCTAGATTAAAAACGCTTGGTGTATTGTATTGTTCACTAAAAGTGCGACTCAAATCCTCTTTGGCTCCAGCTAAGGTATAGATATCCCCAGCATTTTCTGCAATTACGTGTGGATCTGGTTCACTATTATAACCATAGCGCGAGACAGAGCTGCCGTTGATGATGTCAACCAAGGCTTGTTGAAGTGGACAGCTATTATGAGCGCAGTCACACATCGGCATACCAGTGCAGAATATTGGGAGACCGACTCTCGCAACTTCATCGTTCAAATATGTTCTGGCAATGTTGATGCTGTCTAACAACACCGATTTTACCGACCTTTTTTCTTCAATGACTTCTTCTTCAGTGATTTTTTCCTCCAATAAATCAGCCTGTTTTTTATCAAGCAAGACATCTGCTACGAGCTGAGCTGAATCCCTGTAGTCATAGGTGTCTGAATGATGTGTGCCAAAATCCGGTATCTTAAAAGCAACAAAAATCGGAGCGTGTTGCGGTCGGTTTAACCAATGTTGTTCGGAAACATCATCTCCAACATCAGGGTCCTCACTACCTTTGTGGCGCCACAAATAGCAAAAATTGTCGGTTGGTTCAATGCCGTTTCCTATTTGACAGCTGCTAGGCTGATTACCCCCATCAGGATTCATCAGGGGAGAGATAACTAAGAAAGCCCAGCGGTAAGCTTGATCTAAATTAAAATCCATATTATTAATTGCAGTTTGCATGGCAAGAAAAGTTTGCTCATCTATGGGATAACTACTCTCATAAAAACTGCTTAGTTGAGAACAGCTAAGCCCGCTGGCTTCAACGGCGTTTAATAAACTGAGGTGCTCGGCATTGCTGCCTGCTTCAGTGCTAAAAAGATAATATTCAGTTTGCGAAATTTTTTTATGAAATGCACATGTTTCTGGCTCGAGCAGGGTTTGATTGTCATCAAGCTTTTCGCACATTTGCTTAATTGTCTTTAAGTTTTTTATTTTAATTAGACATTGCTGTTCGGTATCTAGAAGATTATTTATTACGCCCTTACCAACAACATTGTCATTGTCTAAATTATTTGAGCCGAAATAGCCCTCTAAAGAACTAATTTTTTCAGTTTTTGATTCAAGCTCAGTCCCCCTGAATAGGGGGACATGGCCATTTTCAATATCAATATCCCAACCGTCGGTAGCGCTAAATATATGATATTCAATGCCACTTCTCTCAATGTATTCAAAAAAGGCAGGCCAGTTGCCTGTAGCCATTTGGGTTAGGCTCAATTGGGGGCTGGGTTTATAAACACGATAGCCTTGATCCACTACCATGTTCCAAATATAGACATCTTTAGGATCGCCGGTATTATTAAAAGATTTATCGGGCTGCAACCTTAAAGAATAGAGGTAATATCTGGAAAGATCTCTAGTTGTTTGGCTGTAGGGATTATCTTCATCCAATGCTTCGCAATTAGTCATAGTGACCTTGGTGCCTTTGGTGGTATAAAAATCTCCATGTAAATACAAAAGCCATTGACCCTCGTCTTCTAAGTTTGGGCAAACGTTTCTGATTAGTGGGGTGATGTGCACAGCTCCTGTTTGTGGGCCACGAGTTTCAATAAAAGTTCTAACTTGGTCTAAATCAGTGTCGGGAGCATTCTCTCCATTAGGACTAAGTGAGAACTCAGTTAAATAAAGCTTGTTTCTAGGAATCTGTTCGCCATTACCTGCAAACTGAGTCTCAGCGTTTCCATCGCCAGTAAGCTGGGTGCCTATTTTTACAGTGTCAGTGGTTAGAGGGTTGCAACCATCTAGGTCAGTATCAGTGCAACCATAAGCATTGGCTGTTCTTACGGGAGCATTGCTATATTCACTTGCCAGGCCTGTTTGATTTAAAAAATTTGTTGCAGGATAATCGCCGTTATAGAAGTCCAGCGCAGAAGGGGAGAGTCTGTTGCAACTATCCAATTCGATGTAGTTATTTCTAAAAGCATCAGTGGAGTTGCATTCGCGCGGATTATTGACCTCATTGCCATAGGTGATAACAGCGCTTGAACCAAATATTTGCTTAATACTATTAACTTGATTGCGAGCGGTTTCTTCATTTACATCGCAAGCCCGATTGACTCTGACAATTGGAAAATAGTTGTGGCGATTAACTGCATTGGCCAGTTTTTGTAGATCGGTCTTAGATGTATTTGTTTGCACCATTAGCGTGACTGGAAAATTGTCTTCAGCGCCATTGGCTGCAAGCATGTCCATAATAGCGACCTGGCCATTAATATCTCCCTCCCCAAGATGGGTGCCAATATTAGCCAAAACCCAGTTGGGTTTATTTAGACTAACCATAAACAAAACAAGAAAGAGAGCAGTAATTCTAAATTTTTTATTTAGCATTAGCCTAACTATTATATAAAAACAACCAAGCTCTTGTTAGAAGGATTTCCTCTTGAAAATTGAGTTTTAACCTTTCTCCCTTAAATCCCCCACCCTAAGGTCGTGGGAGTGGTTTCATCCAAGAATGTTAACTTGGGTGATAAGCTCGATGATTTGAATAATCCAATAGGAGCAAAAAAGCAGGAAAAAACCAATTAATGCTGAAATCACTCTTTGCTTGCCTGCATCTAAACCCTTTTTTCCAGCTGCGCTGGTGAGCATTTCAAAACCTCCCCAAACAATCATGACAAACAAAATTAAGCCGGCAATAGGGAAGACAAAATTAACTAATTCGTTAATAAACATAGCTAGAATAAATTCGTCTCCGCTGTAAAATTGAGAGGTTTTGCTACTAAAGAGTAAAAAGGGATTAAGCTTGTTGAGATCTTCCTGAGTAATTTTGTCGCCTGCCGGAGTAATTCCAGCATCATCTGAATCACAGGCGATTTTATTGACGACATCATAATTAAAAAGGCCATTTTTTCTGCAACACTTGGCGGATCTATCTGTGAAAAGAGGGCATGTCCAAAAGCTTGAAGAAAATCCTCCAGGGCAACACAAATCATCCTCTGCTTGGGCTGGAGAAACAAAAACAAATGATATTAGAAAAAAGATGCTTGAACAAAATATTAAAGTTTTTTTCATGACTTTTAATCAGCAAAACCTGGTATGTGTAAGATTTGAACTCCTATTAATTGCAAAATTGAGACTGAGAAAATAATAAAAATTAAGCCAATAATTGCTGAAGTGATCATCTCTTTGGCTTCGCTAGTTTTTTTAGGGTCTCCTTGAGAAATAGAAAGCATAAAAGAGCCAGCTAAAATAATCAATAAAGAAATTCCTCCGCCACTTACCACTCCCAGTTTTATAAAAACCTGAATGATTGAGGTGTGGTCAGTGGGAATACAGCCAATAGCAGTCCAAACACTGGTGCCTTCGTTTTGACAAGCTTCACACTTAGCCCTCATGCTGTCGTCAGCTATTTGTCTGCACATCTCAAATGCGTAATGGTCTAGGCAGGAGCCATCGGAGATCCAACCACAACAATATTGATCGTTGCCACCTACATTCTTGTAGTAAACTTGATTGGAGCAGTTGCAGGTAGCGTCAGAGTTAATTTGGAATAATTTGCCGCATTCAACTTCGCCGCTATCTACGGCAATTACGGCAGCTGTTAAATCGTCGTATTCATTTTGGTCGTAACATTCTCCTTCATATTCAAGCCCACAACATTTTGTATCGGGGGCACTCAAACCTCCAGGCCTTATGATTTGGTCCAGACTATAGCCACAAGTACACTCAAAATCGATGCCTTGATTAGAATCGCTGTCTAGATAAGTTTCTCCGCAGCCAACAGCAAGCGCGGTTTTTGGAAAAAATGATGCTATAACAAGACAAATTATCAGTGTAGCCAAAAAAGATAACAATTTGCTTTTTTTATTTTTTGTCACAGCGTTTATTGTAACAAATATCTAGAGGTTGCCCTAGGCTAATTACTTTTCAATTATAATTTTGTTTAGTCTATAATGATAGTGCTATGAGGTTAAAAAAAATGAGTTTACAAGTTATGGTGAGAATGAGTTTGCAAGCGGTGGTGAGAATGAGCTCCGTTTTGTTTTTAATATTGCTTGTATTATTTTTGGGTGGCAGATATCAGACGCAGGCAACAGATCCAGTTAAAGATTTACAGCACGAAATTGATGAGCTGGCAAAATTAAAAAGTATGAGTGAAGAGGCGGCCGGCAATTTAGAGAATAGCGTTAAGAATTTGGCCAATAGGATAGAAAGTGCTCAAGCTGGCATTAATCAAGCTCAAGCTCAAGCTGATCAAGCGGCAAAAGACATAGAGCAAAGGGAGGGAGACTTAGCTATTCAATATAGAATTTTTAGTCAGAGAATTGCTGATCATTACAAGCGTATGCGCACTTACAGTCCAGCCATGGTTGTTTTGGCGACAGGAGATGTTTCTCGCTTAACTAAAGACCTGGCATACAACACCACTGTTCAAACTCAAGATCGGCAGTTGATAGATTTGATTACTGGCGATATCGTCCAGTTGCAGCAGGACAAGAAAGAACTTGAGGAGAGGCAAGTAGTGTTAGCCGGGTTACAAGAACAGCTTAATGGACAAAAAATTTTTTTTGAAAAGAAAATTGAAGAGGCGAAAAAATATCAACAAACCTTAGGGGCACAAATTGCAGCTCTAACTGCCAGGCAGCAGGAGATTATTAATGCTCGCTCGGGCGGTTTTACTGCTTCTATTGGTAATAGTGAGTTGGCGGATGATTACAACGCTTCGATTAAGGGATTTCGTGAATCTGCTCCAGCAGGAAGTTTTGCTGTTTTTTCTTTTGGAGCCCACACTCATCGCAAAGGCATGAGTCAGTATGGAGCGCGGGGTAGGGCAGAGTCAGGACACAATTATCAGACAATTCTTCAAGCGTATTATGGCAAGCAAGCAGTGAGCAAAGATACTGGGGGAGGCATTCGAGTCTCTGGCTATGGAGAAATTGATTTCGAATCTAAATATCTTTACGGCATTGCTGAAATGCCTTCAAGTTGGCATGTTGAGGCTTTGAAAGCGCAGGCAGTGGCAGCCAGAACTTATGCCTATCGCTACAAGCAAGAGGGAAAAGAAATTTGTACAACAGAAGCTTGTCAGGTTTTTAATAATGGTAAATCAAGCAGCCCTCCCCAGGCTTGGAAAGATGCAGTTGATCAAACGCGGGGTATGGTCTTGGAAGACACTGTTACTTATTATGCTTCAACTCATGGTGGCTTTGCTTCACCAATTGGCTGGGATACTACAGATGGCAATGGTGGCGGTAATTTTTTTGACAAATCTTATGACAAGATTGGTGGCTCGCCCTGGGCTTATAAGGCCTGGTATACAAAAGGCTATAGTGTTTCTTCGGACAAATGTGGGCGATCCAATCCTTGGCTAACAGGGGAGGAGTTAGCTGATATCGTTAACGCTGCCCGCTACCGTGATGATCGTGTAACACCAGT
The DNA here is from genome assembly GCA_034660615.1 of Patescibacteria group bacterium. Taxonomy (GTDB): domain Bacteria; phylum Patescibacteriota; class Microgenomatia; order UBA1400; family PJMF01; genus JAYEJP01. The sequence goes on from JAYEJP010000068.1 coordinate 8,784, forward strand.
CACCACCAGTTGTTGGGGCGGTAATCCTTACTCATTTGAAGAATTGCGATCCAAGGCAGATGGGGCAAGGGTTGTTAATAGCGTTACTGTCATTCAAGGAAATGGCTCAACCTCTCAGGCTAAATTTCAAACCGATAAGGGAGAGATTACACTTTCAGGAAATGAGTTTAAAACAGCTTTTAATCTTCGTGCGCCAGGATATTTATCTATTCCACAGAGCAGTTTTGCTTTTTTTAATATTGAGCATAAATAAATTTGTAAATTTGCATTAGATTAAAAATGAGTTTGTTTCTGAGGGAGAGCCCTCAGCGTTTTGTTTTTCTGAGGAGAGTTTAAAGCGTTTTGTAATTCTGTGAGGGCAGTCCTTAGAGTTTTGTCTTCGTTTTGTCTTGTGAATAATGGCTGAAAACGCCCCTTAGCCCCTGAAAATCAATCTTGTCAAAAAAAGTTTTTTAGTTCGAAAAAAAATTCCTTAGTCAAACGCCTTGAAGATATTTTGCTGACCAAGGTCGATAGCTGGAATAATAGGTTTTTTCTCTAATAACATTGTTTTCAGCATCTTTTACAATCCAATCAAAACTGGCTTTGATACCACTAGTAGACCAATCAATTTGCTTCGTTTGCCCAGGGGCTAAACTTTGATCAGGAATATACTCAGGAGCTGGCGGAGGACGATAGCCCCATTGTTGGTAGTTGCTAATTTGTGTTGTTCTGCCATCTTTTGTACCATATATTTCTACTTTCATATACAAGTTTTGGCTATCAGCTGTAGAGTGAATTAATAAGTGATGATTTGTATCATTAATAAACCTTAAATCAACATCACCAGCATAAACCGTAGCATCAAATCCTGGCTTACGATCAAGCTCGTAATAACTGACGCGGTAGCTGTGGGGTAGTCTTTTAGTAATGTCTAGGCCTGCATCAAGCAAGGCACGAAATAGAGTGGTGCTAACCTGACAAACTCCACCTCCATCACCCAAGATAGTGCGCCTATCTTTAATAATGTAGGCTGGCTTGTAGCCGGTGTTGCTAGAAATTTCTCCAATTGTCTTATTAAAGGAGAATTTTTCGTCAGGTTTGACGATATGAAGACTAAGCTTGTTGGCGGTAATGTTTACATTATGAATGCGACTAGTGATGGAGTGCTGGTAGTAGCTGTCACCAAAGCCAATTAGTTCATTAATGCCTAAATCATTAGTTTTATCTAGAGCTATCTCTGGGTCTTTTTGTATTACGATTAGTTTTCCCTGCAGGGTTGTTTCTGAACTTTTTTCAACTTGTGGTAGTAGGCTTATTAGTTTTTTCGCAGTTTCTTTTTCATCAAGAACAAACCCAGGCTGAGGTGCTTGAAATGTTTCAACTTCCAAAGTTTTGGGATCAAATTCAAAGACTGCGCCTATGGGTTTACCATTTATCAATTTACTCCAATCTTGAACCAAAGACCTCGCTTCATCTGAAGAGAATTCATCAGGCGGAGCAATGAGGCTAGTTATTTGTTGGTCATTGAGAGTAACCGAAATTTTGTTGGGAGAGTTGTTTGTAAACAACTCTCCCTCCAAGTTTTCAGCTTGTGGCTCGTTAGTAAAAACCAGTTCTTTGCCCAAAATATTTTTTACTTTTTGAATTGTTGTTTTTTGCTCTTCAGCAGTAAGTTGAGCTTTTATCTCATCAAGAACTACTTCAATAACAAGAGTTGATTGTTGATCAAAATAGCTAGCGTCGATTTTTTGTTGTAGTACAACTAATGTTTTTTCTAAGGTTTTTTCACTATTCAAGCTGAGACCGTCCCTCCCAGCTGTTAGATTAAAGCTTGAAAAATCATTGCTTCTCCCAAGAGAAACGCTCGGTTGAATTGGGCTTCGATCTACAGCCAACTTAAGTTCATCGACCAATTTTTGCATAGTTGCAAGATCAATTTTCTGTTGGGATTCTAAATTTTGAGGATGCCAAACCAAATTAGCAATTTCTATACATCTGTGGAAGATGGAGCCATTGCGACCTTTTTTAAAAGCAAGGTCTATTGTTTTTTGATAATTCCGGCCTGTAATTACTGAGGGTAGTGTTGCCTTTTTTTCAACTCCTTGTGCACTAATTTGCAAAAACCCCAATGTTTTGTGAAGAGGTTCTTTACTCAGCTTTTCTAGGGTTTCCTCTTTAGTTAGTCCACCCACCTCAATTCCATCAATGCTAATACCCTGAAAAATTTTGTTTTGATAGTATAAACTAAATACACCGGTAAAAATAATAATCGAGATAGCTAATGCAAAAGCACATCCTTTAATCCAAAGGCCAGCGCTTTGTTTAAATGACATCTTGAAGTGAAAGCTAAAAGTAGACATAATAAAGTGATTAGTTACACTAACCCGCCTATTTAAGAATACTTAGATCATGCCCAACAATCAACAACTGCCTCAACCAAATTTACCCAAAATCAAGTCAAAGAATCAAAAAGCGGCCAAGCTACCAAAATCTAACCTAGCAAAATCCAAGCTACCAAAATCAGGAATGGGGGCACAGAAACAGAATTTAGCAAAAAATACAAATCAGGGTGCTCCCACTGTTCCGGCAGGGCTGGATCCCAATAATCCTGGTGGTTCACCACCACCTCTCGACAATCAGGGTAGGGTGCAGGGGACTGCAGCCAATATTAGCCAAAATGTGCAAAAGAAGCAGTATGGAAATGGAAGCCAGCCACACCTAGGCCAATCTGCTTCTTTGCCAAAAAGCAAAAAACCAGCTTCCCCGGCTAAAATTTTAAGTCAGGCAAAAGAACAACCAAATCCAGCTCAGGGACAAGCCCCCCCCAAAGCCAAAACTTCTGGTCAGCCTGCGGCGATAAATAAGCAGATAAATACCAAAAAAGCAGGAGTCGGAGGCAAACCTCTACAAGGACCCCAGCAAACCATCCAAGGTAAGATTCCAACTGGCGGTAAGCCAGTATTTGCCAATTCCAAAAAGTCAGCTAAAAAAATACTACCTTTTATTTTAGCTGGTGTGGTTGTTGTTGCAGTTGTTGGATTTTTGATTAGTAGAATTTTGGGAGGTTCAAGCTCAAGTGAATCTAAGTCAATTGCAGATAATTCTAATAAGGATGCTCCAGCAAAAGAGGAAGTGATTTTATCCTACTGGGGGCTATGGGAGCCAAGCTCTGTTTTTGAAGGTGTTTTGCAGGAATTTGAAGAAAAAAATCCAGGAATAAAAGTTAATTATTTGAAAAAGTCACACAAAGATTACCGAAGCAGATTGCAGACAGCGATTAGCTCTGGCAACGGCCCAGACCTTTTCAGATTTCATGCTACTTGGACTCCGATGTTTAGCAGGGAGCTGGCTGCTATGCCTAGTAAAATTATGAGTGTAGCTAATTATGAGAAGGCTTTTTATCCAATTGTGTCTAGCCAACTACAGCTAAATGGTCAAATTGTTGGTGTTCCAATAATGTATGACGGCTTAGCTCTTTACTACAACAAAGATATTCTAGAAAGCGCTAATGAGGAGGCGCCGAAAACCTGGGGTGAATTAAAATTGTTGGCTAGCAAACTGACTGTTAAAAACAATAAAATCATTGAGAGAGGGGGTTTGGCGATTGGCAATACCACCAATGTCCAACATTGGTCAGATATTTTGGGTTTGCTAATTTATCAAAACGGAGGCAATCCTTCAGATCCAATTTCAAGCGAAGTGAGAGATGCTATCAAATTTTATGTTAGTTTTGCTCAAGACAGCCCGGTTTACAGCACCAGTCTTCCTAGTTCAACTGTTGCCTTTGCTAGAGAAGAAGCGGCAATGATTTTTGCTCCTTCTTGGAGAGTTCATGAGATCAAAGACATGAATCCCGATCTAGACTTTGGGGTGTCGGCTGTTCCAAAATTAAGCGAACAAGAGTATGGATGGGCAAGTTATTGGGCTGAGGGAGTGAGTAATAAAAGTAAGCATAAAGAAGAAGCATGGACTTTGCTTCAGTATTTAAGTTCCGAGAGTGTTATGAAAAAGCTTTTTTCACAACAGAGTCAACTGAGAGCTTTTGGGGAAATTTATGCTCGCAAAGATATGGCTGACGCAATCAGCAACGAATTGATCACAGCATATTTAATTGATGCTCCTAAGGCCAAGAGCTGGTACCTTTGTTCCTTTACTCACGATGATGGTCTTAATGACAAAATGATTGAGTATTATAAGGATGCGACTGAAGAGTTTCTTGCGGGAGGTAGGACTGAAGATGTTTTAAAGACTTTAGATCAGGGGGTAAAACAGGTTCTAAGACAATATGGCTCTGATTGATAGAATAGATACATGCTTTCAAAACAGGCTTGTCAGGTTTTGGCAACATTCATTTATAGTTCTTTGTTTAATTTCCCTTTAACCGCTAAGGAGGTAGAGCTGCGCTTACTTGATGGTGAGAAGCTCGCTAGTGTTGGGTTTGAAAAGTTCGCTAGTGTTAGGCTTGAGAAGTCTGAAAGCAATTATAATAGCACCCACAAAGAAATAAACAAGACAGTGGAAATAAAAAAGACAGTGCAACAATTGGCAAAACAGGGATATTTATTTAAAAAAAATTTAAAGCAGGGTGACTATTATTTTCCAACTAAATTCATGCCACAACAATTACCACAACAATTATCACAACAAATAGAACCCTTTTTATTAAGAGAGGAAAAAGAAGGGTGGGCACAGCTATTAAGAGCAGACTTGCCAGCCCTAATTGTTTTAGCAAAGAGAGTTCCTTGGATAAAAGGCGTGGCCATAACAGGGTCTCTGGCTTTAAATTCTGGCTGGAAGGATGACGATATTGAC
>JAYEJP010000069.1:0-2642 GCA_034660615.1 Patescibacteria group bacterium
AATGACAATACTTTAATTTTAGACGAACCTTTTAAATTTCTTAGTCCTAATCTAGCTGAAAAAGCAAGTGCCATGCTATCAGCATTATCACAAAAATTAGGGTTGCAAATTATAATGGTAAGTCATAATGCTAATTTAGTGGTAACTTCTGACTCTGAACAAGTAATAGTTGCAAACAGAAACGGAAACAACAGGCCAAACGAAGACAATCTAGAATTTAACTATTTTAGCGGAGGTCTTGAATATAGCCAGCTCAAAAATGAAAGTTATTCTAAAGAGGAAACATTAAAATCTCAAGGCATCAAAGAACATGTTTGTGAGATACTAGAGGGTGGAGAAAAAGCTTTTGAAAAGAGGAGAAAAAGGTATAATCTATAAACTGGAAAGCACAAAATGAAAAACTTCACCGATACATCAGAAAAAGGCCTACAACGCCACATAGTCAAACAACTAGTCCAAAACCAAGACTACCTTGAAACCCAGCCTCACGACTTTGACCTAGACTATCTAGTTAACCAAAACCAGCTGTTTAAATTCATCCAAGCCACCCAGCCTGCAATACATAACTATCTGCAGGACAACCGGCAGCACCAGTTTTTAGCCAGACTTCACAAAAAAATTGGTAGCAAAGGCTTAATCTATATTTTGCGAAATGGCCTTAAGTTTAATGACAAAAACATCAAACTCTTTTATCCCAAGCCAGCCTCTCAGCTTAACCCCAAAGACAAAGCTAACTATACTGCTAACATTTTTTCTGTTACCCAGGAGTTAATCTACACCAAGAAGCACCATAAAGAAATTGACTTAGTCATTTTTCTAAACGGCCTGCCTATCCTCACCTCAGAGCTTAAAAATCCTCTCACTGGGCAAAACTATCAACATGCCATCAAACAATACCGCTCCGATCGTAATCCCCAAGACACTTTGCTTAACTTTGGCCGTTGCCTGGTCCACTTTGCCCTAGATACAGATCAAGCCTACATGACCACTAAACTAGCCGGACAAGACACCTACTTTTTACCTTTTAACCAGGGTCTAAACCAAGGTCAACCCAAGCCACCTTATGGCAAAAGCAACCCAGACAATCCAGATGGCCTTAAAACCAACTATATGTGGCAACAGGTTTTAACTAAAGACAGCTTAAGTGAAATTATTACCAAGTATTCTCAGTTTATTATTGAGCAAGACAAGGACACAGGTAAGAAAACAACCAAGCTCATTTTCCCCCGCTATCATCAGCTAGATGCAGTCGGCAAGCTGGTCAAGCACACTAAGCAACAGGGAGTAGGTCAGCGCTATTTAATTCAACACTCAACTGGCTCTGGCAAATCTTTTTCCATTGTCTGGTTAACCTACCAGTTAGCCAATCTTTTTAACAATGCTGGCCAAGATAATGTGTTCGACAGCGTTATTATTGTCACTGACAGAAGAAACCTAGATCAAAACATTAAAGAACAGCTTAAATCATTTGCCCAAGTTAAAAACTTGGTAGCGGCTATTGGAAGTACAAGCCAAAGCAAGTCTGAAGAACTTAAAGAAGCACTCTTGGAGGGTAAGAAAATTATTGTAGTCACTGTCCAGACTTTCCCTTTTGTCATAGAAAAAATTCAAGAACTACCTAACTCAAACTACGCCATTATCATTGATGAGGCTCATAGCAGTCAGAGTGGAGCCACAGCCGCCCAAATGAATGCTGTTTTGTCTAATGAAGAAACTGAACAAATCACTAGAGACGCTGAAGGCAATATTGAAACTGAAGATTACATCAACGCTCTAATCAAGCGTCGCAAGATGCTACCCAATGCTTCCTACTACGCTTTTACTGCCACGCCCAAAAACAAAACCTTGGAAACTTTTGGGCAAGAAGACAGCGATGGCAAATTTTACCCATTCCACTTGTACCCAATGAAGCAAGCCATAGAAGAAGGCTTTATTGTCGATGTTTTGCAAAACTACACCTCATACACTTCATACTACAAGCTGACTAAGGGCATTGCTGAAAATCCAGAGTTTGATGTTAAGAAAGCAAATAAAAAACTACGCTCTTTTGTTGAGGCCCACCCCAGCACTACTGCCCGCAAAGCCGAGATTATGATTAACCATTTTCATAATGATGTGGCGCATCTCATTGACGGCCAGGCTAGAGCAATGGTGGTAACAAAATCAATCCACAGCGCGATGAAGTATAAGGACGCTTTTGATGACTACTTATCACAGATCAACTCGCCCTTTGAAGCAATTGTGGCCTTTTCTGGCACCAAAAAACATTACCGGACTAAAGAAGAGCTGACTGAGATTAAAATGAACCACTTTGAAGATGGGATTAACGACATTCCCCACCAATTTAAAAAAGATAAATACCGTTTTTTAATTGTAGCGGAGAAATTCCAAACTGGCTTTGATGAGCCCTTACTCCACACCATGTATGTAGATAAACGTTTATCAGGCCTGCAAGCGGTCCAAACTCTGTCTAGACTGAACCGTTCACATCCAACCAAACAAGACACCTTTGTCTTAGATTTTTATAATGAGCCAGAAGAAATTAAAAAAGCTTTCCAACCTTACTACACTGGTACAATTTTGAGTGAAGCCACTGACCCCAACAAACTTAATGACTTGCAAGAGGAGCTAGAAGCGGCTCA
>JAYEJP010000070.1:0-2626 GCA_034660615.1 Patescibacteria group bacterium
TTTCTCAAAGCCTGATCCTCAGTCATTTCTTTGATGTTAGTAATGCCCTGCTCTTCAAGCTTAGCTATTTGTTCAGGAGATGGATAACTGAGAGCATAAATATTGTAGTCATCAGTTTGTGGTTGAAGATTTAAGAATGTACTTAGCCACTCTTGCATCCACTTACTAACACCAGGAACTCCAACTTGATTGACTAGTCCAGGCGATAGATCAGGCATTGTTTGAGAACTTAAAACTTCTTTGGCCTTATCTATCTGCTCAATTGTTAATGGGATTAACTCTTTGACTTTATCAGTTACCTCAGTTTTAGCGGTAATTTGAGTATGATCAATTGCTCCGTCTCTAACATATTTTTTATTAGCATGGATCACCTCAATTGTTTCTACTTTAAAACCTGATTTTTGCAAGACAATTGATTGAAATGCTAAGTCGTAATAGTGTGTTGGCTTGGCGTGTGTGCTAGCTTTTATTTCTATTAGGTTTACTTTTTGTTCACTAATTTTCTCGAGCACATCAACGATACAAGTTAATCCATCAGTTTCAAATCTGCCTTGTAAAATAGACTCAGCGCCGTTATTTAGTGCCTCCAGTGTTTTGTGAGGTAGGCTCAAATATTGCTGGTAATTATTAAAACCAAGCTTAGTAGCTTGAGGAAAGTTTTTCTCTGCATAGCTTTCAAATAGATGACCAGCTTCAAATAGAGCTTTCAGATTATCGTCGATTGGGGGCAGCTTGTGCTTTTCAAATTTTTTTAGCCACAGCCAAGCTGGATGGCGTAAAAAGAGCATGTAGTCTGATTTTGAGAGAGTCATAGCTTATCCATATACTCAACAATCTTATTGGCCAGCTCTCTCTTTTCTATCATAAATTCTGAGCATTTAAATTTATCTGGATTTTTAAGGCTATAAAATCCTGGTTTAGAACGGTAGACATCAGAGTCTTCATTTCCAATATCAACAGATAGTTGGACATTTATGGTAGCCCAAGGGGTTTTTCCATTTGTTTCAATGAGGTTATTTTTTAAGGATTTCTCAGTAATATCTCGATAATGTAGTGGTTCCTCTGCATCTTTGAGAACATCCTTAGTTGCTGATTTAAATGATTTCTTCATGATTTTACTAGTTTTCTACAAACACCATTTGCTGTAATTCTGGGTCATACATGTAATTTGTTATTTCACCACTATCAATGAGGTCTATAGTATGTCTAATTGCTTGAATTGGTACTGAGTACCATTCAGTTGGAGTGTAATCTTTTCCATGTTTATCGGTGATTGTAATATCAAGAGTAGCTTCTGAAAATACTCTGTGAATCATGTGCTCAACCTTTTGAGGATTGTAGTTTCCAGTCAGCCTGTAGCTTTCGATTAGCTCTAAGTCAGACATAAGATATGTTGGGTCGTCTTGTGAGCCAGTTAGTCTTTTTGAGACAGGAGATCTTGAAAAACCAATCTTATATAAATCTGAAACAGTATTGATTTTAGGATCATCACTTAAAGATTTTACAATATAAATATAACCCGTTGTGTTATTCTTATCATTCAAATTATCAATAATTTCCTCATCACTTACAACACAGTATCCGTCATAATATAGTTGACTAGAAAGAGACCTTAAGTACATGTTGGATTCTGTGCCATTCTCAAAGATAGCTCTAATACGACTCTTCATCCTTCCGTGTACATGTTTAGCTTCTCCAATATTTGAAACAAAAAGAAGTTGGCCTCCACTAACATAATATCGATTCTTTTTAAGTTGATTTACGTTTGTGAAAGTAACAAGTTTTTGAGTTCCATTTTTTAGATTCTTTTGAGTTTGAACAAAACCATCTTTAAATTTGTTGAAGTCTTTAGCTTTTTTCCGTTTAGCAACTTTGTCTGAAGAAGCTCTTGGCTTTACTGGAACATTTTTAACTTTAAGTATATCGTTTGCTTTTCCTCTAAATAATCCAAAATTATCACTATCAAATAAATCAGAAATATTCTTAGGTGTCTTTGGTTTTGATAACAGACCATGAGAATCATATGAATTGAGTATTTCTACTTTTTCAGGGCTGTTTTTGATAAACTCTAACCTTTTTGCGAGTAACGCTTCGTTGATGTCATTAGAATCAATGTTTGGCAAAAAATCATTTTCATCAACAAAATCAATAATTTCTTTAAATTTCTCAATTAGTCTGTCATCTTGGGTAATAATGGCAGGCTTTTCTTTTGGTTTAAAAAGCTTCCCTTTTCTGGACTCGAAAAGTTTAACTAGTTGATCGGATATTTGTCTATTGCCGTTCATTCTGTTTCTCTTTTTCCCATTGTGCTCGTCTGGCTGTCAAATACGCGAAAGCCTGAGCTAAAAGTTTTTCATTTGAGTCTTTTGAATTTAACATAGGATGTTTACCATTATGTGTTACAACAAATGCTTCAATTTGAGGAACAAGCGAGAGTGCATCATCGTCTGACATATCTATTCTTGAACCAGCAATTGTGTCCTGAATTATTCTAAATACGTCAGAACCAATTTTTTTTGAAATTACCTCAAATGCATGCTGGAAAGGATTGATAGAGTCAATCAGATCGATTGTAAGATCGTCTAAATTTACAAATTGATTGGCCATTGTAATAAATTTGCTATCA
>JAYEJP010000071.1:0-2599 GCA_034660615.1 Patescibacteria group bacterium
TTCCTCTAAATCATGATTCCAAATAGACTCAAGATTTTGCAGCAATTTGGCACCACTAGTTGTAAATCCGCTCCTGTCTTCGACCAAGTAAGCTTCTAACAATTGGTCTTCGCTTAAAAAAAGTTCAAATAAGTATTTTAATGAGTCTGCACTTGTTATCTTTCCAATACTAGAAAGTCCCTTATGCACTTTAGTAATAACAGCATCTGTGAAGTATTCGATTGCTGTTTTATCGTTTGGATCAACGGCTATGCAGAATTCAATAAACCTTCTCCTAACAAGACTTTCTTCATGATACCACGGCCCAGTGATATCAGTAATAAGTGTGGGGTCTTTAAAAGCCTCTAATGCAAATAGTGCATGTCTTTGTAATACACCAGGTCCCCCAGCTTCATTAGCGTATGTGACTAATTTTTCTCTCCAATAGTCGATTTGTTTCTTAGTCAATTTTTGGTGACGAATTAGGTAGCCTATTATTTGACAAACGTTTGCAAGTTGCACGTATCGTTGGTCTTTGTTTTGAAAATCACTAATACTTTTTTTTGCATAAACTTTCAGTGAGTCATAAACAGGCTGTGTGTAGTAAAAACTTAAGTTTTTACCCACTGCCCAATCTAGCCAATGCATTACTCGTTGGTAATACTCAAAAACTAGTTTGAAGACTTCCTCTTTTTTATCGTTAGATAACTGATCTATATTAAATTGAGTAAGTAGTTTAAAATACCTTTCGTCAATAACAGGTTTATTCTTATTTCTTTTACCGAAATCTAAAAGTGGTTTCAAAAAATTTTGGTCAAGCTCAGTGAGAAACTCAAGTGTAGAAAACCACGTTGGTTTTATTTCTTTAGCATGAGTATCAATTACTAGATCAAAGGTAACTTGTAGGGGCCTATTCAACCTAGAAAGATGTTTCGCTGCTAAATACTCTTGAAATTCGGTATTTTCAAATTCAATGGTGTCATTGTTATCTTTTAACAAACTATTATCAAAAAAAACTTTCAGAGGAATATTGTGCCAAAATTGACTTAAGCCAGAAGATATTTCATCTAGGAATGTTGTTAACTCGCTTTTTGACAAGACATTTGTTTGGTAAATTTCCATTGTAAGTGCTAGCATTTCTAACACTCGTTGTATTATTTCCTTTCCTTTGGCTTCAGACCGTCTTTCTTCTAGATCAAGTTTATAGAATATAAAAAATTCAAAAAGATTAGTTCTATTTAATCTATTTAAATTTGAAACCTCATTTTGTTTTAGATATTCAGGAAGCAATTTTAAATATCTTGGAACCGAAATAATTAGGTCCCGATTATTATTAGTGAATAAAGATAAAATGCTATTTATTTCAGAAGAAGAGACATCTTCTGAAGACAGGTATTTTCTTATTTGACTATGGCTAAAAGCGTATATCAACCAATACTTAAAGTCTAAATCGCTTATTTTAAATAGTTTATTTTTGAAAAAGTGTAAGCGACTTGAAATCAAAATTGAAAGATCTGGATATGAAGAAACAAATTTTTTTAATGTATTTAAAGACGATGTAAATCTACGATTTCGTATTTCATCAAGTGCATCAAAGCAAATAACTGCTTCATCAAATTTCAAATCACGAAGATCACACTCTTTAAGTTTTTCTGATCTGCTTTTAAGATACTCCTTTAGTGAGGATTGTTTGGAGTCGGCGAATTTTTTTAAGTCTACATATATTGCAATTTTATCTTGATCCGCCACTTCAGCGACAACTTCCTTTAATAATCTTGTTTTACCATATCCTGGATCGGCTACTACAAATGCTCTTTGAAAAAAATTTTTCTTTGCGATGGGGTTAGTACCTTTATTTAGGCTTGGGAACAAATTCCCGTATCTGGAATAATTATCGTCCAATTCATGAAAGGAAGTGAATTCACCAACCCTTGGTAGTACAAAGTTATCTTGCATTTTTTATAGATGCTTTTAATTTTGTTAATATTTTCACCATTGCATAGGTGTCAAGAGTACAATATTTGCTCAGATCAGACAGAACTTCATCTTTTCTATAAGCATGTTCCCTCTGTAAAATGGTCTCGGTCCAGAGTCTTCGAGCTAGTAATCCATCACCTATGTTTAGTTCCTTATAACTCAGTTCTGGGCATAGAACAGGCACAACCTTTTTAACTGAGGCGCTACCAAAAAAATCTTTATCAAAAAACCACATCTTAGAAAATGGCAACATTAAATCGTTTATTCTCTGATTTAGTTGTTCTAGAAAGTTGGCATAATCTGGATAAAGGGAAGCCATTCGTTTATTGCAGCCTTTCTCGTAACTCATGTTCCAGGTGAGTACAGTACCATTACTCCCAATATCATTTTTGAGTTGTTTAAGAAGCGAGGGTATTGGATTGGATTCATTATTATGCAAGTATTCAAAATGTGCGAGCTCTGCATCTGGTGACCTTTTAACATGAAGAGAGTATTGAAAAGGATAGTCTTTATAAGGTGAGCATCCGTCAAACTGTGGAATTACAGATGAAAAGGTTTCGTAGTCAAAAAAGTATAGTGGGTACTGCAGCGAGTTTAAAAATTTCTGTATCTTTTGTCTATCAATAATCTGTTTACCAGATTT
>JAYEJP010000072.1:0-2592 GCA_034660615.1 Patescibacteria group bacterium
TTTCCAGAACTAGAATTTATAAAATAAGTTTCGGCTACAAATTGGCGTGGAGCATCTACTATAGAAATAATATCTATATCATATTGGTCTTGTATTATTTTTTTAAGGTTTTTCTTCATTTAATTAATCCACTCATCTCTTAGAATTCCCAATCTAACACAATCTACGAACTCACCATTAAAATAGTCTTGTTCTTTTAACTTGCCTTCTACTTTGAACCCTACTTTTTCATAGGCAGCAACAGCTCTTGGATTGTTTGCTCTTGCCTCAATCCAAATTTTATTAAGCTTCAAATCCTGAAAAAGATAATTGAGTATTGCTGCAATAGCCTGTGATCCAAAACCTTTGCCCCAATCATTTTTATTGCCAATAATGATATCTAGTTCAGTCCTTTGATTATGTTTATCTATCGGGTTATAACAAACTGCACCAACTTTTCTTTCGTCGGAAACTATCCAGAAACACTGACCTTCGAATGTATTTTCTTCATCAAAATAAGTGGGTTTCCAATCATTAAAAAAAGATTTTTTACTTCGTTTTTCTTTTTGCTTATTGTCATACCAAAAGTTACTACCATCAGATTGAGTAGCTAGCAAATAAAATTTTTCTTTATCATTTTGAGTGAGAGGAATTAGTTTAATTTTTGACATTTATTTCAACCTCTTTACCAACGTATTTTTAACAAGCGATTCCATTTGAACAATTGCAATTTTATTAAGTCTTCTCAATCTTTCTGATTGGGAAAGCTTTTGCCTAATGAGTTCTGCATTCAAACTTTCTAAGTTTGCCAAGCAAACTAATTGTCTAACATCAGCATAATCACGAATACTGCCTTTTTTATCTGGGTTTTGATTTTTCCATTGTTTTGCAGTCAATCCAAACAAAGCAATATTTAAAATATCTGCTTCGCTTGCATAGACAAGGCTTATTTGTTTTTGAGTAACTAGAGTAGGAATGATACGTTTTTTTATAGCATCGGTATGTATTCTATAGTTTATTTTTGAAAGCATTCTGTTTAGTTGCCAACCTTGAGATGATTTTTCTAGCTCAAGTTTCTTAAATCTTTTAAATTCCTTGGCTACATATAGGCTGAATTCCGGACTAAGCCACTGACCAAAATGAATAGCAATATCTTCATTTGCAAATGTTCCACCATACCTACCTGATTTTGAAATAATCCCAGTAGCATTGGTTTTTTCTATCCATTTTTGTGGAGAAAGGTTAAAACGATTTGTTCCTGCAGCATTTCTAAACCCTACGAATTCGTGGGGTTTAAACTTTTCATTATGAAGTTTTTCCCAAACACCTAAATATTCAAGTGTATCTTTTCGTTTTATCCAGCTAGAAATGAGAATATTTGGCTCACCAAATTTTCTAGCCATATCGGTTAAAGAAATATATTTTTCTTCTTTTACCTCACGAATTCGGATAGTATCACCTTGAACAGTTATTTTTGAGGAGCCTTTTGACATTAACTATTTATATCATGTAAATGGTGAATTTAGGTTCTGAGTGTCCCATCATCTATAAAAAACTTGATCTGGTAGTCTCGTCAGGCGGAGGTGGTGCACTGCTCACATTACTGTGTAATGTTCCCAGCATTACTCAGGTTAGCTTCGCTAACTTGACGGCGGGATTTACTGCTCGCTCGGTTCACACCTCGCTCCCAGCATAAGCAGGCTCATGAATTATTTGGATTCATGATTGATTCATTCGCTTGCTTGACTTTCTCATCTCACTTTATTCATATATCAAATTAGACCGCTATTACGGTTTAATTTGATATGCGGAGGTGGTGGGATTCGAACCCACGGAGCCAGAAGGCTCACGCTTTCCAAGCGTGTGCAATTGACCACTATGCGACACCTCCTTGGTTTAAAATTTTAACAGCTAATAATCTTTTTTAGTCCGATTCTTGACTATTTCTAGCTTTTTCCAAAAACTGTTAACTAAATCAATCTCTAGACTATCAGCTGTCAGTAATAATGAGTGTAGAACATCAGCTAGTTCCAAGGCAATCTTTTCTTTTCTGGCCTCATCTTGTTTTAACTCTTCATTAGTTGGCCAGAGCATATGCTCCATTGCCTCACTAGCTTCTCTGACTAGATCCATAACTGTATTTTTGGGTGTATGAAACGGCTCCCAGCCTTTATCTGTACTTAGCTGGCGCACAGCTTGCCTCATCTTTTTTAAATCTGCTTTGTTTTTTTTACTCATGTTGTAATATGTTTTTAACTTTTAGAGAAGATTTATTTTAACATTTCAGCAAGCGGAGAAGAAGACTGTAGTCAGAACTAGGATTTACTGTTTGGTTTGCTCGTCATCCCGCTTTCTGCGGCGGGATTTACTGTTCGCTCGGTTCTCACCTCGCTCCCAGCATAAGCAGGTTCGTGAATTATTTTTTATTCATGATTAGTTCACTTACTTGCTTGACTTTCTCATCTCGCCTACATCTATATAAACTAAAAAATGAAAAAATTCATCTTTTAGTTATATGCGGAAGCGGCGGGATTCGAACCCGCGAACCCTGTTAAGGGTCAGGTTTAGCAAACCTGTGCAATTGGCCACTATGCGACGCTTCCAGTTAAGGTT
>JAYEJP010000073.1:0-9421 GCA_034660615.1 Patescibacteria group bacterium
AGTTAACATCTGCTCTAGAAACACAGACTGGATCTCTCATCTTGCTAAAACAACCAACCATAAAGGCATAGTCTAGTACGTCTACTATGCCATCTTGTTGATCACCATTTGTTCCACTAATTGGTAATTTAATAATAGCTAATATTATTACTATAAACCATCAAGATATGAAAACTCAACAAGATTTAATTCCTAAATCTAATATGTGGAAATTAATAGAGAAGCTACTAAAGCTCCTCTATTCCTCTAAGCAAAACTTCATCCTCTTCAGTTTCAGCGTTTGCTTCAACTTCAATATCAACGGGAATACCCTCATCATGTATCCAACCGCCATTGGGTAAAAGCCAGCGACCAATGGTAATGTGAACACCGCCTCCATTAGAAACCTGGCGCCTATCCTGAACAGTACCTTTGCCAAAAGTTTTTTTGCCAATTAGCTTGATGCCCAAGTCATCGCGGAGTGCTCCCGCTACAATCTCTGAGGCAGAAGCACTGCCTTTGTTAACCAACACTACAGTGGGGATATCCTCTAATCGAGCTTCACCCTGGGAACGATAATCTGTTTTGTCATACTTGCCCTTCTGAGAAACAACGACATCCTTTTCAATAAAATCGCTAGCTAGTTCAATTGAACGATCAAAATAACCACCTGGGTTGTTTCTTAAATCGAGCACAATCCCAGCAATTTGTTCACGTTTAGCCAAAATTTCATCCACAACTCCATCCCATTCTTGCTTAGTCCTATCTCCAAATTTGCTAACTTTCAAATGGGCTGCCTGTTTGCCTTGATCTTCAATAAACTCTAATTTTACCGATTCAACCACTATCTCCCCTCTCTTAACAGCAACGTCAAACGTACCCTCAACTCCTTCACGATAAATTGTGAAAGTCACTTCTACACCCTTTTCGCCTCTAATTTTATTCACTGCCTCCACTAAGGACCACTCAGTCGTATCTTCGTCAATGCCTTTTTTTTCATCTTTTACATGTAATATCAAATCTCCTGCTTGCAACCCCGCTTCTTCAGCCGGCGTTCCATCTAGAGGAGAAATCACTGCTAAAGTTCTTTCAATGTACCCCAACTCTATCCCTACTCCATAAAATTTACCAGCTAAATTCTCGCCACTGCGTTTATTATCTTTAGGCGGAAGATACATGGTATAAGGATCTCCGATTGAAGCCATCATGCCTGAAACAGCCCCGTTAACCATTTTTTTTGTTTCTAGCTTTTCAGGCTCTAAATAATCTCTCTCTAGTAAAGACCAAACCTCCCAAAAAACATCAAAGTCAACATTTTTTTCAGCTGGAGGCTGAGGGTCACCCGTTAAATTGACCATGGAATTAACAACCTGACTCTGTTCTAAAAATGGTAGCTGCAAACCAAAAGGCAAACCTGAAGTTACATAGCGAGCCCCTATTACAGTTCCCAAAACAAATAACAAAACTCCAATAATAAAATTTCTTAAAGTAGAAAAATTGATTTTTTTCATAGACAGTTTTATTATTCTAACATTTAATTATTTTGAAACAACAACGACAAAAAACAAGCTTGCAATTTAAAAAATTTGACATTTTTCTAGTCAAAAAAACGCAAAACACCCGTTTTTTTTAACGATTATTAAAAAAAACGAGTGCTCAAATTTATGCTTATTGCTATTTAGATAGTCTGAGTAAATTTCAGCAAAGCTAAATGCCTAGCTCTTTTAACAGCTTTAGTAAGATGTCGCTGTTGTTTTTTAGTCAAGCCAGTATTCTCTCTAGGCTTGATGCTACCCTGAGGAGTAACATATGCCTTGAGAGTGTCAATGTCTTTATAAGAAAATTCTGTTTTTGTCTTTTTAGCCATGATTATTTTTCTACAATAACTATCTATTATTTAGAAGCAACTAAAACGGAATATCGTCAGCTACTTCTTCTGTATCAACTTCACTTTCTTTTGCAGGCTCTTCAGTTGACTCCTTTTTTTTGTAGTCTGAAGAATCGCCTGAGTTGTCGCCTGACCTACCGCGAGGCGAAGCTAATTTGATCATGTTGTCGATAACAATTTCTGTCACCCTACGATCTGGTCCATCATCGACTTTCCAGTCACGAGTTTGCAATCTACCCTCTACATAAACCTTGTCGCCTTTTTGCAGAATTTGATCACAAATTTCAGCTAGCTTAGCCCATGAAACTACATTGTGAAAGTCGGTTCTTTCTTCTCGACCATCATCAGTATTCCAAGCTCTATTAGTAGCAAGACCAAATGAACAAACGGCAGTGTTATTTGGAGTATAGCGTAGATTGGGATCTCTAGTGAGGTTTCCAATCAACATAACTTTATTTAATGATCTGACAGCCATAATGACCTTTCCTTTTATCAGAATAATTTATTATTTAGTTCTATTATATCCAAGAAACTGACAATTAGTTGAAGATTTAATTTTTTAACTTATTATTCAACGACAACTAATAATTTTCGGACAATTTCATCTCTTAAATTTAAGCCTTTACGCAGATCGCTAATATCATTAGGCTCTGCTGAAAAAACCCAGTGAAAATAATTGCCTTCACTAAAAGCTTTTCCTTGTTTTCGAATAGTATAAGCTAACTCTCTTTTCCCCCAAGTAACTTCCTCTTCAATTTTAGCTCCCTTTTCCTTTAAAAAATCTGTTAATCCTGATTGTAATTTGTCTAACTCTGACTTAGTATATCCAGCAGGGACAATGCAGGTTAATTCGTATTTTTTAGTCTGATTATCTTCGATAATTTCCATTTTTATTATTTAACTCTTATTTTCATTAATATTTTTGCTTGAAAAATGTATTATATACGATCAATTTCAAAACACAACCTCTGGATCAGGCCTATTTTTCGATTATTTGGGCTTAATTTAAGTTAAGCCATTATTTGCCGATCATAAATTCAACTACATCATCCGGCTTCATTAAATAATCCCGCCCTTCTAATCTCAGCTTACCATGATCTTTAAGACCTTTCCATCCACCAAATTTAATAAAGTCGTCATAGTTAGCTACTTTAGCCTTAATAAAATTTTTAGAAAAATCAGTGTGTATCACGCCAGCAGCTTCTGCCGCTGTTGAGCCAACTCTAATAGTCCAGGCTCTAACCTCTTTTTGACCTGCAGTAAGAAAACTTTGTAAACCTAGAGTCTCATAAGCTACCCGAGCCAATCGTTCAAGCCCCGACTGATCTATACCTAAATCTTGCATATACAACTCTTGATCTTCTTCACATAGTACCACTAACTCACTTTCAATTTTTGCACTAATAATAACAATTTGATTGGGTTGAATTTTTTGTTCGGGTTGAGACAATTGCTGAGCAAAATCGGTTCGAATTTTCTTAGCTTCGGTTAATTTTTCTTCATCAGTATTAATTACAAACAATTCTGGTTTAGCTGTCAATAAATTCAACTCTTTTGCCAGCTGCAATTTTTCTTTATCAATTTCACTTAAATTTTCATTTAATTTAGTGTCTTTTAAAGAAAAAATGAATACATTTCTTCCAGACTCTAAATTTTGTTTAAACTCTTGAATAAAACCCCAACGTTGTAATTCTTTTTTATCACTTTCGCCCTTCGGTTTTTTCTGCTTTTCTAAAATTTCTAAATCAGCCAACTGTAATTCTGTGCGAATAGCAATTAAGTCTTGTTTCGGGTCTACCGACCCCTCACGAATTACATTTTCATCAGTAAAAGCACGCAAAACATGACAAATAGCACTGGTTTCTCTGATATGAGATAGGAATTTATTGCCCAAGCCTTCCCCCTGCGCTGCCCCTTTAATCAGACCGGCAATATCATAAAACTCAACCAAGGCGGGTTTAATTACCTCTGTATCAACAACTTTAGCTAATTTTTCCAATCTTTCATCTGGAACCTCAGTCACTCCGACATTAGGCTCAATCGTAGCAAAAGGATAATTAGCAGATAAAGCTATCTGTTTTTTTAGTAGTGCATTGAATAAAGTTGATTTGCCTACATTTGGCAAGCCTACTATTCCTATGCTTAGACTCATACTCCAACCTTCCGTATTCAAAAATTATTTTGTGAGTGCCCCTTTGCTCGCATTTGAGCAGACATCTCTCATGCTATCTCAAAATCCAACAACATTGGTAAGTGATCCGAAACACCACTATCAATTACCTGGAAATCCTTAACCTGTATCTCTTCAGAGACAAAAACATAGTCAACAACATTTTTTCCCTCATCTATCTCATCTTTGAAATCAGGGCGGGTAGCTTTAATCTCATACTCTTCAATTAAGTTTCTAAATTCTTCATTGATTGCTTGCATTGAATCAGTTTCTGGAAGCAAGTTGAAGTCACCAGTAATAATTGTTGGTATTTTTTTTCTTTTTGCAGCTTTAACTACATACTTACACTCTTTAACCGTCCTTGAATCACCTAACTTATCTGCTGTCCATATACCGTGGATATTGAGTAGCTGTAGCCTCTTGCCATTAATATCTAGCTCGACTATTTGCAGTGCCCGCCCATGATCTTCTTGTTTCCAGTTTGACCAATCTAAGACATAAGAATAGGTTTTGTAGTAATGTTCATTAGTTGCCTCAGTAATTGGATATTTTGATAAAATTTGATTTCCCTGTTCTACATGACCACCAAAGTTATAAAGAATCTTTTCCCCCTCATTAATTGACTTAGCTACCCATAAGGGACCAAAAAACTGATAAGGATATACATCTCCAAGCTGTAATTCTATCTCCTCCTTTGACCTAAACTGGGCTGCCACATTAGCTTCCAATGGTCTAACGATCTCCTGTATTGCGACAATGCCAGCATCTATATCTTTTATAAACTCAGCAATGTCTTTGGAGTTATCTATTTTTATCCCAATGTTTATGTTTAAAAGTTTCATACTATTTATTTTATCAGCTTATTTTATCAGCCAGAGATCAAAATAACATACTAGCTCTCTAACCTTGCGATCAATTAACTTACCGCATTAAGCACTGGTATCTAAGATGGCTACTTGATGAGATTTGGCTCTTGGCATAAGAATCCCTTTTGCAATATTTATCAAAGTGATGAATCAATTATGCCAAATTAGCAAATTTTTTACAGCACAAAATAATTAGCTATAAGAAGCTAAGGTAAAAAAATATAAAAGTGAGACATCTCCCACGGACTAAATTCCGAGAATTCTAGCGAGTTAATAATACTACTCACCTTTCCATTCAACAGAATCATCTGGATGAGCAAATTTAACCTGAGTTGAAACTAACTGATCTACTACCTCTTCCGAAGTGAAATCAGTGTAGAATTCGATTATTCTGTAGACAACATGATCTCCTTGTTTAGCTAAACAGCTCCAATCTATCTTATTTTCACCCTTAGCTTTTTCCAGATACATTTTTGTGTCGCCTCCAGTTTCTTTAGCTTTAGCATAATCAGCCCAAGCCCTAGCTTCAATTTCTTCTAACTCAACTTCCGTATCATTACATATAGCAGTAAGCAGTTCATCAGCCGTAATTTTAATATTAAATCCCTTATCTTTCTTCTCGACAATGAAGAAACTTCGAAAGTCCTCTTCTTTACCAGAAATTGATTGGACATAGATATAATTTCCCGGCTCCAGTTCAGGAAAAAATTTCTCAAGATGATGATAAAGCAAAACTGAAGCATAACCCACGTTTTTTAATCCAGACTCAGAAATTACCCCATAAGGACAACTGACAGCACTATCATAACTAACTTTAGGGAAGCTAAAATGA
Source organism: Patescibacteria group bacterium (assembly GCA_034660615.1). Classification (GTDB taxonomy): domain Bacteria; phylum Patescibacteriota; class Microgenomatia; order UBA1400; family PJMF01; genus JAYEJP01. The sequence continues at coordinate 5,736 of JAYEJP010000073.1, forward strand.
TTACTACCTTTAACTACTTGATCACCCTCTATCTTGATCATAGAGATGAACGGTTTTGTGTGAGGACCATTAGTCCATCTTACTCCCATTCGGTTCTGCCAACTCTCAACCCATTTTTGCCTATCATTCTCAGCTCCATGAGTAGATTGCTGATTTTCAAATAAAACCATGCTCGGCGTGGCGCATTTTGGTCCTAACTGTAGAAGATTATAACCAGGAATCATTTTCTCAGAATCAAAAGGTTCTGCATCTCCTGTTTGAGCAGGTGGTAAGTAATCATCTTTGATTGCCAAAACTGATTGGCCTTGTTGGTTTTCCTCGAGCCTAGCTGTGACTAATTCCCAAGGTCGATAACCATCCAGATCTTTGACATCTAAGTCATTAGGATAACTTAACGCTTCAGCTAAAATAGCTGGAGTAAGATTACAAAGAGCTTTCGGTATAAGATTAAGACATACTTCCGTCTTAGGTCTACGGACTGGAGACATAATTGACCTTTCAGCAGGATATAATAGTTAATTATTGGAGATTATAACACAGATTATAACACATTTGATATCTATCTATCTTTTTTAATATAGTTTTATGAAACCAACTAATTTAATTTGCTTATTGACATAGGAAAGCGTCAAAATTTTTTTAAACTCAACAGAAAGAGCTTCTTAGCTGGAGGGTTGGCTGCTTTCTATCACCACTCTGACCCGATTGTAACCCAAACTCGATTTTTCTTCAGCAAAACCAAACCTATGCCTCTATAATGAGAAAGATCAATATGAAAAAAATCATGGCTTCGCTTAAACGATCTGACTCCAAAAACTTAATCGAGCTGATTGTTGTTTTGCTGACTATCGGTTTATTCTTAGCTTACAAACTCACTTTTTTAAAATTCAGACTGGGAGACGGTAATGCTTATTTTTATATGAGTCAGCAAATTCTCAAAGGTGATCTCCCCTATAGAGACTTTTTATTGGCTGATCCTCCCCTGCTCCCCTATTTACTTGCGCTCATAAAGCTTTTTATTGGCAGTAAAATAATTTTGTTTCAGGCATTACCTGCAATATTAGAAGCAGCAGCAGCTTTTATCTTTTATTTATTGGTCAAACAAAAAAAATATTTTCTTAAAGCTGCGGCCCCAGCAATCTACTTAGGATCATTTTTGATCTTTTCTACTAGTGATTTTGTCAGCGGGCTCCATTTTGTGAATTTATTTATTCTCCTTGCTTTACTAACTACCAAGAAAAAACCCATTCTTTCAGGAATTTTTTGGGCAATGGCCAGCTTGATTAAACTATATGTGATCCCAGGACTGTTTGGTTGGCTGCTATATCAATTTTTCATTAACAAAGATTTGGGGGAAACCAAAAAAATTATTATCGGCTATATGGGCACAATCGGAACTGCGCTGTTGCCTTTTTTAATTTTGTCTTTTGAAAAAGTTATTTCTCAAATTATCATTCACCAATTTAACCGACCCGCCGGCTTGGACAAAACCCATGTACTATCATTCTTTCTTAAAAAAGATTGGCTGGTCTTAAGCATTAGCACTGTTGGTCTGTTTTTTAGCAAGAAATGGAAAATTATTCTCCCTTATATTTGCTGGCTGCTTTTTTTTCTTATTTTTAAAGATCTTTACTATCTTTATTTAGGAGTATTGGCACCCTGGATATCTTGGAGTATTTTTGAGTTGTTTGGCTTGCTAAAAAAGAAGTGGAAAAAACAGGATTTAGGTAAAAACTTATCCATAATCACTCTAGTCTTTTTACTTTTGAACTCAATCCTCACAATTAATCATTATCATCAGGAATTCAGACTACGCGATATTATTAGCCAAATTGAAGAAGTCGTTACTTTTATCAAAAAACAGAAACCCAACTATCCTCTTTACGGTAAGCATGAATCAACACCTTTAATTGCGCTACTAGCCGACAAAAAATTATTTAATAATCACATTGACACCAATGCCCAACTATTTAGCTCTGGAGTTCTAAATAAAGATACTATTAGTCAACAAGCCGTAGAAAATGGTATTTACTTTATTAACCAAGTCGCTAATATTCCGCAAAACACGAACATTGATGCTGGTTATGAAGAACTATTCAATGAAAAACTGTTTGAAAAATACTGTCAGCGCTTACAAATCTTTGACGGCAGCGGCAGACAATTATTTACTGATTTAGCTGTTTATCGTTGCGATAAACAGTAGTATTTTTTGCTTACTTGTCTTCAAGTTATTTTTTTGCTTACCCGTCTTCAGGTTATAATATGTGACTCATGAGCAAAAATACTCAACAACATTACCGTTTTCAAAACTATCCTCAAAAACTTACTATTAGGGGACAAACTTATTCCCTCCCTATTTATTTACCTGATGCTACTTGGGGTGTGGTGCGCAACTTAGACGGGCAAGACTTGCAGCAAGTTGGCACTGAGGGGGTAGTAATTAACACCTATCATCTTAGAGAAAAACCGGGTATAGAAATTTTGAAAAAAATGGGCGGAATCAAATCATTAATGAATTGGTCGGGGTTGACTGCTTCTGACTCTGGTGGTTTTCAACTATTTTCACTAATCAATCGCAACCCTGATCTCGGCCATATTACTGATCAAGGCGTAGTCCACTACTCTGGTAAAAATAAACAACGTAAATTAATTTTCACACCAGAAGATTCAATTAAGGTTCAGTTTGCTATTAGTGCTGATATTATGATTTGTTTAGATGATTTTACTCCTGATGATGCTGATGAAAACCGAATTAAGGAAAGTGTTGATAGAACAATTAATTGGGCTAAAAGATGCAAGCTTGAATTTGAAAAACAGGTTAAACAACGAGGTTTAGATAAAGAAAGTAAGCCTTTACTCTTTGCTCCCATTCAGGGACATAATAATCAAAAACAGAGAAAGCGCTGTGCTGAAGCATTGTTGAAGATTGGCTTTGATGGGTATGGGTTAGGTGGCTGGCCATTTAAAGATAATGGCGACTTTGACTATGAAATGTGTTCTTTTAACGCTAGTTTAACTCCAGATGACAAGCCACGTTTTGCGCTTGGTGTTGGCAAGCCTGATAATATTGTCGAGCTGTTTAAAATGGGCTATCACATTTTTGATTGTGTTTTGCCCACCCGCGACGCCCGCCACAATCGGCTTTATGTTTTTAATAAAAATCCTGAGGAGATTGATGTTCTTAATGACCAGGATTGGTCTGGCTACCTTTATATAAATCGCGGTCAATATAAAACTGATAACAAGCCGATTAGTCCCTTTTGCCGTTGCCCTGTTTGCCGACATTACAGCCGCGCCTACCTTAATCATTTGTTTAAAATAAAAGATGGCACTGCTTATCGGCTGGCTGAACTGCACAATCTTTACTTTTACAACCAAGTTATTCAATTGCTGCGAAATTCTTTTTAAATTTCAGCTTTACTTCATTTGTCAGATCTATGCTGGAAACATCATGGCCAGCAATTGCCTTCAAGATTTACCTAAAAATTATCGACCACGAGAAAAACTAATTAAAACTGGTGCCACTAATCTTGATGAAACTGAGCTAATTGCAATTCTGCTTGGCTCGGGTTGTAAAAATAGGTCGGTTCTAGAATTATCAAACAAAATTAAACAGCTCTGGTTTCAAACAAATAAAAAATTAAGTCTGCCAAAATTACTAAGAATCAAGGGCATTGGCCAAGCTA
>JAYEJP010000073.1:9521-12761 GCA_034660615.1 Patescibacteria group bacterium
CTTGGCTCGGGTTGTAAAAATAGGTCGGTTCTAGAATTATCAAACAAAATTAAACAGCTCTGGTTTCAAACAAATAAAAAATTAAGTCTGCCAAAATTACTAAGAATCAAGGGCATTGGCCAAGCTAAAGCTTGTATTTTATTGGCGACTCAAGAGCTTTGTCAAAGAATTAGTCATGGCAATAAATCAATCCAGCTTGACCAACCCCACAAAGTATTTCACCAGCTAGGCGAAATTAAAAATAAGAAACAAGAACATGCTGTGGCGCTTTATCTCAACGGACGGGGCGAACTGATTTTAAAAAAAATAATTGCTGTTGGCACTTTAAACACTAATTTTATTGATTTTAGACAGCTTTTCGCTCCAGCCATTACCTTGCCAGCCAATGGCTTTATTCTTGCCCACAACCATCCATCAGGAGATCCGCACCCCAGCCCCGCCGATATCAAACTAACCAAACGCATTAATAAAAGCGCAAAATTATTGGGAATTAAATTGATTGATCACCTAGTAATTACTAATGATCAATACTTTTCTTTTAAAAAAGAGGGGTTGCTTTAGTCAGCTAGCCATGCAGCAACTATCTCAACCAATTCCTTTTCGCGCCCATGGAAACTGTGATCTGCATTTTTAATAACTTCAAAAGAAAAATTAGTTTTACCAGCTATTTGTTTCTTTAGGATTTGGTTTGCTTTTTTTCCACTGCCCTCAGGTGTATATTCATCATTTTCTCCATAAATAATCAAGCTTGGCTTTTTTATTTTTTTAAAGTAGCGGAATAATGGTTTTTTTGAAAGTTTAAATTCCTGCAGATACTCCCGAAATGGAAAAGTGTTGTAATCACCATCAGGATAACAAATATCAAAAAATGACTGATAAGAAAGCATATAATCAATTACTTCTTTCAAAACTAACTCCTTTCCCCTCCCCTCATCAATATGTTGCCTAGCTTGATCTAAATTATAAAAAAATTGTTGCTTATCACCACCCATCATTTCAAAAAAAATGCCAGTGTCATCACCTCCACCCAGCAAAATATATTTGTCAATTTCATTTTGTGCTTGATAGAAATCATAGACACAAATTTTATTGGCTCCAGTAGAATGACCAATTAGATAAAATTCTTCATAGCCTTTATTTTTGAGAAAAGCCACTGCTCCATTAATATCAAATTGGCAATCTTTAATTATTTCAAAAGTTGTTCCTAATTTAACTTCTTGAAGCTGATAATTGTCACTTTCTTTTCCTTGTATTTGCTTGGTTTTGTCTTTAGCTACATTTATTTTTTTAATGTAATGAGCCCCACGATTATTAAAAGTAAAAAAAGAAATTCCAGCCTTAGTAAGAACCTCAGCAAAAGCTTGTGTCCGCTCAACTGAATAAAAAACAGAGGCGCTACCATTGCCATGAAGATTGATTGCTACTCTCTTGCTCCCAGAACTATCAGACCTGTCATTCTTATCTTCTAGCTCATACAAAAGGCCCGGCAACAGCAAATCATCTGTAGTTTTGAATTGAGTAAGTTGCGGTCTCAGTTGTTTCATAAAAATAAATCAAGTTGCTTATTTTGATAATCTCCAGCCCCACTCACTATATGATTCTTTTTTAACGTAGCTTTCCAATGCTTGCTTGATAGGAGGAATAATATTTTTAGGCAATTTATTTGAGTCAAACCATTTTAATTCTGAGCACTTTTCTGGCTCGCAATTAATCGGCTTCTGTTTGAAATGTTTAGGTACAAAAAAAACATCAACCCGCTCAGATTGATCAATAGTTGATTTACGATGCATTACATGGACTACTTCTAATTCATCCTCAGTAAATTCTAAGCCTGCTTCTTCTCTGGCTTCGCGCACCATTGCTTGGGTAAAAGTCTCTCCTGGTTCAAGATGACCTGCCACTAAACCATATTCACCATCACGATAACCAGTATTAGCTCTTTTTAGCAATAGAACCTGATTATCTTTTTCTAAAATTAAAAAGCAGGCAACAATATTAGTGTTTCTTTTGTTCATACAAAAATTTCTGATGAGTTTTAAAGCTGATTAACTTTTTTTCTAACCATTTGTCCCGACTCTGTATCCATCAGCTTGAAGCCTGCTTCTTCAACTTGTTGCCTAATTTGATCTGATTTTTCCCAATCTTGATTTTCTCGAGCTTTTTTTCTTTCTACTAACAGCTTTTCAATTTCTTCTGGCACTGAAAAAACATCAATATCTTTTTGAATAGCAAAACCTAGGCCTAAGACTTGATCGAATTTCAAAAGTAAACTTAATTTATCAGCTGCAGAAAGATCAGCACTCACTACTTGCCACATAACAGCTACTGCCTCGGGTGTATTAAGATCATTATTAATTGCTTCAAAAAATTTACTTGAAAATTGCTGGGCTTGTGCTGTTAATTCGTGCTTTTCCCAATCAAAATTAGTATTCTCTTTTAAAACCTGTTGATTTAATTCAGCTAACTTCAACTTAAGCTTATTCCAACTTTTTTGGCTAGCAGCCAAACTATCCCAAGTAAAATTCTGCTGACTGCGATAATGAGCCCCCAAAAATAACAATCTTAAAGCCATTGGTTCATATCCTCTTTCTAAAATATCATCGATGGTGAAAAAATTATCTAAAGACTTACTCATCTTCTCACCTTCAACCATTAGATGATTATGGTGCACCCAGTACTTAACAAATGGTTTTTTGCCAGTAGCATATTCAGACTGAGCAATCTCATTCGGATGGTGAACCTGGATGTGATCAATTCCACCAGTGTGGATATCAAGCTGAGGACCTAAATATTTTATGCTCATAGCAGAACATTCAACATGCCATCCTGGAAACGATTTTCCAGCCCAGGGACTAGCCCAAGACATTGCCCTATTTTCACCCTCTCTTTCAAATTTCCACAAAGCAAAATCTGTTGGATTACGTTTTCCTTCTACTTTTTTTACTCTAGCCCCTTCTTGCAACCCAGCTAAATCAACCCCAGCCAATTCACCATAGTCATTGATTTTACTCGTGTCAAAATAAATACCATCACCTTCGATTTCGTAGGTATAACCTTTTTTTTCTAACTTCTTAACCAAAGCCAACATTTCATCGATGTGCTCAGTTGCTCGGCAAATAACATCTGGTCTTTTATTGCCCATTAAATCCATTGATCGATAAAAATAATCCTCAAATTTTCGTGCAATCGCCTCAACACTCGAACCATATTTTTTTGCCCCTTTTTCTAGTTTATCTTGAC
>JAYEJP010000074.1:0-2477 GCA_034660615.1 Patescibacteria group bacterium
AATTATTAGTTTGATGTGCCCCCACCAGGAATCGAACCTGGATCTAAGGTTTAGGAAACCTTTGTTCTATCCGTTGAACTATGAAGGCAAGCAAGGGTTAATTATATCAGATGGATTGTATGAAATAATTTGGTATGCTTAGCATTAAGTTAATCAATAAATGATAACATTAGGTTATGTTTAATCAATTGAGTAATGACCAAATTAAAAAAATTTTAATTGAAAAAGGGTTGAATTATTTTGGTGAGATAATTAAAAGCAACGTTGGCTTTTCCAATGACGTTTATTTTGTAGGAAACCATGTGCTTAAAGTAGGTAAATCTGAAGAGGATAGAAATTTCTTGAGAAGGGAAGCTTTCTTTTATGGTTTGTTTGCAAACAAACTGCCTGTGCCAAAAGTTATTGTTAAGGATTTTTCTAGTAATCCACCTTATTTTATTTACAAAAAAATTGTTGGCACCAATCTCTACACACATTGGCATCAGTACACCAATCAACAAAGGAGAAATGCAGTAAGGTGTATTTGTGAATATTTATGCTTAATTAATTTGGAAGATCCTCGCCCATATTGCGAGAAATTTGGAGTTGACCCAAACAGGGATTGGCAAAATTATGTTCTAGCTAAACTTGAAAAATGGAAACAGCAAGCTGTGAAGCAGGATTTAATTAGTAACTCACAAGTTGGAAGAATAAATGAATTGGTGGAAGTACACAAAGATTCGCTTAAAGAGTCAAAAATGGCGTTAACTTATTACGACCCCCACTTTGACAATATTTTAGTCAAAAACGGTGAAGTAACGGGAATTCTTGATTTAGAAAGAACTGACTATTTATCAATTGATTTTGTGTTAGATTTAGCGAAAAGGATGGTGGATTATCCAACAAAATATGTTTCTGAGGAGAGTAAGAATTTGATAAAGAAGGAAGATTATAATCAACTACTTAAGTGGTACAAAGAGTTTTATCCACAATTATTTGAGTTTGATCAACTAGAAAAACGGCTTAAACTCTATGGCGTTAGATACACACTCAAGATATTGACCATGTTTCCTAGAAGCAAGCAAGCGAAAAGTGAGTTGGTAGAGGTTTTACGTTAGCTGTTTGATGTAAACTGTGATCTCACCGGTCTGACTAAAGTCAGCCATTGGTGTCTGTGCCTCCACCAGGAAAGAGTTAATTATATCAGATGGATTGTATGAAATTATTTGGTATCCTTAGTATCGAGTTAATCAATAAATGATAAAATTTTTGAGCAATGACTGAGACTGAAATTTTAGGCAATAATATCAAAACAGAGATAAGCCCCTAAAGAAGGAGCTGCTCAAAAAAAATTAAAGGTTGCTTCTGTTCACGCACTAGTGCAGGAATTGATAGAGAGAGGTAGTTTTCCTACAAAAATTCAGAGTGAATTAGTTAACTTATTAAATTTTACTACAAAATGGGGGTTGGAATTAAAAGATATTTCAACTCATAAGTTGGTGCAAGAGTTGCTAGAAAGAGGGAATAGTTGTTTTCCTTCAGATTTTTTAGAAATTTTGAAGAAACTCTTACCTCAGATTAAGAGGACTGATGAAATGAGGGCTGTAGCGGCTAAAGAAAAGTCAGAAAAATGTTTTGACAATGCTGCTTCGACAGATACCTTGGCAGAAACCGAAGAAAAGGAGCAAAAAAAAGAAATTATTGAAATAATAAAAAAGATTAAAGCCAGCGATGTTATGGCAAAACATCATTCTTCTATTTTCCAAGCTTATCAACAAGGAGAACTCCGTGACTACAAATCTCCTGAAACTCTTGGCTGCTACTCTCTCATGGGAGATATTTTTGTAGGTCAGGAGGATCAACCTTTTTTTTCCAAAAACAACATCGCTCGTTTTTTGATTAGAATTAGCCGAGGTGCTAAAAACTATCCAAATGAATTCGGAAAATATATGGACTATCACATAATTTGTATACAGGATTATGGTGATGGATCAGCTATGTTTTGCATGTATTTTAATCAGGACAAAAAAATACCTGACCCCAGAAAAAGTTATACCATGTCATACCTTGGAGTTAAACTTCCCATTCAAGAAGCTAAAAGACTTGCAGAATTAATAAAGCTAGACCCTGATATGCTTGAGTTTTTTTATAAGAATGCTTTTCCTGGTTTAGACGATGACGAATCAGAAGAAAAGCCAACAGGTCTCAGACGAGTAAAGTCACCAGGATTTATTTTTTTTAATCCTGAAGATTTAGACGAAATGCCGAGTTATTTTGATTATGCTTTTTTTAAAAATTTGAAGGAAAAATTAAACATTTATCCATTCAAAAATGGTCCTTATGGAGTTGGAGTTCCTTTTGGAGAAAGCTAATTATTTGCATTTGTCGGAGAGACAGGACTTGAACCTGCGACCTCGCGCTCCCGATGCGCGCGCTCTAGCCATCTGAGCTACTCTCCGTTTTTTCTTATTCTAATTTCTAAAAAGCAAAACAAAAAT
>JAYEJP010000075.1:0-2397 GCA_034660615.1 Patescibacteria group bacterium
TTTTGCAGATCCATATGCCAAGTCGGCAGAGAGGGGCAAATAAAAACTATCATTTAATTGCATTAGCACCCTTCTTAAATAAATATGCTATGATTTTTAAATAAATATGGAAGAACGACAATCCAAAAGATTAAAAAATCCCGATAGTGAACAGACAAATAAAGTTCCTCCTGGCTATAAGAAAATTGGCCCGATAGGCGGTGAGTTCTTAGTGCCTGAGCAAGATCCAGGTAAAGATTCCGGCTATAAGAAAATTGGCCCGATAGGCCATCAAGTTTTAGTGCCTAAGTCATCTAATCCACCTAATCCTAATCTATTGGCGCTTCCAGATATAGAGAGAGTTACTGATTCAGGTGAATTGCTTCTTCCTAATGATCAAATTACTCCAGCCAAGACTGGATTCTTAGAAAGCCTAAAAGAAAAAAGTGGCATGCCTCCTAGAGAAGGTTCTCAATTGGATGCACCAATTATTTTATCTTCTAAAGAATTAGCAAAAGCTTTTGAGAATCCTGTTTCATTTATCATAGATCAAATCTCAGTGCTTTTTGAGCTTGATCCAAATCCTAGATATTCAGCATTGACAAATACTTTAAAAACCTATGCCACAGTAGTGTTACCCTCTGCAGTTGCATTGGACGATGAATTGACTAGTCTTACATCCAAGCGATTAAGATTAGGCTCAGATGACCCACTAATAATGCCACATTTATTGCTTACACCATGCAAGTTATTAAAATTTGATAAAAAACTTCAATTAAATATAGAAAAGTGTTTAACATCATTGAAACAAAAAACTAATGAAGAAACCAAAATAGATAATGTTGTTACACAATTGATTACTTTTTTCGAAAGTTATTTAAAAATAATTGAACAGATGCGAGAATTAAATTTGGATATTATAGAACCTTTGTTCAATAGAGTTATGAATGTGCTGGATAATAATAAGTTGGGTGAAAATGAAATCAAAACGACTCTTAATATTTTGTTAAATTTACTCCAATCTTATAAAGATATTAATAAGCTTATTTATCGAATTCCAGGAACAACAAAAGTTTTTGCTAGTTTGGTTTCTATGTTAACTGAAAGTAAAATTTCTAAAGATATGGCTTATTCATTCCTAGAAAATTTGGAACTTGCTAATGCTGCTACTTTAGAAAAATTGCTTGTTTATATGGATGAGCATAATGATTTACAGCATCCATTGGCGTTTGAAATATATTTGCGTTTGCAAGAAGTAAATAAAGACGCAATTTTTGTTAGAGAGCAACAAAAAAGAAAACTGAAATTATTACATGCTTTATCAGAGCCACCAGTAGAACTTATAGAAAAATTTCCTACTTTAAAACCAGAAAGTGAGGGACTTGTTTCTCCTTCATCATTTCCAAAGGATGAGTCTCCTCAGGTGGGTTTAGAAATTGAATGTGCATTAGAAGAATTGCCAGCTGAATTCACAATAGCAGAAATACTCCGAATGAGGTTGCCTCCTCATTTTGAAGCTCATCAAGATGGAACGGGCGTTACTGAAATAACTAGAAAAAAAGAAGCATTGCCATTTGATGAAAACTATGTACGTCAACTGGTAGCTTTAATGCATTGGTTAGAAAACAATACTCAATTTACTGAAAAAACCGTTCATCTTCATACAGATCGTGATGGTAAAAGAGTCCCTGATTTTGGTGTACTTTTTATTAGAGCAAATAGTTTAGGTACAAATGAGTACCGCGAGCTCAAGCCACCGGTTTGGAAAAATACTTGTAATATTAGGAGCTTAGTTACTTTAATTGATTTTGTTGTGAAATTAACTGATATTAATCCATCCGATAAAGATGCACCAGCAAAAAAAATTAATTTAGAGAAACCAATAGAAAACTACTCAAAACAAGAACTCTTTTTTACTTATCTATGTGCCTTTGTGGATGATCCTGAAGCTAGGTTAGATTTGTTGGTTTTGTTATCTAGCAATCCAGAAATTTTTAACACACTTTTGTCAGACGAGTTTGATAAATGCCCTATTATTAATCAAATTTCTTGGATGTTTGATTGGCCTGATAAAGTATCGCAGATTGATTTTGCAAAATTGCCTATTAGAACACTTATTTTTATGGCAGACAAATTAGAATCAGATGAAGTAACAGATCTAGTAGATTGGCTAAAACAACAAGCAAAATACAATTCAAATAGTTGGATGAAACAACAATCTATCATTGGTTTGGTAGACTTAATTAAAGCAGACAAATTAGAATCAGATGAAGTAACAGATCTAGTAGATTGGCTAAAACAACAAGCAGAGCAAAATTCAAATAGTTTGGTTAAAGAACAATTTATTGTTGGCCTAGTAGACTTAGCTAAAGCAGACAAATTAGGACCAGATGGAGTAATACATCTAGTAGATTGGCT
>JAYEJP010000076.1:0-2393 GCA_034660615.1 Patescibacteria group bacterium
AATATCGGCATCAGATATTTGTTTTTGGGCATTTTTAATACGATTTTTGGCTCCCAAAATCCCTTCTTCATCTGTAGTTGGGGTGTTAGAAACACCTGAGTCAACTTTAATACATTCAAGTTTAAAGTTATTAAAATACTTGTTAAGAATTTTTTGGGCAGCAGTCTTTTTAGCAAGATTGGTGGAGGTAAGGACTATTTTCATATTATTTTGAATATTTATGTATCCACTTTATAAAATCATGATTAGTTGAATTATTATATATATCTTTTAGCAATAATTTTGCGTTTTTTATTTTAGGCATCTTAAGATTTTGCGGTTTGTTTTTACTTTCAATAATTTTTTTAGCTCGACTTATTCCGTGATCATAAATTTGAGTAAATGTTGGTTGCATAGTGGTATATCCTAATTCTAAGTCTAGTTTAGGATTACCTTCCTTTAGATGAGTGTATATCAGTTCTAAAAGAAAAGAGAAAAATCCCATATCATAGGGAAGGCCAGTTATAACATCTGTGCTTCTTGATTTTACCTCACAGCATAATGTTTTTTTGCCATTAACTATTCTAGTAAAAAACTGAATCGAGATGGTACAAGGAAAATCTTTTGAATCTGCTTTATGAGATGGTTGGTTTATATTAATTATAGCCCTTCTGGTGTCAAGATTCTTCTTAAGTAAATCCAAACACCATTGGTATTGAGTTGTTTGTTTTCCATTTAAACCAGGAACTTTTTGATAAAAAACATAGAATCCATAGTTGGAATAAATACAACCGTTTTCATCAGCTAATTTCGCCCAAAACTTTGAAGCATGTGATAATCCATCATCCACTTTTAAACTGCCTAAAAAATATGCGATGAATTCTCTGGTTATATATTGAACTGATTTTGGAGACCTAATGTTATGAATTCTATCTCTAGAATTTAAAAGGTAATAATTAACTCCATAAGCTTGCAAAGCAGTTCCTGCTCTAACGTATATAATTTCGCCATTATTTAAAATATGTTTAATCCCCTTTAACACTAGCTCATCAACATTCTTTCCCACTAAATTAAAACTAGAATAATCTATATTACGAACATCTAGATAGCTTAGTAAATTTTTAGACTGAAATAGTGGTTTAAAGCTTGACTTTTTCATTTTTGTCTCAAAATTTTCCAGTAGATCATTTGCATTGTATCTTCAAGGCTATATTCAGCTGTATTGATATTGAGTAGAGCTTCAGGTTTGGTGCCCTGACTATCCCCTTTTCTAAGACGATAATTAACTTCCATCTTACTGGTTTGCCTTCTTTTCAATCTTTGCTTTCTTTCTTCCTGAGGGGCATAAAGATGTACCCAAGCAATAGACGGATCAACAGTCACTAAATGTCTGGCTGTATTAGTACAAGTGGGAGTAAAGATCGAAGAAGCCTCAACTCTAACTAGCCAGGTTCTAGGAGAACCGTAATAATTACCGTTATACCAAGTATCTTGTAAGCAAAGATCGGTGTAAAAATCTCGCCGCCAATTTCTAAGAAATTCTAGAGCGTTAACATAATGGAAGTCAAAGCCCTGTATTTCTCCTGGCCGTCTTTCTCTTGTGGTATGGCCTGGAATTCTATCCAATCCCAACCACTCTCTAAGATAATTAGTGATAGTACTTTTACCGGTTCCTGGAGCTCCAGTAATTTCTAAAGCCGAAAATCGAAACTCTTCTTTCCTCATATTATATTTAATTTGGGTAAGAAATAATGTTATAAATTGTACTATAAGACTTATTAATATGTAAGGGATACTTATAATATCACGTAGAACCTACAATACATTTTGTGTTTCTTTGGTCATTGTCATTAGCATACCCAATATGATAAAAAGGTTAAGATTTGTTGTTTTGTTGTACACATTTATCTCGTACTTAAATTGACTCCTTCCTCTCAATCAATTATTCTAAGATCAACACAAATTATTACCCATATGAAAAAAATCATTCCTATTGTAGTAGTTTTATTTATCATTTTAGGGGGAGTTGGAGGGTATTTTTTATTAAATTCCAGATCCACCGGTAACGACTCTCAAACTGGACAACCAGCACAAAAAAACAAAGAAAAATTTTCATTTAAAGAGCTACTGAGTCGTAGCCAAACGACCAAATGTACCTTTTCTGGTCAGGATGACCAAGGCCAAGACTTTTCTGGCACAATTTATGTTGCCTCTGACAAAAAAGCACGTCAGGATTATGAATATATGAATGAAGGCAAAAAAGAGCAAATGCATTTAATTATTAAGAGTGGGTATGTTTATATGTGGACTTCAATGCAACCAGGTCAAGGGATGAAAATGGCTGTACAAGAATCAGACGAAGACAGCGCAGATTTTGAAGCTAACTTGAATAATTTCTATGGTCAAAACTTAAA
>JAYEJP010000077.1:0-2372 GCA_034660615.1 Patescibacteria group bacterium
CTACTAAGTTGAGACAAACTAAGAAAAAACTATCCTGGATTAGACAAGTATTTGAGCAACTCACCAGAGAAACTTCTCAACTCATCTTACCTGAACTAAACTGGAGTACTACCACACCCTATTTTGACTGTAGAAAGGAGGTTTTGTCACCTTGACCCGAAATCTGTAGGTGGGTCAGGCGTCTATGTGCTTGACTAATCCCAAATTCTAAATGGTATAATTTAGCTCGTTTTTTGCTAGCTTTAATTTCAACTCCATCGAATTCTTCAATTTCAATTTGAGCAGCCATAGCATGCTTTTCTCTTATCGCAGCCCGAACAGCTTCCTCTAAATGAGGAATGTCCTCTGTTTTAACATTAAACATTTCTATACATACTTGCAACAATTCTTCAAACCGTTATTCTTTTCTTGATTTTGTTGTTGCTTGTGTTTCCACCATATTAAATATATTCCCATTGTACGGGTCATTAGGCTGAAATCAAGTACTTTTGCTTTATTTAGAGCTTTTTTCATGCTCCAAAACGACCTTGAGTTCTTCTGGTAATCCACCTAATATACCTGATAGGAATTCTAGATCTCCTGGTGATACTAACACTTCTAAAAGCTTTTTTGCATGACCACCTTCATTAATAGCAACAGCAATGTCTGGTCCGTAAGCAAATCCTTCTGCTGATGGGTGATTAGAGTCCAATTCCAAACGATAGCGAACAATTTGTCCATAATTTTGAAAATATGGTCCAAAATTTACCACGCCAGCCCTCAGATCCCTAGGATTAAATCTAGAATTTTGCTCATCGTACCCCCCTCCGTATATACTTACGCCCACTACGGCATCTTTCACGCTATCTAATGATCTAGAGTCTTTCCAAACGGCATTTGCTGAGGCTTCAACTGCCGATCTTTCAAATTCATCAGCCAACTGAGACTGACGTCTTTTTCTAGCTTCAATTTTTTTCCAACTTAGAGCATTTGCTTCAACTATTGCCACCCACCTTTCTTTCTTTAAGGCTGCCAGAATCCACTGATTTTCAAATTGTCCAAGATCGAATTTTTCTCTTTTCCCTCTTTCTTCCTCCTTGTCTTTTTTATTCCAGGCATGCTCGTCTCTACGACTAGAAGATAATCTATCTAAAAATTTTAGTGGCTCTTCTGGCTCAAATTCTTCCGATTTATAAAGAATAGCATCTGCAACAGCTTTAACTGCTTTTCTTATTGTTTCTTCAGATTCACGATAAGCTTTTTTTATTCTCTCGTCCGTTTCAGTACGAATTTGAATTAATTCTTCTTCTGTCCAAGGTTTTCTTAACCTCTCAGCAAACGGTTTAAAGTCTTCATAGTTACCGGTAAATTCAACTCCAGGCAATATATCCCTATCTCCATAAGGTATCTCTGGAGGGTCTACTGGTCCTAAAGCTTTACGTGCTGCTTCTGGGGTTACTGGTTCTAATGATTTACCAGCTATTTCTTCTAAACGTTTTTTAGAAAGTGAGTTTAATCCTTCTTGCATAGAAAACTTCTTTTTAACTAATATTTATATTTATCTATTAACTATACTATAAAAAAATTAATACCAATAGTTCCAATTCTAGAACCAACTGCAACGTTTACTCCTTTCTGTAATTTTAACATTTCTTCTTGATAAACCTCATTAGATGTTTTGTACCCCAGGCGCTTCCTGGGGTGATTGTTCAGTTCAAAGGCAAGATCATTAAGCTCTGCTTGAGTTAAATTAGCAATGTCGTATTTTTTTGGCAGGTAGCCTCTTAGCAACATATTGGCATTTTCATTAGCCCCTCTTTTCCAAGAAGAATAAGGATGGCAAAAATATGTTTGTGCGCTCGTGTTTTTAACTACGTTTTCATGCTTGGCAAACTAAGTACCGTTATCTAGAGTGATGGATAAAGCTATTTCATGTTTAAGCTGATCAATCATGGCTTGAGCAGTGAGCTTAGCTGTTTTTTTTCCAAATCTCATTGATAAGTGGTTGCAAAGTTTTCTTGATCAACGAAGAAAAGAGTTTAAACAAACTAATTACATGAAAGATATTTTCCAAAAAGGGACATTTCTACTTTGGAGAGAGGGGACATTTTCGCTTTGCGCTAACATCCAAGACTTTTCAGGCTCTATTGCAAACAGTGGGGAAATGCTCTCTCTGGTAACTTGAGGGGTAAAAGTCGTCTGTAGGGTTTTTTGTATGATTGATTCATGCACAAAACTACTCTCTCAACCATTTTAGGCTTATCAAGAATAAGCAACCCCGATGCAGAGCATGCGGGGTATTGTGCATTTATAACAAGCCTTCAAATAATCCTAATTTACCTCGGTGTAACTGAGTATACTTTTTACCTTGTTTTTTAACGTAATCTCGGATC
>JAYEJP010000078.1:0-2302 GCA_034660615.1 Patescibacteria group bacterium
CATTCTTTAGAAGGATACTATAGCCAGAATATACTTCTTCCAAATTCTGACTTTCAATCTCATAATCCCCTATCAATTGATACTGATTTAAAACGATTTGCTGATAGTTAATTTCAGTTGGCTGATCTTGATTAAAGCTATCAACTCCTCGGATGTTCAACCAATAAATTCCCGGTCCTAAGATATCTGTCTGGTGAACTTCCTTAACTAGATTGCGACTTAAGAATTGCTTCTGTACAACCCTATTTTTACAAGTAGTTTTGTTTCGACCTTGTTCTTCAATGCAAGCAACTGTTTTGATTTCATTTTCAGTTTGATACTTAATAATCATTTCAAATAGATAGCTATCATCACTCTCCCCTAATTTCAAAGGAATGCACGCCAAGGCATTAGTTGAATTCAGCCGCAACTGTCCCTGATCGATCTCACCACTAACTGAGTAGTCTCTTTGACTATGCCAACAATCTGTTACTTTTTGATCAACATTTAATTCGAGAAAATTCTTACCACTCTCTTTTTTTAGAAATTGAATGTTTAGAGAAGTGTCTTGCTCTAAATCAATGTTTCCTATTTTCCTTTGTTCATTTTCACTTAACTTTGGAAGTAAAAACATCTCTTGATTAATTTTTACACTATCAGCTTGCATGGGAATTTCTATATTTTTGAGAACTATAGAGCGATCAGCTAAAACATTTTGTTGCCGTGCAAACAATTTTGGTACAACCGTCTTTAGTTTTAAATAATTTTGGTCATTGTTATGAATAAACATAACATCAAATCCTATCTTTTCTGAGTGATAGGGAGGAATGTTTAAAATCCATTCTCCATCAATTTCATCAACAACAGTTTTCGCACTTAGGATTCCATCGTTGATCACAAACTTATTCTCAATGTCTCTTTGAGAAGAGAAAAAACTGAAAGGATATAAATATTCAGCTCTACTTGATTCAACTTGAACATAGGGACCAAGGTTTTGATAAGCTAAATCTTGACTTTTATAAGATTCGGACTGACTAACTAAAGGCAGGTTTGCATAGCCTTTAAGTTCAGAGTATTTTTCATTAGGTTTAACCAACCAGACAGCAATTTGACCAAATTGTGCTTCTTTCTGAATCCAATCCTGACTATCCAAAATTACTTTGAGATTGACAAAATTTTTTTTATAGGGCTGACTTAAAAGCACATTCTCATCAATAAGCAGATATTTAATATTATATTTTTGTATATATTGATAAAAAAGCTCGGCATTCTGTTGACTAATTACTTGATTTAGCTGAAGATATAATTCTTCATTAAAATTACTCCATACATCAAAAGAACGGTGGACAAAAGGTTGCTCCAAACCATACCAAATAAACCCTGAGCCTGTGTAACCCCAGTCATACATATTCCAACCCCAGTGCCAGGAAAACGGCAAGAATAAGACTCGTGCATCTTTTGGTTGTTCTTTAAAATAATTAAAAATCTGGAAATAATCATTAGGAATATTGGTTTGTAGTCGATCAAAAATAAATTCTTCATGAAAAAAATTAATCTGGGACCAAACAACTACTCCAACCATTAAAAGAAAAATTATTTTAGATACAGATTTGATCTTGGAGCAAATTAATTTAATGACATACGCCAATCCGTAAGCAAAAAATAAGGCATAGAGTAGAGATAGAACAGTAGAAACCTTGGTAAAAGAAGCTCTGAAAGATTGGTTAATTATAGGAATTTTTTTGAAAACAGCAGACAACCAAGAAAAGGGAGGTAAATTCTGAGCAAGAGCTGAAAAAAGAACTATAAAGCTAGGAACCAAGGCCCAGAGTAAAAAATCCTTTTCTTTTAGTCCTAATTTAAATCTTTTATAAACAGAAATAATTAGACCAACCAATATTAGAGTAAAAATAATATTACCCACAACAATATTCTTTTTAGAGAAAGCCGCTTTTCGGATAGAGTCCATAATATAAAATTGTTGGTCGCGATCCTTCCCTTTCAAATCAACAGTATCAAGCATAAAACCACGTAATAAAAATACGTCTTGCCAATCACCGTAATCTTGGCTTTTTAAGTTAAAGTTTTGAGTTGACAGCTGATTATTGGTGGAGTTGAGATAGATATTCTTTCTAGTGAAAGTAAAATGAGCGACTGGCAACAGCCAATAGGAGTTAGTAACGAAGATAACCAAAATTATTAGGCCTGTTTTCTTGAACTGCCGCTTAGAATAAGAAAAAACTAATTTTGTCAATAAAAATCCACCAAGCAATAAAAAATAAGTAACAAATAAAGGAGGGATAAAACCAATGCTAGAAAAAAG
>JAYEJP010000079.1:0-2301 GCA_034660615.1 Patescibacteria group bacterium
TTCAACCAACTTTATTGATTTCCTGAATTCATCTATTGTTCTTTGGGTTACTACAATTTTCATCCCAAAGTTATGAGCATAATGCAGAACCCTTCTTATTAAAGATTTTTGATTCTTGCCATTTAACCCGATAAGACAATAAATTATATTGGTATCTAAGTATATTTTTATACCTTTGTATTCTTTTCTGAGTAAAGCAGCGCAGTTCTCGTCAACACTTACTACATGATAAACGAATGTAGCATCTAACAACCCAGATAAAAAAAGTTTCCTCTCAGCAGAGGATTCAAGAAAAAATAGTGGGAATTCGATTTTCCTAAGTTCGTCAAGTTTGACCCCCCTTTTGGGTAATTCTCCGAAAAAGGCACTATTTCTTGAAAGACTAATCTCTACATCTTTTTCTTTTTTTAGACCATCATATAAGAATGTTGCACACTCTGCCCCATGCCTCACGAAAAACTTATTTACATAAACTTTCAAATCTTCAAGTAATAAGTCCAGCTCTCCGCGTTTTAGTGCTGGGTTTCTCTTCCCAACTTGGTTTATCCATTCCTCGTATATTTTTACTTCCCTACGGTTTTCTGATTCAACCAAATCGCTTATTTGTTTTGCTCTACCTTTTTCTAGTGAATAATTATTATCAGTAGATTTGATAACTCTTTTCTTACTCACTAAAAAATCCACAGAAAGCTCAAGCTCTTCTGTTGTAAAAGTCAAATCAAATGCTTTCTTTACCCCCTTTTGTATATTTGCAATTGAATATAATTTTCCAAATGCTAAATATAATATCTGCTCAATGAAGAAAGCTATAACATCTCTTGGAAGATTTTGGGTTGCGCTTAGTTGCACAAAGTGAGTTAGTCTTTTAATGTTTTCTGATATTTCGTTCATGTTTTTCATATTTATAATTTCTTTATTTCAACTAAAAACTCTGCAAACTCATCATAACCATCAAGAAATTGATCCAGTTGCTCTTGATTCAATGCCCGTTTATTCAAGGTAGGATTTTTAACTAGAGGAACTACTGTAGTAACCTCATATAATGCATCCGTGTACTCTTCTCTTTGCTTGTTTGTGATAATTTTCGTTGATTCCGGTTCTACTAGCTCTTCATAAAATATGCGGTCAAGTTCGTTGAGAATATCTATTCCTACACCTAATATGCTATCTACTTTCGCTTCCGTAGGAATATCTTCTCCATGAGCAACTCTGTTCAAAATTCCGTTTATATCCAAAATTATGTTTCTCAGCTTATTACTAATTTTTCCAGTGGTTGCAAGAGTTTGAGTCATAACTCTAATACCATAAGAAGGTTTTCCTTTCTCAACAAAGACAAACAGCCGTTTGAGTCTAATTTCAATTTCAATTCTTAACTTTACTATAGCTAATGATGGATCTTTGAAGGTTAGTTCGTGTAGTTCGTTTTCAATTTCAGATGTTCTAGCAGGAGATTCCTGATCTTTTTTTTCTTCTAACCCCTCTGCCTGTTCTTTCAGTTTCTCAATGTCTTTGGTAAGAAGCTCTGCTTCAAAATCTCCCCATTTTATTTTCTTTATATGGGCTGCAAAAGGTGTAATAAGCAGCAACACCATAAGAAGTATCGTTGTGTTATCAATTTGCACAAAAGACGCTTTGAATAAATGGAGAAAAAGTATTAAAAGATTAAAAATAAAAATTAGAACAACAATTTTTTCACTAAATAAAAACTTTTTAAACCAATTGGGTGTGATCTTCATGTTCATATTATCTATATTCTACCTCATCTGCAGCACTTTTTTAATTCAAACAATGATTATAGACCAAGGAAAACCTAGGATTTTCAGGGTTTCTTGTGAGGCTCCCCGGGCTGGATTTACTGCTCGCTACGCTCCCAGCATAAGCAGGCTCACTTTGTTCGCTTGCTTGACTTCTCATCCAAACTCTGGGAATAAATAAAAATAAGTGCCATCTGGCACTTATTATATTATGGCTCCCCGGGCTGGATTCGAACCAGCGACCTTGAAGTTAACAGCTTCCTGCTCTGCCACTGAGCTACCGGGGATTAAAAATGATTGAAAGAGCTTCGCAAAATTAAGTTCCGAGGGTTAAAATCCTTAAAACCCTCGGATAACCATTAAAGCATTATATCAACAATTCCAAATTTTTTTAATTTTTTCCAAAACTAAAAATCCGTTCAAACCGGCAGCGTTCAAACCCTTCATCAAAAACCAAAAAAGCCTTAAAGACCAAATTCTCAACAAATCTGTGCCAGGAGTAGGATTCGAACCTACGTAGGCATAAGCCAACAGTTTTACAGACTGT
>JAYEJP010000080.1:0-2291 GCA_034660615.1 Patescibacteria group bacterium
CTTGATAAGCCTAAAATGGTTGAGAGAGTAGTTTTGTGCATGAATCAATCATACAAAAAACCCTACAGACGACTTTTACCCCTCAAGTTACCAGAGAGAGCATTTCCCCACTGTTTGCAATAGAGCCAGTATAGATTTGAGAATTTATTACCTGGCGAATATTATATCTGTGAGGAAAGCAATTCAGATTATTATCAAATAGGTCCTGCTTTAGGAGACAATCCTCGCAATTCCTCAGGGGAAATAGCCCACACTAGTGCCATAGCTGTTCAAAACGGCAGTTTAAATAAAAAAAATGAATCACCGCTTTGCTGGAAAGTGACTGTTACTGGCGATGAACAGGTAGGTTATATCAAGTTTGGTAATGTTCTGGATGAAACAACACCACAAATTAAAAATTTAGAAGTATCTCCACAATATCTATCTCAAGATTTAGATAGTTGGAGTGGACCAATTACGGATGAGCTCTACGTTAGAGCAGAAGTGACAGATCCTTCTGGGATAGTAGCTGTTTCAGCTAATTTTGCTTACAGTTCTGATTTTTCATTAAGGCCTTCACCTACTAGTGTAGCTATGCATCACGTTAGTGGCGATATTTATGAAGTGATGTATGAAATTCCAGAGATATGGGATAGCGGTACCTTATATGTTAAAGTTGCAGCTCGTGACAATACATCAAGCGGAAATTTGGGTCGAAGCCCAGAGACTAAAGAAGTGCAGATTGATAATCAGCAACTAGAAATAATTAATGTTTCTACAGATAAAAGTTTATACGGTAAGGGTCAATCTGTTGAACTTAGCGTTACAGTGAAAAATGTAGGTCAAGTTCCGATTACAGACGGGAGGTTGAAGATTGGCTTAGATAGATCTGGCTCAAGGATTGGTGGTACAGGTCAAGAATATTTCTTTGCAGATTATGCTCAATTAGGAGTCGGTGAAGAGCGAATAATTACTTTTAACCAACCAGTTTTGGATGGTTGGAATGGAGATGATTATTGGTTTGATGTAGCTGCTTATGGCCAAAAGTTCCCGACGACGTATTGGTACGATGCGGCTAATAGAGCGGTTGATGTTAGTTTTGACACCATAGCTCCAAATCCTCCAGAGAACCTTGGCTTTAACACTACAGTTGCAGACTATTCACAAAGACCTGTTGAAACTGAGTGCGGAGGTTACACCAAACTAAACCAAGTTTCTCATCATTGGACAGAGGTAGGCGATGCAGTCGAATATCAACGCCAATGGGTTTATCCAGGCAATGATCCAGATATAGAAAGCAATTGGCATGGAGCAGAAAATTGGTCTACTCTTTATACTAATTACCTTAGTTTTGGAGGTGGCTCAGGTACAGAAGGTCTATGGCATGTTAGAGTGAGAGCTAGAGATGATGCATACAATTGGTCTGGCTACAGTGAGGCTTGTGCCATAAATTATGATGCAACTAAACCCAATATTTTCTGGGATGCTCCAGCTGATGGTTCAATTTGGAATTCAGCCGTTAATTTAGAAGCACACGCTGATGAAACTTTAAAAAACTTAAGGTTTAAGTGGAAGGCTCCTGAGCAAAAATGGAGTGATGTTACTGGTCAAAATATCAATATCAGCCAAACAAATTATGATTATTCACTAGAACCGGTTGATGATGGAGTTTATGACTTAAGAGCCCAGGGCAGAGATTTAGCACTTAATTGGAATCGAGCTGATGATATTCAGATTACAATAGATCGCACAAATCTGAAAATCACCTCAATCGGATTTAATAAAGCCGATCCTATTTATAAAGCGGGCGATATATTAGGGGTGACGCTGTATATCAAAAACAATGGTCCAATTTCCACTAATGAATCAATGAATCAGTTGTATGCAGCTATGGGTTTAGATCGTTATACTTGTCATAATCATATGGTGAGGTCTGAGCTTGATCTGCCTTCAATAGAGGCTGGCGAAACTGGAGAGCTCACTTTTGATTTTTTAGTTCCTCAGCCAGGTTTAGATCCAAGCAATCCTGAATACTGGACAGATGATGCTGATTATACCGTTAGCTCTGTGCTAAGAATGAGAGACGGCTACAAAGATTATGATTCAAATAATGCCAATTATAAGTTTGAGATTGATAATACTGCTCCAGTGGCAGAGATCACCAATCCTGGTGCGGGTTGGTTGATAGGAATTGTTGACATTAGAGGGTCAGTTGAAGATAAAAATCCGGATCATTATTACTTGGTAATAAAAGACGATAAGGGTAAAGTAGTAGCTGGACCAAAAACAGTTAATCGTGATGATTCTTTTAC
>JAYEJP010000081.1:0-11605 GCA_034660615.1 Patescibacteria group bacterium
AATTTAATTTTTTTAATTAACTTTGCTAATTTTTTTGTTTGTTTTTCGCTTAAGCTTGGTTTTTTAATGTTTTGTTGAGCTGTTTTTTCTTTGATTAGTCTATCGAGCTCTCTTTTGTAGTAATAGTTTTTTTTATTAATAGTTTGGTCAATAATTCGCCAACTTCTTTGGTCAACTGTGATTTGGTCATCATTAGAATTGGCTTGATAAACACCCCAAGTAGAGTTGATAATTAGTTGAGTTTTATCGCCAGTTTTTGGGTTTTGTGAGTAGGCAATGCCTGAAGAAATTGGTTGAGGCTGTTCTTGAATAACAATTGCTACCGGGAAAAGATTTCGCTGTAACAATTCTTTTTCCCCAATATTTCTTGCCCACAATTTAAGAATTGATTCAATCAGGTTAACTTCACCACGAATATTATCTTCTCTTTTATAATTAGTGTTAAAACCAGAGACTGGGCTAGCAGTTAATCTAACAAAATCTTGATTGAGTTTTTGTTGATAAAAACTGAATAATTTTTTAGTAATTTTTTTTGGGATTGTCTGTTGGAGAATCAAACTTCTAATTTTTTTTAAAGCTTGATCTATTTGTAATCGATTTCCTGGAATTATCTTGACGCCAATCTGTTCAAACTTATCTTCCAACCAATTGTGCTTAGCAATATTTTTTAAAGTTGATACAGGTAAACAATAAGTGGTAGGTAGAGGGATTTCTTTAGCAGCTAAATCTGCTAGGTCTAAGGCATACGTCCCAACCTCTAACTTGGGCATTTTTAAGAATTGTGGGGCAGGATTCACAATCGACATAATCTATATAGATTATACTAGCGAAAAACTTGCTCTTTGGGGAGGGGTGGCTGGCTTATTAATCACTCAAACTATAGCTATTTTAATTGTTCCTTAAACCAATCAACTGTTGGAACTAAGCTAGGATTGATTTTATTGATAATAGCTAGATAAAAATTAGCAAAAGCCATTAAAGTAATTAGTTCAAAAACTTGACCGATTTTTGATTGCGCATGCAGATCAATTGTTAAAGTCTGAATATCCTGTTTTTCAACAGCTTGTTTGGTTAAATCAACTCTTTTTTGGTTGCGCTCATGATAGAGATTTGAATTAAAAAACAAAAACAATGTGTCTAGTTTATTTGACTTGGGCAGTCTTAATCCTTCCATGAGATGATGATTAATTTCTGGAATCACCTTGTAGTCAACAAAAGTTTTGGCATTTTCATTAAATTGGTTGGCAGAAACATGAGTTGCTCCAATAAGAAACTCAGCTCCAACTAGGATTGGTCGACGATCAACGCACATAAGCGCCAAGTTTTTTGCTGGATTATTATTGGTTTTTTGTGCAACTCGACATTCTTCCAAAGTAGTGATGGTCGCTTGCATAGCTTGTTCTATTTCTTGTTGTTTTACCTCAATAATCCCAGCTTGATTAAGCAGCCCCATCATGCCTGCTAATGCATAGCCAATAGCCATTCTTGGCTGATTTGATGGATTGTATTTAGGATCAATTATGTAAGTCGGGATGTCATTGTCTTGAGTAATTTTTTGCAATTTTCCACCGCTGGTAATCGCCATCAGCTGACAGTCTTTTTCTATGGCTTTTTGTGCACAACTTAGTACTTCCTCTGTATTGCCAGAATAACTTGAAAGAATAACTAAAGTATGCTGATCAACATATCCGGGCAAGGAGTAACTGTTAATCACTTCTAAAGGATAAACAAGCTTTTCTTTGAAAAGATGACGAGCAACATCTGGACCTAAGCCAGAACCACCCATACCAGTTACCACGACGTTTTTTATGTCAGCCGAGGGGGTAAATTGCACTGCATTAGCCTCTTTCCAGCCATGTTTAATTTGATCAGCTAGCGCTTCTATTGAACCAAGCACATTACTTTGGTCAATTTTTTTTATTTCTTCCAAGGAATTGATAATTTCTGGTTGCATGCTAGTTGTATCAGTTTGGTTGTGATTATTGGTCATAGATAGTTTAATAGTTAGTTAGAGTAAATTGTAACTTAAAGCTCAGACTTGGCTAGGTTTGAATGAGATAGATAGTCTTTAATAATTTGATTGATGCTGGCAAAAGCAATGTTTTTAGGTAGGTTGTCTAGAGGAAACCATTTGAATTCGCTCACATCGTCGGCCGCCTTAATCTTTCCCTGCTCAATTTTTGCCACAAAACCCATTACTAGGGTTGGATAGTCTTGATAGCAATCAGGATAACTGCCAACATAATTGGTAACTTTGATTTTAATATCAGCTTCCTCTTTTAATTCACGCTGACACGCTTCTATGCTTGATTCTCCGACTTCAACAAATCCGCCTGGTAAATCCCAATAATTTTTAAACGGCTCAATTGCTTGGTATTGCCGCTGACAATGAGGGCAAAATTGATAATACTTCTTTAAAAGAAGCTGTTTGTCACTCAACATAATTAGAATAACTATTTTATTTCTAAATAATCTCTCATCGATTGTCCATATTTTTTCTTAAAGGCCAGATCGACCTTATCAATTGGGTCAGAACCCAAGAACTCTAATAGTTCTGCCAAAGCATCAGCCCTCTTTTCTTTCTTAGTATTTTTCAAATCAGCAATTTGTTCTTCTATCTTGAAATAATGTAGTTTGTCTTGTATTGGTAGCTGCCAGAAAAGCAGAAAACCACGATCAGGAAAATCAATATCGATTAACTGATAACAAACTTTCATAAAATCTTTTTCTAGTTTTTTGAGAATTTTTTCAATATCTGCCTTAACTTTTATAATATCTTCCAACTTAAATGGAACACTGCCGATTTCAAAGTACATTTTTACTTTTGGCTCAGTGCCAGATGGTCTAACTGTAACTCTAATAGTGGAAGTATCTTTGATTGGCTTGAAGTAAAAGACTAAACTGTTTTTAGCGTCAATGTCAGTCTGAGAGACAAAAGGTTTGCGATCACGCCAATCCTCCATTTTTTCAACAGTAAAATTGCCAAATTTTTCTGGTGGTTTTTCTCTAAGTTGGTCAAGAATGCTCAAAATCTTTCCGCGACCTTCTGCTCCAGGCAATCTAATTTCAGTTAAATAATTTCTAAAATATCCAAACTGAGCATAAACTTTGTTTAAATAATCTAAAAGGGTTTTACCTTCGGTTTTGAGCTTAGCTGCTAACTCTGATAGCCAGATTGCTCCTACTACAGCATCTTTATCTCTTGCATAAGAGCCAGCAAGATACCCATGACTCTCTTCACAAGAAACAATAAACTCATCAAGCTCACCCTCTTCTTCTAAGGTATTCATCACTTTGCCAATATATTTAAAACCAACCAGCAAATCTCCAATAAGATTGATCTGATAGTGATCACAAATTTTTTGCAAAAGATTGGTGGTGACTTGAGTTTTAATTACAGTTCCCTCACCCTTAAAATCAGGCTTCATCTTTTTAATAGCATAATCAGTAAGAATAGCGGCAATTTCTTGACCGTTGATAAAACGCCAATTGTCTTGATGCTTCACCATGATACCAATCCGATCAGCATCAGGATCGCTATTCAAAATGAGATCGGCATTAACTTCTTGAGCATATTTCAAAGTAGTATCAAAAGATTGTTCTACTTCGGGATTAGGAATGTTGAAAGTGACATTTTCAAATTTTCCATTTGGATATTCTGTCTTCGGATCCATGCTAATGTTAAAACCTAATTTTTTCAGAACTGGAAAAACAGAAGTTGACCCACAGCCATGTAAAGGTGTGTAAACAATCTTAAGATCTCTATTTGCTGAAAGTGATAGCTGTTTACAAGTTCTCCAATAGGCTTGGTCTACTTTTTCTCCAACTATCTCAATCAGCCCCTTTTCTTGAGCTTCAGTAAAAGGAATATTTTTAATCTCTTCAACATTTTCAGTCACTTCTGAGACCAGCTCTTCGTCTTGAGGGGGAATAAGTTGTCCGCCAAATTCATCAAAAACTTTCATACCATTATGATCTGGAGGATTGTGGCTGGCACTAAACATATCACCGGCCACAGCATTGAGATGTCTAATTGCAAATGAAAGTTCTGGCGTTGAGCGAAAAGAATCAAAAGTGTAAATTTTGATCCCGTTAGCAGCATATACCTCTGCCGCAGCCCAGGCTAAATCTTTACAAGTAAGATTCATGGCTGGGTTAGGTATATTTTTGTCAAAATATTTGTTTCCTAGAAATTCCCTAACATCATAGGTGAGAACCACTCCTCTTGTTTTAGTCTTATCTTGATATTTTCTTAATAAATATTGAGCATGGCCCTGGGCTGAGGCACGAATATTCCACTCGTTAATTCTATTAGGACCAACACCAACTTCACCTCTTTTACCACCGGTGCCGAAAGGCATAACTTGATAAAAGGAATCTAATAAATAATCCCAATGCTGAGCTTCAATAAGATGTACTACTTGTGGTCGGTAATCAGCACATTGAGGATCAATCAACCATCTTTTAAGATTTATTAATGCTTTTTCTTTATATTCTTCACCTAATTTTAGTTGAGAAAAACCTTGTTTGGTTTGTTGGAGAAGTTCTTCAGTGTTCATAATTGCTTTCGCAATAATTTTTAATAATTAATTTTTAATTTTATTTAAAACTTGTTTGTAGTTTTGGTCAGTGCTAACGTCAAACCAAATTCCCTGAAAGGTGAAAGCATTAATCTCTTTATTCTTAGCAAGTTGAGGAAAAACATCTTGTTCTAAAGTGGCAGGAATTTTATTAGGAATAACATTAATGATGTCTGGTTCAAAAATGTAAACACCACTATTAACAATACTGACGAGTTGCCCATCTTTTTTAGGTTTAAAATCAACTACTTTGCTTCCCTGAATATAAACATTGTCATAAGAATCTTGGGGAATTCTTGGCTTAACAGCAATAGTGGCTGTAGCATGGTGGTTTTCATGAAATTGAATCAGTTCATTAAAGTTAATGTCAGTTAAAACATCGCTGTGCAAACACAGAAAAGTTTTATCAATTTGCGAAGCAGCTTGTTTAATAGCTCCAGCCGTACCTAGTGGTTTTTTTTCAAAAAACCATTTAAATTTTAAATCAAAGTTATACTGATCAACAACTTTTTTAATCTCTTTACCTCTATCATTGGTTAAAACGATAACTTTTTTAATTCCATGTTTTTTTAATCTTTTTAAAGTGTAGACAATTAATGGTTGCTTGTTAACTTTAGTTAAAGTTCTGATTTGTTTATAGCGACCATCTTTGTCTCCTGCGAGAATTACTGCCAATTCGATTTTTGGCTGCAACGCTTTTTCCAGAAGAGTCTCAATTGCATGGGAGCGGCTGCGGATTTTTTTCGAATCGATAAGACGATCGACTTTATTTAAAGTGGATTTTGATAAAGTGATAGTTAGTCTTTGTTTTGACACTTTTCATACTTTATCATACTTTGTCTAAAGCTTGTCAAGAATGGATTTATGTTACTCGGTACTTAGACAATACCTTTTGTGCAAAATTATTGATTAAGAATAAGCCATTGCAACCTTTGTTTTAGGGTTAAAATATTGGTTGAAGTCTTAGTCCTTTTATCAATTTCAAAGAGTTGTTGATGTATTCTTAATAATTGCCTAAAACTAAATTGATTAGCCTGACGCTTAATCTTCCTGACCACAAATGGAGGTCCAGCTACTTTTCCACCATCTTTTGCCTTAATTAATAGTCTAATTTGTCGAGCAAGCATAGCAAAACACATATACTCGTCATTCTTTATTAAGGCTTGTTTTAACAGTTTTAGTTGTTTTTCTTTATTACTAGCTCCAATTGAATCTAGCCAGTCAAAAATAGAGCCTGATATTTTAAAAAGTTTAACTTTTTGAGCTGAAATTTTTTTCAGCATTGTTTTGGTCAATTTGCGACTCTCCCACAAACAAACATCAACTTGAGATTGAGAAACCATCTTGATTAACACTTTTTTCTTTTTTGAGCGTCGTAAAGAGTGTAGTTTTTCAATAACAACTAAACGTTGATTGCCAAAAAGATCAGATTTAACAAGTTGTTCTTCTAAAATTGGCGGTTCTAATTTTTCTGCCTCAAGCCGTTTTATTACCACACCGTTTTTTTTGGCTTGATTCATAATTTCTACCAGTTTTTGGCGAGAAGCGATGTTGTTTTCTCCGTGAAGAATGGTGATCATGCTACTTATTGTAGCAGTCTTTAAAAACTTTGATCAAAGCAAAGTAACAGCTTGCTTTCTAAGATACTTTTGGTGAATTTTGTAATTAGGATCATATTGAGCAACAAGCTTCCAGAATTTTTTGCTGTGATTGTGGTGTTTAAGGTGAGCTAATTCATGGATTAAAACATAGTCGATGATTGAAGTTGAATAATGAACCAAGCGCCAATTTAAATTGATGTTGTTTTTGTTGCTACAACTCCCCCACCTAGTTTTTTGGTTTCTTATTTTGATTGAGTGATAAGGGAGAGACATTATTTTTGCTAAATTAGCAATTCGATTATTGAGATAGTGTCGACTGGTTTTTTTGAGAAATAATATTTTTTCTTTTTTAATAAAATCAGAATTAGCTAGCTGCTGTGGCAAATAGTTAAAAATTATTTGCTGATCTTGGATAGTGATACCAATAGTTTTATCTGTAAAATATTTTTTAATTTTCTTATAATCTTGACCAAAAATTTTTATATGATCTGCTGTTTCGATGTTGTTTCTAATTGATTTTAGCTGCTTTATTCTCTGTTTAATCCATGATTTTTGAGAGTTAATAAATTGTTCAATTTTTGTTTTTGGGCAATAACGAGGAGAGGTGATGACTACTTGTAGCAAGGAATTAATGGTTAGGCTGATGTTTTTGGCTCGGTTTGAACGGCGGTGAATGTATTTCATCTATGCTAAAGATATTGTAAAATAGGAAAACTAAAGCGAAATAGCTAATTTATGCTTTTTAAAAATGCCGAAGTGGCGGAATTGGTAGACGCGCACGGCTTAGGACCGTGTGGGCTAGCCCCGTGGAGGTTCGACTCCTCTCTTCGGCACACTTTTAGGGAGATGATAACTAGTTTTAGGGAGATGATAACTAAAAAACAAAAAACCCATGCGCGTGCATGGGTAATTTGAGCTCAGAACGTATCTTCCCCGGTGAGGAAAGAACCTTCTGAGGTATCTATAACTATAACATAAATTATAAGATTGTCAAGATTTATAACAAAAGCATACTTAGACTACCTAAATATATCAAAATATGTCTCATCTAGTCTTCAGAAACATACTCCAATACATTAGAATCAGTCTTTTTTTCTATCCCCTTTTTTCGGTCATTGTATTTCATTTCAGCCATCCATTGATTAACTGAGTTAGTCCATTTATCTACGCTAGCACAGTATTTTTTTGCAATCATCGAAACAGTTAAGCGGCCTTGTTCTACATAGTTGGCTCTTAGCTCTTTAGCAGCTCTTTCCCAGCCTGCTTCGTAATTTTCAAAACCTAAAGTTCCGCGTGAATGAATGCCAAAACCAAGACAATTATAGGTTCCTTCAGGAATGTTTTTACAAAGATTACTCTCCTCCATCATAATTGCTGGTAGTAAGCGAAAATCAAGTTTATATTTATCTGCTATTTCTACTAATTTTTGACCGTAGTAGTCATGAGGTTCAAGTGGAGAATTATATTCTTGTAAAAATTCAGCCACAATGGCGCTTCTGGCGTCAGCTGTATCAAGAGTGCTTTCTAAGCCATCTAAGACTATCGTCTTTTCTTTTTTCAAAGCAAGTTTGATTTCAGCCTTGGGCTGAGTGATCAGCATTTCTGGCTGATATTGGGGCATATAAGAAAAACGATAAAAACCAATACTAGTTAAAATTAGTAAACAACAACCAAGCAACCAGAGGTAGCTTAATAAAATTTTTTTCATATTTTCTCTTAATAAGTATATCATCTCTATCAAGTTTTGCTATATTTTGATATCCTAATATTTAATAGAAATGAAAATAAAAACGGCTTTTATATCAGTTTTATTATTGGTTTTCTTTTTGCTAACTGCTGGAAAAGCATGGGCCTTAGAAGATAAATTGATTGGGGTGCATTTGTTATCAACTGGTGATTTGAAGCACGCCCATCATTTGTTAAGAGTTGAAGATGATTGGCATTTTGTCACCATCCCCCTAACTTTAGATGATTTAAATCAACAGTCAGAGTGGCGAGACTTTTTTATTCAATGTCGTCGTTATCACTTTGTGCCGATAATTAGATTGGCAACAAAAGTTGAAAATGGTTTTTGGCTAAGACCTAGCCGTAGACAGATTGTACAGATGTTTAATTTTTTAGACGGTTTAGATTGGCCGACTAATGAAAGGTTTATTATTGCATTTAACGAAGTCAATCATGCTAAAGAATGGGGAGGGAGAGTTAATGCTGCTACTTATGTTGAGACACTAAATTTTGTTAGGCGCTGGGCCCATACAGAAGAAGATCCCTATCTAGTTTTGCCAGCAGCTCTTGATCTTGATGCTCCTAATTCTAGCGAAACTGTCGAGGCCTTTGCCTATTTAAATCAAATGCTGCGCTATGACCCCACTGTCTTTGATGAAGTCGATATCTGGAATTCACACTCCTACCCCAACCCCGCGTTTTCATCCAGTCCGACCAAAACTGGGAAAAATTCATTAAGAGGTTTTCTTTACGAACTTAATTACTTAAAGAGAAAAACCGGCAGGGATTTTAAGGTGATTATTACTGAAACTGGTTGGAAGGCTAACTCTCTGACTCAACCTTGGCTGGAAAATTACTATTTATATGCTCTTCAGCATATTTGGTCCCATCCTCAGGTGATTGGTGTTACGCTTTTTGTTGTTCAAGGCTCGCCTGGACCTTTTGAAGAATTTAGCTTTTTTAATGAGCAAAATCAGCCAACTGCCCATCACAGTGCTTTTCAGAAAGCTTTATTGAAGCTAAACGAGGAAGAATGAAGATTAACTTAGACTTGAGATTTGATTGCTAAAGTTTAAAATATGATTACGAGATTTGTTATAATGCTTTAACGGTTATCCGAGGGTTTTAACCCTAGGAACTTAATTTTTTGTGTTTACAAAAATAATTAATAATGCGGGAATAGCTCAGTTGGTAGAGCGTCTCCCTTCCAAGGAGAAGGTCACGGGTTCGAGCCCCGTTTCCCGCTCATAATAAAACTGTAAAAAAGGACTGCTAAGTGACACCCCTTTTTTTCCATCGGTTTCGTAAATTTCTAAATTAAGTAAAATTGTAAGTAAGAAATTTTAAATATTATGCCCTAAAATGAATGTGCTCATTAGCAATTCAAAATTAGAGTATGTTGAGGGAAATCATGATTGGTCGCTGTTAATGCCTCAAAAATTTTTTAAATTGATATCAAAAGTAGCCTGATATATTTTCTACTCGCAACTTACTGCGCTAACACTCCGTACCCCAGCTATGCTTTCCTTATGCTTCTCTGTATATTCCTAACGCTATTTTCCCTATCAATATTAATAAGAATTACTAGAGATAAGCTCTGTTTTATGTTTTAATTAAATCTATGCTTGTCAATCATGCTCTCTTTTTCTTTATTGGTTTATTAGGATTATGGCTTGGGTCTGAGTTAATTACCAATGCTGCCCAGGTTATTGCCAAAAAAATGGGTTTGTCTGAAGCTTTCATTGGTTTAACAGTTTTGGCGATTGGTACTGATTTTCCTGAAATTATGATTGCTATTGATGGAGCAATTAATAAGCTTAATGGCGCCGATACTACTGGCTTGGTGGTTGGCAATATTATTGGCTCTAGCATGAGTCAGATTACTCTTGTTTTGGGAGTAGCTGGTTTATTAAAGGTCTTTAAGATGAAAAAGAAAAATGTGATGAAAAATGGAGTGGTGTTAATTGCAGCTACACTTCTCCTTTTTTTATTAGCGATTGACGGTGAATTGACGCAGGCTGATGGTTTAATAATGGTGGTATCTTATTTAGTTTACTTTTTTACTTTGCAAAGAAAAACAAAATTATCAATTTTTAAAGGTAAAGTCAGAAAGTTTAAAGCTAAAAATTTAGTGCCGGCGGTTAAATTAATCGCAGGATTAGTTGTTTTAGCCCAGGCCAGTGAGTTGGTTTTAGATCATGGAGTTGAAATTTCTCAAATACTAGGAGTAAGCCAAATGATTGTTGGAGTCATCATGATAGGCTTAGGTACTAGTTTGCCAGAACTAATAGTTTCAATCAGCGCAGTAATTAAAGGTTCTAATGGCCTTTCTATTGGCAATCTAATTGGGAGTAATATTGTTGATATTTTAGTGGCATTAGGTGCAAGCACCTTAATTGCGGGCTGGCAAATTGAAAGAAGTATCGCCACTTTTGATTTGGCTTATCTTCTTTTTAGTACTGTGATCGTAGTTTTGTTTTTATTGACTAAAGAAACTTTAGAAAAAAGAGAGTCAATTTTATTAATTTGCTTATATGCTGTTTATGTAAGTTTGAAGGTCTTAGGCTTTTAAAAAAAATATTTTTTAGTTACAATCCGAACCATGGCAAAAATCAAAGCAGGCAATATTGAGAAAGGTATGTATTTGCTTCATCAGAACCAACCCTATAAAGTAGTTCATAAAAAATTTGTTTCTCCAGGAAAAGGCAGTGCTTTTACCCGAGCTAAAATGCAAAACTTAGAAACTGGAGCCATAATTAGTTATGTGTTTAAATCTCATGACCGAGTTGATGAAATTTATGTTGAGTCAAAACAAATGCAGTTTTTGTATCAGAGTGGGGATCAGGTGTTTTTTATGAATCCGCAAACTTATAAACAAGTTAGCATTCCTAAAAGTGTGGTTGGAGATCAGGTTGCTTATTTAGTGGCTGAATTACAGGTTTATATTTTATTTTATGAAGACAAACCAATGGTAGTCAGGTTACCACCTAAAGTAACAATGAAAGTGTTAAAAGCTAATGCGGCTGTGGCTGGCGATCGACAAAATTCTGGTACAAAATCAGTTACGATGGAAACTGGTTTAGAAGTACAAGCACCTTTATTTATTGAACAAGGTGAAAAGTTGGTGATTAGCACGGATACTGGCGAGTATGTATCGCGAGCAAACTAGGTGTTTCTAGTTGGCAGTTGCTGTCTTGAGTGGTAAAATTAACGTTCGCTAAATTAAAAATTTATGGGCCCGTAGCTCAGGTGGTTAGAGCGACAGCCTTTTAAGCTGTGCGTCGTGGGTTCGAGTCCCACCGGGCTCACACATTCAAAAAATTCCGATAGACCGTTAATTCTATCGGTTTAGCCCTATGTTGCTTGCTAAAAATCTTCAGCTTGGAGATTTTTTTGGTTTTAGAGCCTAGATAAGGCATATTTTTATCTATAAGTCAGAGCAGAGAACGCCGGGCTTTTAAGCCCGGTGAGCTTCACTCATGTAAATTAATCTTGAAACATTTCTTGAGCCTCTAGCGATTTTGTCTAATGTTTCGGCAATATAGGTGTGGATCAGCAGGATCCTAAACCATATATGTGATTAGTCCTGAATATAATGAACCACTAGCTAAGGAAGATTTGGTACTCTAAAATAATAAATAAAAAAAAGGAGTATCTAAAAATGGGAAGAAGAAAATATACATCAAAATTCAAGTTTGA
>JAYEJP010000082.1:0-2245 GCA_034660615.1 Patescibacteria group bacterium
ATTAATAAAACCCAAAATTGGAAGTGGGTGCAAATCCCACGCTGTGCCGCAACGGTGTTTCTTTTTAACCGCTACTAGCAACAAAAAAAGATCAGTCCGAAACAAGGTTTGGTTCATCAAAACAAAAATTTTGTTGAAAACCGACGAGCATCGGGATTAATAAGACACTCTTATTAACAAACAAGGATTAATTGCTTTTTAGTCCCGTGCTCCTCAATTAAGAGGAGTTTTTATGTTTAAAGAAAGAGTTGTCTATGATAGCTCTAGAGCAAACCCACCGAGCCCAGCAAGTATCCCGACAGAAACTGAGCGTAGAACTCCAGGTCTATCCTCATGGCTAGCTTCCATCTGGTCTCAAATGCTCCACCAACCCCTAGTTCAAAACAACTTACAAACAGAAAGCACCCCCAAAAAAGAAGTGGAGCAAGACGAAGCATTACTTGAAATTTTTAACTTTTTACTAAGAGAGATTCTCCCTCTGCCAGAGCCACAAAAAATTAGATTACTTAAACACTACTTAGGAGCCATAGCCAGAGAGGCTCATCAAGCATCTTCTCACTTGGCATATACGATAGATTTTGATGAACTTGGCAACATTAATTTAACAGACCCAATTTACCAAAAAAATAAAGAAGTAGTGGCTGTTTGCCAAGCATCTATTGAAAAAGCCTCTTCTCAATTAGCAAAATCTCGCTACCTATTGGAGCTCAAACAAATAGAAAGACTCATTGCCGCGCTTAAACAAACAACTCCATTTAATACAGGGGCTCCCCAACTATTACAAGAAGTCGAAGAGTTGAGTGAGGCTGCCCTATCTAAAACTTTTGAGGCAATTGGTTGGAAAAGGGCAAGCAACTCTATCATGCCAGAACTGGATAACATGATGCCAGAACTGGACGGCCAGCCAAATCTAAATTCCCCTTCAGCAAATTGTTGGGTTGGGCAAAAAAGCCTCTATCTCATGCCAGAATCAAAAATCCATCCAGGCGGCTTCACCGTAGTGGTTTTGGTGCAGCCAGCTTTTTTGCCAGAAGAAAATCGGTGGGCTTTGCTTCAATCACAATATATGATTCAACTTAGTCAAGCAGACTTAATTCAATTGTTGCAAAAATTGGGACAAAACATTTCACCAACAAAAAACGCAGCTTTTGATGAGATCGAACAAAAAACAATGTCTTTGCTGATCAGCCTAGGGAGCGAAGCCCAGCTACTTTCAGCTGAAGAAGTTTTTCTCAATTTATTAGAAGAATTTGAGACAAGAAATCAAGTACAAAAGCTAAAAAAGGCAACACAAGTAAATCAACTAAGGTTAAAAAATTATGCACACTATTTAATTAAAATTTTTAAATTGGAAAACTATGAGCAAGGACTAAGCTCGAAACAAACAGAGCGGCTTATTTTAGGAATAAAAAGAGTTGTGTTAGCTGGTATTTTTGATTTAAACAACATAGGGGATGCTGAAGTAGAAAGGTTGGTTGAGCACTATCAGCACTTTTCGACCAAACAGCAAAAGCCGCATCCCAAACGGAGACAGCTTTTCGGCCCTTTGGAAGCGGTGTTTGCCACATCTCTAGCAGAAACAGCAACCTTTGCTTCCGCCACCAAAGCTTTTAATCCCAGCTTAATAGAATGTCTAACCATGAGCCCTTTTTCAGCCATTACTGCCCAAGGCCAGAGACTAGGAACCAATAGCTCGATTAGTCCAGGTGGGCTATGGGGCAAGCTAGAAGGACGGGGATGTATAACCTGCCCAGCCTGTGGGCAAAAAAGCATCACGCCTTTTATTTGTTCTAATTGTGGCTACGTTAGAGGCGCTCCTTTACCCAAGCCTTATAATCAAACTATCAGTAACTCCCAAAGCCACAAACCAGCCCTCCCGACTCCAACCACCTCTAAACACCAACGGCAGAACAAACGAACGATTGGTTTGGGCGCTTTTGTTGCCGGCTTAGATAAAACGACGCCACTCCCGCAGGATACCACTCCCGAGGGCTGACACCCGGACTTTTCTCGAAGTTGGGATAGGCTTAGATCAAAAACCGGCTTAAGTCGAAAACCGGCTTAAATCGAAAATCTGCTTAGATCAAAAACCGGCTTAGATCGAAATGAGGACTGCCTTCTTAACTAATCTTAACTAATGCCAACTAGTCTTAACTAATGCCAACTAGTCTTAACTGGCGATAAAACTTTTTCCTACTCAAGTTTACTTTGCTAAGTTATAATTGACAAAGCATGGCTAGAAAAA
>JAYEJP010000083.1:0-2222 GCA_034660615.1 Patescibacteria group bacterium
ATTGACAAGAGTTTATTGGAAGTTAAGGCGCAACTTAAAAATATAGAATAATGGCGCCTGACTTCGGTTTTCTCTTAAAAGATTGATATAATTAGCTTAATGTCAAAACCAACTCCATTAATTTCGATAGTGATTGTTAATTACAACACTGCTCAAGAAACTAAGGACTGTCTTGAATCATTATCAAAAATCAAAGTAAAAAATTTTGATTACAATATTGTTATTGTTGATAATGGCTCCAAAGTTGAGCTTAAACTTCCCCAAAAATTAATTAACAAACATACTGAATTAATTAGAACTGAAGCTAATATTGGCTTTACTGGTGGTAATAATCTGGGGATTGCTCATGCTGTTAAAAGTTATAACTCTGATTATTTTCTTTTGCTTAACTCAGATACGACAGTTAAGCCAAACTTTTTAATAAAATTATTTACATGTCTGCAGGAAGATAATCAAGCCGGAATTGCATCAAGTAAAATTTATTTTTATCCAGGCAATGAATTCCATAAGAATTATGCAAAAAAACATGAAGGCAAAGTGCTGTGGTATGCAGGTGGATCAATTGACTGGCTTAATTTAGCTGCCTTTCATCGTGGTGTTGATGAAGTTGATCGTGGTCAATTTGATCAGCAGTTAACTTCTGATTTTGCCACAGGTTGTAGCATGCTGCTTAGAAGAGAAGTAATTGAAGACGTTGGGATTTTAGATAAAAAATACTTTCTATATTTGGAGGATGTTGATTTTAGCGTCCGCACAAAAAATTTAGGCTATAAACTACTTTTCTGCCCAGAGTCAATTGTGTGGCATAAAAATGCTGGCTCGAGTGAAGGAGCTGGTTCACAAATTCAACAGTATTATCAAACTCGTAACCGCTTGCTTTTTTT
The DNA here is from genome assembly GCA_034660615.1 of Patescibacteria group bacterium. Classification (GTDB taxonomy): domain Bacteria; phylum Patescibacteriota; class Microgenomatia; order UBA1400; family PJMF01; genus JAYEJP01. The sequence goes on from JAYEJP010000083.1 coordinate 885, forward strand.
TATTAAATATGGCTCACTAAAAACAAAACTAACAGGTTTGAGATTAATGTTTAATTTTCTAACGAAAGGGAACACTGTTGAAAGAAAAGCCGTCTATGACTATTTAATGGGGCAATTTGGGAAACAGCCAGTTATTTAAAGCAACTAATTTATGATTTATACCCCCCGAGCTTGCTTGAGGGGAACAAATTAGAATGAGGGGAGCAGGCTCCTTTAAGCTAATATAAATTTGCGATTTTATTTATGAAAAAACCAACTATTACCGCAGTGTTATTAGCAAAAAATGAGGAAAATATGATTGCTAATTGCCTCAAAACAATTAGTTGGGTCGATAAAGTGGTAGTGATTAATAATGGTTCAGATGATAAGACAGCTGAAATTGCAGCCAACCAAGGGGCGAAGGTAATTCATTTTGAACATTCGTCTTTTGCCCGTTTGAGAAATGAGGCACTTAAGCATGTCGAGACTGATTGGGTGTTGTATTTAGATCCTGACGAAAGAATTACTCCTACCTTAGCCAAAGAAATCTTAGTCAGAATGGAAATGAGAGCAGCTGAGGCGATGACATTTAATCGCACCAATATTTGTTATGGTAAAAAATTTGAGCATGGTGGCTGGCAGCAAGATCAAGTAACTAGAGTTTTCAAAAAAGAGGTGTTGAAAGAATGGAGAGGTCGAGTTCATGAAAGTCCGGTTTACAAAGGGAAAACAATTACTTTACACACACCTTTAATTCATCTAACTCATCGCAATACAATTGATGGTCTCAAGAAAACTGTACAATGGACTCAAATTGAAGCAGATTTGCTCTATAAGGCAGGGGTTAAACCAGTAAATTTTTTCACTCTGATTCGCAAGGGAGTAATGGAATTTATTCGCCGAGGTTTTATTAAACAGGGCTATAAAGACGGTATGCCTGGTTTGGTCGAAGCTTTAGTGCAGGGCATAAATAAGATTTTGATCTATATTCAGGTTTGGGAGAAACAACAAAAACCACCACTGCCAGAACAATACCGACAACAGGAGCTAAAAATTACCCGCTTGTGGCAGGAAGAAGATTTGTCTAAGTGGAGGGAGCTTGTATGAAGATTTTACTTTTTAGTCCTTATTTAAATCCTCCTCATTTTGGTGGTGGTGAAAAATATTTATTTGATACTGCTTTGACTCTGGCCAAAGAGCATCAGGTGTATATTGGGTTGAGTGAATCAGGCTCACTTAATTTAGAGCGAATTCAAGATATTAAACAACAATATCAAGAATTTTTCGATTGTGATTTGTCAGCTTTAAAATTTATTAGCACACCCTTAAAAACCAAAGTAAGCTTTTTTAAAAAATTGT
>JAYEJP010000084.1:0-2207 GCA_034660615.1 Patescibacteria group bacterium
GCTCTCTTCTTTTTATAATTGGCGGTAGTGCTAGCGGGTATATCGGAAACAAAAAATATAATGCTAAAAAAGGAGATTTTATCTTCGTCCCCAATAACACCCCGCATCATTGGAAGATGAACGAGCCACTAGAATATCTAGAAATCTCAACCCCCTCCTTAACTACAACTAAGTTTAATGATGTATCTTGGACAGAGACTTAGCTAACGCATTTCTTGCAAACATCTAGTCGATAAAGTCCTTGCCTTATTTCCCCTCTTAACCTAACGAATTCTTTCTTTTTCCAAATTTTAGTAATAGGTCCATTATATTAAGGACTAATCACCATTTCCGATTACACTTGGAGAAAGTCTCAATCTCAACATTAGAAAAAAATCCCATATTCCAAATCTAACTAGCCTTTTAAATTTATTAACTAAATTAGTGCTATGCGAAGATTGGTGCAAAGTTGTATTTTCCACATTCATTTTAAAACCTATCTGTTTTTTCTAGATAATGTTTGTCGCTAAAAGTATCCGCATTTTCTTGTACATATTTTTGTAAAACCTCATGGCCACCAGCTTCTTTGATTTTACCCCCTTTAAGCCAAATGAACTTAGTGCAGTTTAAGTCTAGAAACTCCAAAATGTGGCTAGCAATTATTAGAGTCTTTTTTTGACGATAAAATTGATTAAGTTTTGCAATAATTTTAAGCCTAAAACTCTCATCTCCAAAAGCAACGCCCTCGTCTAAAATAAGTGTATTAAAATTTGAATGAACTGCAATCGAAAAACCCAACCTAAGTTTCATTCCACTTGAATAAGTCCGAAGAGGTTCGTGAGTAAACTTACCAATATCAGCAAACTCAATTATTTGGTTTAGTCTGGCTTTAACCTCGGCTCTAACCATTCCAATAATTGCCCCATTAATTAATATATTTTCTTTTCCAGTTAAATCTGGATGAAAGCCTGCCTCCAAGTCGATAATCGAAACAATTCGTCCATTGGTTTCAAGTTGACCTGAAGTAAGCTTAGTAATCCCAGCAATAATTTTTAATAAGGTTGTCTTACCTGATCCGTTTTCACCGACAATACCCACTCTTTCTCCTTTTTTAACATCGAAGCTAATTTTGTCAATCGCATTAAAATCATTTTCTGATTTAAGAAAAAAAGGCCTAGATTCAGCTACCAAACAGTATGTCTTAACTAAGTCTTTAGCTTTAATAGCAGAGGCAGTTAATTGAGGCATATTTAATGTTGATAAACCTTTCATCTGAGATAAGCTGGCCTTATTTATTAAGTATAGTCGCTGAATTTTCCTGCATTAGTAACAAAAACAAATGTGCCTAACATAAAAACCGACATGGCCATCAACAAACTAAAACTAATCTGACCCAAGCTTAACCGATTCATAGATTGGAGCAGGGGAATTGCCTGGAAAAAAATCACTAATCCGGATATTGGATTAAGGCTGATTAAATTTCTGAGTGAACCTGGGATTTGTTCGAGTTGATACATTATTGGGGTTGCATAAAACCAAAGCGGCATAAATGCTTTAATGAGAAATTGCATATCTCGATGAAAGGTGTTGAGTGTTGACAAAAGAAAAGATACTCCAACTGTAATGACAAATAACCAAATTAAACCCAATGGCAAAAATACCAACGATGTTAGATTAACTCCCTTTACTAAAAAACTCAAACTAATTAATAACAATAATGACACTATTAACTGAAGAAAGTTGGATAGAATTACAGATAGAATAATAATTTCAGCTGGAAGATTAGCCTTCTGAATCAATCCTCGTTGCTCCAAAAAAATAGGAGTAGTTTGCAAAATTGACTTAGAAAAAAAATTCCATGGCAACAAGCCGGCTAATAAGTACAAATAGTAATAATCAATATCAACACCAACAATAGAATTAAAAATAGACCCTATAATTAAAGTTTGAATGATAGGATTAATTATCAGCCAAGTTAGGCCCAAAACTGTTCTTTTGTAGCGAACCTTTATTTCTTTCTCAGTGAAAACTGACAATAAATTAAACCATTGAGTGAAGTTTTCTTTAGTTTGAAACATAAATTTCATTCTAACAAATAACAACTAGGTTGTATTTATATTTGGCTCTATGAGCAAGAATCAGTCTTAGTTAATCGAATATGATCCCATAAGAAAAATTTGGCTTAATTTAAGTTAAGTGTGGGTTTTTGACCTCTTTTTGTGTAGTTT
>JAYEJP010000085.1:0-1637 GCA_034660615.1 Patescibacteria group bacterium
AATTTTTTTCAAGTCTCAATCGCCGCTTAGGAATTGATCTGGGCTCATGTCGTACGAGAATATGGCTTGATGGTGAAGGCTTGGTTCTTGATGAGGCCTCAGTTTTAGCAATTGACCAAAAACAAGGAAAAATTATTGCAGTTGGGGACAAGGCTTTAGAAATGGAGGGTCGGGTTGATGAGTCGATCACAGTTTCCCATCCTATTCAGCAACCAAAAGTTACTAATAAGGAATATTTGTCTGCTTTGCTTAAAGTTTTTCTTCATCAAGCCAGCGAAAAAAATTATTTTTTTAGTCCATCGATAGTAGTTAGTTTGGCTAGCAATACCTCTCCAGTGGTGAGAGAAGCTGTTGCTGAAGTAATTTCTGATTTGGGTGCAAAAGAAGTCTTAGTTGTAAGCCAGCCATTGGCTGCGGCAATTGGTTGTGGTGTACCAATTGCTGATGCTTCAGGTTGTTTTATTTTGCAGCTTGGTGGGTTTGTGGTCGAGGCGGCCGTTATTTCTTTAGGAAAAATGATTAATAGTGAGGCTGTTCATTGGGCCGGTCTGACTATGGACCAACATTTGCGGCACTACTTACGCCAAGAGAAAAAACTCAAAATTAGTCAGAGACAGGCAGAGCGCCTCAAGATTAATTTAGGAACGCTTAATCCTAATTTAGAAAGAAGAATTATTGTTTCGGGAAAAGACTTGCAGCAGGGCTCGGTTAAGGAAGTAAAAATATCAACTCAAGATATTATGCCAGTGATTGAATTTTTTGCTGGAAAATATCAGTTGTTAGTAAAGCAATTATTATCAAAGGTACCTCCTGATTTAACTACAGATTTAATTGACAAAGGGTTGTTGTTGACTGGCAGTCTAGCCGAAATAGATGAGTTGGATAATTATTTAGCTAATGCCCTAAGTCTCCCAGTAGCGGTAGTAGATAAGCCAGACTTATCAGTAGTTGAAGGTTTAGGAGCAATACTGAAGCATCTTGACCAATTTAAGCAAAGTTTAGGCTATTATTAATAAGGTCCCCATAATGACAAATCAATCATCATTTAAGAAATCGAGAGCAAAAATTAAGAAGGAGTTGAAAGATCGAACTGATCTTGAATATAAAAAACGTTCAAAGACTTGTTCAAAATCAAATTATCAATCATATGGAGTGAGAACTCCTGATGTCAGAAAAATTGCAAAAAAAAACTGGAAAAAGATAAAATATTGGCCAAAGGAGCAAGTACTTGATTTTGCTGAATTTTTGCTTAAAACAGAAATTAGCGAGTTGCAAACAATTGCTTTTTCTTGGGCGTTTCATCTCAAAACAAAACTTAGACAAGATGATTATAATCGTTTTTATAACTGGTTGATAAATTATGTTGATACCTGGTTTAAGTGTGACGATTTTTGTACTCATGCTTTTGGCTATTTGATCTACAAATATCCTAGATTGAGCAACTCATTGCTTGATTGGACTAAGCATGAAAATCGCTGGGTGAGGCGGGCTGCTGCTGTGAGTTTAATATTTTCTTTCAGAAGGGGAGAGCAGCTTGAATTAGCTTTGAAAATTGCACAAGAATTGTTAATTGATCAGGAGGACATGGTGCAAAAAGGCTATGGCTGGATGTTAAAAGAGGCGAGCAATAAGTGGCC
>JAYEJP010000085.1:1737-11103 GCA_034660615.1 Patescibacteria group bacterium
TTTATTTAAGAGCAAACACAGCGCGTCTGAATTGTTCCCCGCGATCTTGATAATTAGCAAAACAGCCAAAGCTGGCTGCCCCTGGAGAAAGAAGGACAATATCTTCAGTGACGGCGCTATTTGCAGCAATTGTAATGGCCTCATCCATATTAGATACGAGATGGTGATCAATTGGTTTTGTTGATTCCTGTTCTCTCAATATTTTTTCCACCTCTTGCCAAATTCTTTCACCCGTGGGTGGAAATAGAATTAAGCTTTTAACATTATGTTTTACGATGCTATTTGCCAATGGAACAAAGTCCTGATTCCTTTCATGTCCGCCGGCTAAAAGAATTATTGGTTGGTTCGCAAAAACTAATAGAGCTGACATAGCTGCATCAGGCATAGTGGCCATTGAGTCGTTGTAATATTCGACCCCATTTTTTTTTGTAACTAACTCTAGCCGGTGGGGCAGTGGTTTAAAAGTTGAAATTGCTTGCTGGATTTGTTTGTTAGCTAGCCCAAACATTTTTGCAATTAAAATACTGGGCATAGTATTAACTAAATTGTGCTCTCCCAGCAAGGGTACTTCGCTGGTAGCGATAATAGCCTCTTTGAGACCTTTCTTATCACGGAAAACTAGCTCATTATTTTTAGAATAAACAAGTGAATCATTTTTTTCTTCTAAGCTGAAATTGAGATGATGACCACTGCTTAAATTGGCTATTTGCTGAGTAGTCGGCCACTCATGATCATAAATAACATACTGATTAACCTTTTGATACATTGTTATAGCTTTTTTGGAATTGACGTATTCTTGTTGATTTTGATAGTAGTCCAGATGTTCAGAAGTAATTCTTTGGATGACAGCTATGTCGGGACTAAGTTTCAAGTCAGCTAATTGGTGAGAAGACATTTCTATTACAAGTTTAGTTTTTGATGTAATTTGATTGATTCTATCTAAAGCTGGTGTGCCAATGTTTCCTACCAAAACAGAATCTAGTCCAGCCGATTTCAAAACGTGATGAATTATGCTGGCAGTAGTGCTTTTCCCTTTTGTTCCTGTTACTCCGATGGTAATTGGCTCAAACAAAGTATCAGGAGCCTTTTTAAGCTTAACATCAAGGCTTTTCTTCTCCTGTTCCTGCCAATTAGACACAATTTTTAACATTAGCTCTAAATTTGAGCTTAGCTCAACTCTGCCATTTATTGCATTTTTGATTGGTTTAAGGGTAGAAGGTATGCCTGGTGTTTTAAGAATGAGGTTATACTCAGTAAGAGAATCAAGATGATCGGGTCCAAGATGTAGTTTCAAGTTACTATCCGTATTAATGGTATCCTGCCATTTTTTCTCAAGATCAGGCTGTGTTTTTTGGTCAGCCAAACCAATTATTTTTTCTGGGAGGTTTTTACGTAAAAACTGATAACTAGACCAGCCTTCTTTTGCCAAACCTAGAATCAAAATTTTTTTAGTTAGTAGCCGGCTAATTATGTTTTCAGGAATTGTCATAATTGTTTCTTAATTATAGTAGTTAACTCTTCATTCAGAAAATTGTTTGCATCCCAGGTATTAAGAATAGTTTCTACTTGTTTTTCCCAATCTTGAGGTTCTTTATACTTAATAACCTCCTTATTTATTTTTTGCAAAACAACTGGTAATTGTTTGCCTTGATCAAGATATTTCTTAACACTCAAGTAAAAAGCTGCCTGGCTTTCTTCATAAGTGCCCACACATTCAAATGGTTTTTGCTTTTTATTTCCAGTTAGCTCAAGAGCTGTCTCGGTTAATTTGTCATCTTCAAATAGATTGTGATCAAAAATTTCAGTTGTTAACTTTTGCTCATCTATAAAAGGGTAGAGGAGAGCAAAAACAAAAAGGCATTTGGGGCATTGATGACACCAATTGTTTTTCTTTTGTCCAACGTTGCAACTTCTGAAAATCGAGTGATATTGAGGGAACTGAGAAAATAATTGGGCAATTTTTAGTTCAGATAGTGGTCTTAATGCTGAGAGATATTCTGCTTGGGGTTGTTTGGAAGGATCTGTTTTTTTAGTCTGCTTCATTCCTAGAAAATGCTTAGCGTATTCTCGAAAAGATTGCTCAAATTCAAAACTTTTAGAATACTGATGGTTTATTTCCTGACCCAGGTACTTGAGGTTGGGTTGGTTGGCAGAGGACTCATTGCCTACTAGTACTTGTTGATAGCCAAACAAGTGAGCAATGAGAGTTGAAGTAAAAGCTAAGTAGGCACTAAAGGGAGTATGGCCATTCAAATAGCCCTTTTGATTTAGTTTGATAAGTTGTGGATCGATTTTTCTTTCAATTTTAATTAACTGTTGGCATTGAAAGGCTGCAGCCACTTTTTCAGCAGCTGGTGAGAGTGGTTTGAGAAGTAGACAGCCAGATTGTTTCTCATTTTCCTCGAGGATTCTAATTAATAAACTTGAATCTTTCCCTCCACCAAGAGGGAGTAGATACTTGTTCTGATATTGGTCGCGATTTTCAAGTTGGGGGAGATCTTCCGCCCTAGAATTAAAAGTAAAACAAACAAATTCCTCTGGGGTAAAGTCAATTTCATTTTTGTAATAAAATTCACCTAAACCTTTAATAAGCAGTTCTTTCCACCAGTTTTGTTGAGTAAAAGATAGTTTGTATGGTTGAATATTAATTTCCGGACTACAAGTAGCTTTCCAGTAGCTAGGAATCTCAGCTAGTCCTAAATGAAAAATTAAAACGTTTTTATAATTTTTAGGAAAGCAATCCCATTTCTTCTTGTCAACACCATGAATTGTTAATTTTGGGTGAAATTCGATGTCCGGTCTAATTTTAAAGTGAAACTCAATAAATACAGATGAGTTATCAAAATGATAATCAAAATGTTCATAAATGAAATTGGAATGCTTGTTTCTGAGTTTATTTATTTTCATTAAGCTTATTATAATTCGCCATCAATGTTGACGGTATGCCTGTTTCATAAGCAAGGAAGAGAAAAAATTGAAATAAATGCAAAAAAACAGCTTTACTCAAGTTAAAATGTGTTCAATATAGTGTAATTTAGTCAAAAATAACTGCAATCTAGTACTTAATTGATTAGAATAGTTACTGCCTTTTGTACAGAATTAGTGAGAAATAGCACAAAAATATTTATAGGATTCAAATTCTTAAAAAATTGAAAGAATATTAATTTTAGAAAAGTGATATAGTTAAAAAAAATGAATAAAACTCACATTTTGTATGAAGATCGATTTTTAACAAATGTGCTTGGGGTCTTCTTCACTATACTTAAATATTTATGCTAGGGACAAAATGACAAAAAAAATTGATAACAAGGTCTTTATAAGTGATTTTCCTTTTTTTAGCAAAGAAAAGCTTAGTTTGCTAAAAAATATTCAGGAACATCTACTAGAAGAGAAGAAGTTACTTGTTGTCTACACACCCAATGCAGAGCAGATGGTTCAAACCAAACAAGATCCTAAGTTCGGCACTGTTTTAAGTAGGGCTGACATTCTTTTGGCTGATGGAAAAGGCTTAGTTTGGGCTAACAACTGGCTAAATTTTTTAGGTAAGACAAGAAAAATAAAACAAAGGATTGCTGGGGTTGATTTGGTTAAAGATCTTTTATCTTTTAGCAAAAAAAAGAGGTTGTCAGCAATTTTAATTGGCGGGAGGGGTTATGAACCCAATAAGTTGCCTGATAATTTAGATTGGATAGAGGGTTATCAAAAGATAGCTCAACCAACGAAAGCAGAGGAGTCAGATTTAAAACAACATCTTGTTAAGCAAAAACCGAGAATTGTCTTTGTTGCTTTCGGAGCTCCTTTTCAGGAAAAATGGATTGACCAACATCGCTCCTGGTTTGAAGAAGCTGGGGTAAAGTTAGTAATGGCAGTAGGAGGTAGTTTTGATGTTATTACTGGCAAACTAAAAAGAGCGCCTGCTTGGATGCAAGCTTTGGGGCTTGAATGGTTGTTTAGATTAATCCAACAACCATGGCGTTGGAAAAGACAACTGAGGCTATTTAAGTTTATTTGGTTAGTAATTCGAGCCAGCTTTTAACAACTTTTTCAATTATCGACTTAATAATTGTCGAGCTTAAAAGTTAAATAGTAAAAACTGGCTTAATTTAAGTTAATCCTAAAAACTATTCTTCTTGTTCGTCAGGATCAATTCCTAAGAGCCACAAAACCGACTCTTTTTTATAGCGGCGGTCACCACGTGAGTTAATTCTGATAGCCGGCAACTTACCTCTTTTACCCCAGCGTTTAATGGTGAGAGGAGAGACTCTTAAAAGATCAGCCACCTCTCTAACAGTAAGCAAGTCAGGGAGATTGTTGAGATCAAGTTTGGCGGCGTCCCTCATACGACCTGTTTTGCGGTCAGAACGACGGTATTGGTCGTCTGAGTCTCCAGTATTTGTTTGTTGATTTTGGTCAGCTTGTGTCGCTTGCGACATGAAGACGCCTTTCGGTTTGAAAATAATTAATTATATTTTTATTAGTTTCTCAAAATACATCAAAGTTTGACAATTACTATATTAAAAGTAGCAGAATAGTAGAAACTGGGTCAATAGGCAATTTTTCTATTTAATAATAATGTTAATTATTGTCCCATATATCAATTTAAATTATTATTACCAGGCTTAACTTCGGGTTTTATTTATCTGAATTCTTTAGTGTGAGTAAAAACCTTGTATTTTTCCACATTTTTATCTTATAAAATTTTAAGTTAGGTCCTATATTATTTTAGTGTTTAAATAATGTGGAAAAGCTAGAAAATGACCAGGCTAAAATATCTTTGAATCAGCAAAATTGATATAATGAGGCAACAGCTATCCGAGGGTTAAACCCTCGGAACTTAATTTGTTTTTATGTTAAAGCCAGGAAAAATAATTGCCAAAAATACTATCAATGAACGCGAATATACTTTCCGTTCACCTCATGAGGGCGATCTGACTCCGCTCCAGTCTTTTATTAACAATCTCTCCCAAGAGAGGACCTTTCTCCGTTTTCAAGGAGAGCAGGTTACTTTAGAGGAAGAAAAGCAGTATCTAGATGATCAGTTAGAAAAAATTTCAAAACATAGATCTTTAGTAATTTTAGCTGTTCACCAGGGGCAAATTGTCGGATCAACTGATATTAAATTAGGCGAAAAAACAGAGAGACATATTGGATTATTTGGCATTGCAATTAACAAAGAACATCGCAATTTTGGTTTGGGGACTTTTTTAATAGGTCTGGTTCTACAAGAGGCTAAAAAAGAATTGCCGGGCTTTGAAATAATCAAGCTAAGCGTTCATGCTTCTAACCAGCGTGCATTGCATCTTTATCAGAAAATGGGTTTTGAAAGATATGGTTATTTGGCAAAAGGTGTCAAGCTAGAGGATGGATATCGGGATGCTGTTTTAATGCAGCGCGAGGCTTAAAGTTTAGAATGAAGCCATTCCTGCGACCTTACGGTTGGGGATTTAAGGGGGGAAGGTTAAATTTAATAAAAAAACACCGCCTTGATTGACGATGTTTCTTTTAACTATTGTTGATTACATCTTAAGCTTACAATCAAATTGTTGATTATGAGGCAACCTTTACCCCCCGAGTATAAACTCTAGGGATATCAGTTACGAATAAACCAATTATTTATTATTTAAGCTCAACAGCACAACCGGCTTCTTCCAAGACTTTCTTAGCCTCTTCAGCAGCTTCTTTGTCGGCACCTTCTAAAACAGTTTTTGGAGCAGATTCGACGAATTTTTTAGCATCAGTTAATCCAAGATCACTCTTAAGTTTACGAATGGCTTTAATAGCCTGAATCTTTTTGGCGCCAGCCTCTTTTAAGACGACGTCAAATTCAGTTTTTTCTTCTTGGGCTTCAGCACCATTGCCAGTAGCGGCTGGAGCAGCCATCATAGCTGGAGCAGCAGCGCTAACGCCAAATTCGTCTTCTAAAGCTTCAACTAATTCTGAGACTTCCATTAAGGATAGTTTCTTAACACTATCTACAATTTTTTGAACTTTTTTTGAAAGTCCCTTTGTGTCTTTGGCTTCTTTTTTAGAGGTCTTTTTTTCCTCTTTCTTATCTTTTTTCTTTGCCATAAATGACTCCTTTGTAATTATTATTAATTGATAAATTATTCCTCTTTTTTGTCTTTAATTGCTTGTAGCACGTAAACCAAATCTCTTTGTCCTGAATTGAGAGCGTTGACTAAACCTCTGACTGGACCTTGAATGGTGTTGATTAGAGATACAATTAACTCTTTTTTGCCAGGTAGTTGGCTGAGCTGCTTAACTTCAGCTGGGCTGAGGACTTTGTCTTCAGTTAGCATTAGACCCTGTTTAATTTCCAGCTTTTTTTCATCATCATGAAAAGCATAAGTTTTTTTCAAGGCAGCAACAGCATCCTCATAAGAGAAGACGATAGCATTCATGCCAGTTAAAGAATCTTTAAGCTTGTCTTTAGCCAGGGCTACGTCAATTAAGCTATTCTTGGTAACAAACATTTCACCCCCAGCTTGTTTAATTTCTGCTCTGAGCTTAACTTGCTCACTGGCGTTAGTTCCTGAATAGTCAATAATGAATAATGACTTGGCCTTTTGAGCCTTATCTTGAATTTCTGAAACTCGTTGTTTTTTTGCTTGACTTGGCATAATTTCCTTTTAATCAATTAAAAAAATAATTTTCTAAGTTCAAAAGAGAGAAAGGGGGAGAAAAATGACAATTAAAATCTAAGAATGATTCTATTGTTTTTCCTCGGCGTGATTTTTCAGGTTAACGAAAATCACAACCCCACGCTGTCTTTGGAAGCAGATTGCTATTATAGCATAAAAAAAAGAAAAGTTAAATTCAAACTAATTTTAATCGAGAGGGACCGGAAAAGTGTAACTTCCAGAAGTTAGACTGTTAACATTCGAGACTGATACATCTTCGTTAACATCAATGAATACGTCTAAGGCTTCATTTAACTCATACTCACCCCAACCCAACGATCTCAGAACATCGTAGACGCTTCGCCCCCCTTTATCTGTCACTTGCAATCTGTATTGGACATAATATGGCTGCTGTCTTTCTGAATCGACTATAGTTAGAGAAAATACAGGTTCAGGCGTGGCAGTTGGACTGGTTATAGGCTGATTAGTAGCCTCGCTACATCCGGTTAGTATGTTAAGGCCCAAAAAACTTGTGGCTAGAACACCAGCTATTCGTGGACTCAAACGTAATAGTGGCGTCCTGTCTTTGTCTTAATCTCTTCTCATAATATAAAAACACCAATAGTGCTCAACTATTTATAAAAAAGTAATTATAACATACAACAAAAAGTTGAAAAATTGCAAAAAAACAAATTTATTAGTCTGGCCTAAAGAACTTTTCTTAATTATTTGCTATTATGGTTTTATAGAAATTGTTGTTGCATGTTCTTTTTATGAAAAAAAATTTTTTATTGTTAGCATTTTTATTTACCTTTCTTTTCCCTTTTTTCCATCCCACTCTCGCTTTAGCTAAAGATTACTCGATTAAGCCAGTTAGAATTGAAATCCAAATCAATCAAGACGGTTCAATGAATGTGGTTGAAAGAAGGCAGTATAACTTTGATGGTAGTTTTTCTTACGCTTATCAATATATTAAGAAGAATCCAAACCAAACAACCAATCCGGGCAGAACAGAGCCATATGTGCTAACTGACATTACTCTGAAAGAATTTGAAGGTGATTTTTTAACCCCTGAATTAAAGCACGTTTATCAGAAAGAAAGTTCCACAACCACAGTACCCAATTCTTTTTTTGTTCAAGATAAAGGAGTCCAAAAATATATTAAGTGGTGTTATAGAGCAGTGGATGAAAGTAAAATATTTCAATTAGAGTACCAGGTGAATAAAGCTATTACTTTTCATCAAGATGTTGCTGAATTGTATTGGCAATTTATTGGGGATGATTGGGGGGTTGATCATCAGCAGATGGAAATTGAAGTTACTCTGCCCACAGCAGTGGGCGATAATGAAATCCAGGCTTATGCTCATGGACAAACTGGTGGGACAGTTAGCATTCCTGATAACAGAATAATAACTTTTTCAATTAATAGGTTGAGTAGCGGTAATTTTTTTGAAGGGAGAGTTTTGTTGCCTAAGAATATTTTCACCCAAGAAGCACAGGTAGAAGGGGCACAAGGAGAATTAAGTTTACAAAAAATTGTTGATCAAGAGCGCGAATTCATTAGGCAAACCAAACGACAAAATCTTGTTGGCTTGGTGGCAATAGTAGCCGGTCTAGCCCTAAATTTATTAGCTATATTTTTAGTAATTAGGAAGGTAGTTGAATTTTTCCGATTTGGTAAAGATAAACCGTTTGCTGCTGTTAATCCTACCAATACTCTTTGGGAACCTCCGAGTGATTTAAATCCAGCTCAAGTCCAGCAGCTTTTAAGCGGAACCAAAACAGTTGATTATAAGGTCTTTACTTCATTGGTTTTGTCTTTGGTGCAGAAGAAGACTGCTAAAATCAAACGATCTGATCAGAAAAAAGGATTGCTGTTTAAGAAATATGAATATAGTTTAGCCAAGACTGGAAAAAAACAAGAGCGACTAGATGACCTAGAATCTATGGTTTTTAAATTTATTTTTGACAAAGTTGGTCAGGGGAGAAGTGAGGTTTCATTTGGTCAACTAGTTAAGTATTGTCGTAGTCATTCAACAAAAGCACGCGCCTTTATTAAAAGTCTACAAAAATTGAGTTTTCAAACCAATCTTGATCAAAATTATTTTGATCGTTTTGCTAATGAAAAAGCAAAAAAAATTGGTATTTTTGTTTTCTTCAATTTAATAAACATTGCTTTTCAATTAGGTCTTGCACGCTTGACTACAACTACTAGCTTAGCACCCATTAGCTATATGCTTATAAGTTTGGCAATGGGAATAATGCTTGTTTCAGTTATCGTTCAGTTTTTGATTATAACTTTTGGACAAAAAAGGACAGATAAAGGACAAAAGGAGGGGGCGCAATGGGTGGCATTTAGAAATCATCTAAAACAATATGCCAAAACAAAGAACTATCCAATTGATTCGATAATACTTTGGGAAAAATATTTGGTTTATGGTACGGTTTTAGGCATATCTACCAAAGCACTCTCGCAATTGCCAGTCAGATTTACAGCAGAAGATGTTAATCAACTGTCAACATATTGGGGTTTTAGTTCAGGTTTGAATCAGGCTGCTATCAGCGGAAGCGATAGCTTTAATTTGAGTTCATTAAGTTCAGGTTTTACTGAGCTGGGTCAGGCGATGACTAGTTTGCAGTCAGCCGTTAGTTCTAGTTATGGTTCAAGTGGAGTGGGCTCTAGTGGTGGCTCTTCAGGAGGCGGTGGTGGCGGAGGAGGAGGTGGTGGCGGAGGAGCTGGATAAAT
>JAYEJP010000086.1:0-11085 GCA_034660615.1 Patescibacteria group bacterium
TTGTTTTAGCAAGATGAGAGATCCAGTCTGTGTTTCTAGAGCAGATGTTAACTTTGATAATATTGTTAACAACCTTGACTGGACTTTACTAGTTAAGACTTTACAATCTGCTCCTGATGAGGTGTAATGATTAATAGTGAAATTCGAAAATAAAAAATTAGTAACTATTCTAAAAATAGAATTATGCAAAATGCCAATGCCCAAAATCAAGTAGTGCAACCTGGAGAAAGTCAATCAACCCAAGCTCCAACAAATAATGTTTCTCCTGATACAAAAAAGTTATTAAAAATTGTTGCCGGATTAACAATAATCTTAGTTGCAGTAGGGGGTTATTTAGCGTATCAACAGACAAAACTCAAAAATCAACAAGCTAATCAAGAAGTTTCTGAAAAAAAGAATCTTGATAATAAAAAAACCGGCTTAGCAGATGTTGACATTGCTTCAGATGGATCTGAAACTTTACCGGTTGGGAGCAAGGAAGCTTTGCCTCCAATCGAAGAGGAGGAACAACAGGCGTCATCCAATGCTAATTTATCTATAACTAGCTCTAAGGCAAGTTATCAAGTTGGAGAAACGTTCACCGCTGAAGTAAAATTGGCTAGTGCTGTGGTGCCGGAAGGTGTAGAGTTCGTGCTCAACTATGATCCTCAACTGTTAAGCAATGTTGCTTTAGAAAAAGGAACTGTTTTTAGTACGTATTTAAAAACGAATGTTTATCCTGATAAGGGTAAAATTAAAGTAGTTATAATTAAAAATCCTGGAGAAAATATAACTTTGCAACCTAGTACTACCTTGGTTACTATTAGTGGACAAACTGCTCAAGCAGGCTCTTTAGCTCTTAGTCTTGAAGAAAGTGAGGCAATTGTAGCTGTAGCTGGCGGGAAGAATGTCTTACAAGGCACTAAAGGTTTGACTGTTAAAGTCAACTAAAGGATAATTAAGTTAAATATTACTACTAAAAATAAAAATTTGAATATCAATATGTATAAAAAAATTTTTCTGCCCATATTAAGTTTTTTCTTATTTCTGGTATTTACTTCGTCAGCACATGCAGCCAATTTCTCACTTTCTCCAGCCAGTGGCTCGATCGACCCGACTAATGGGGGGCAGATAAACGTACAGATTGATTCAGGTTCAGAGAGCTTAGAATCGGCCACTGCGGCAATTACCTATGATTCAACAAAAATTGACATTACCAGTGTCGATCAAGGATCATATTTTTCTGTAATTAGTACTGATAGTTCTGCATCTAATGAGATTGTGATAACTGGCAATGTTACTTTTGGAGACCAAATTGGAGTTTCTGGGACAGGAACCCTGGCAACTTTAAATATTAGCCCAAAAGTTAGTTCAGGAAGCTTTGCTCTAAGCTTTAGGTGTGGAGCAAGTGAAAGCGATGATTCTAATATTATTGAAATTACAAACAAAACTAATCTGCTAGCTAGTGACACCCAGTGTTCAGCAAATGGCAGTGGTAGCTACACCATAGAGGAAAGCGGTAGCGAACCCACTCCTGCTGCAACCACGGCTCCTGCTGCAACCACGGCTCCTGCTGCAACCACGGCTCCTACAGATAATGACAACTCTAGCACAGGCACTGACGATTCTAGTGCAGCCACAGCCCCGACTTCACAACCAGCAGTTCCTGAAACTTTACCTCAGTCTGGCCCAGAAGATTGGCTGAAGTGGCTTACCTCAGGCTTAGCTCTAATTGGAGTTGGTCTCTTACTCTTATAAGGCGGCGGTCAGTTGATTTACCCCTTTTTTCTTTCGAGCCTATTATTCTACTTGACTTTTTAGCAGTCGGATTCTATTATTGCTAATATTGCAATATACCAATTGTTTGCGAACATGATCGATTTAAAACCGAGACAAATCAAAATCTTACGCGCTATTATTAAGGAATTTATCAAGAGTGCAGAACCAATTGGTTCTGAGACAGTTGATAAAAAATATAACATTGGAGTCTCCCCAGCTACTATTAGAAATGAAATGGTTTCTCTTAGCAAACAGGGATATTTGTATAAAACTCATTCAAGTGGTGGCAGAGTTCCTACTCCAATTGCTTTTAAACTTTACATCAACGAGTTAATGAAGGAAAAAGAACTTTCTGTAGCTGATGAAGTGAGTGCTAAAGAAAAAATTTGGAATAGCAGGAACCATTTAGAGGCACTATTACAAGAATCAGTTCAAGTTTTAGCTAACCGATCCAAGGCCCTAGGCTTGGCAATGACTGATACTCAGATGCTTTTTCACTCGGGTTATTCAAATTTGTTGGAAATGCCTGAGTTTTATAATATTGAGGTGATGAAAACTGTTTTGTCAGTAATTGAAGAGGCAAGAGTTCTTGACGAAATTTTTGAAAAAGGAGCCACTGAAGATAAAGTTCATGTTGTTTATGGTCGAGAATTAGGTGATAAAAACTTGCAATCAATTGGTGTTCTATATATTACTGTTCAGGCTCATGGTCATGAATGTCGATTAGGAGTTTTGGGTTCAGAAAGATTTAATTATTCTTATATGATTCCTTTGATGAAATATTTTAAAGGTTTGATCGAGGATATTATTTGAGTAAAATTTTAGACTAATCAGGTAGAGATATATTAATCATCAATTGAAAGGCGTGATTATGATTGTCGCTAAAAAATCACAGCAAAAAAACAAAGTTAAGTCTAAAAAACAAGAAAATAACCTACAAATTGAACTTGATCAGCTTAGAGAGCAGTTGTTAGCATCTCAAGAAAAGGAAAAAAGGGCTTTGGCTGACTATCAAAATTTGATTAGGAGAACAGGCGAAGAAAGATCTTTTGTCGTTAAGATGGCTAACAAAGATTTGATTAAGAAGATTATCCCTACTCTAAGTAATCTGCATAGGGCTTGTCAGCAGCTTGATGATCAAGGCCTAATTTTAGTAGCCGATCAGCTAGAACAAACTTTAAAAGAGTTTGGCTTGGAAGAAATTAAGGTTAAAGGTCAATCTTTTGATGTTAATACGATGGAGGCGGTTGATAAAAGGGATGATGGGGAGCAAGTCGTTGAAGTAATGCAAAAAGGATATTGCCTCAAAGGTGAGGTCGTCCAGCATGCAAAGGTGATTCTAGGGGAAAAGTAGTAGTTTTTTCTGATGAAAAACTTACAGAATTATGGGAGTTGAAGATAGAAGCAATATTACTAGCAGTTATTGAGTTTATTTGCTAAAATATTAATTCAAAAATACAAAACAAAATTTAATAAAAATTAAATATTAAGAAATATAAATATCATTGGAGGTAAATTATTATGACAAAAAATACAGGCAAAATAATTGGCATTGATCTAGGAACAACTAACTCTGCTGTTGCAGCTATGGAGGGTGGTTCTCCTAAAATTATTCCTACTGCTGAGGGAGGAAACACTTTTCCTTCTATTGTGGCTTTTAAAGACAGCGAGGAAATTGTAGGCGAGCCAGCCAAAAGGCAGATTGTTCTTAATCCAAAAAAGACCATTCATTCAGTCAAAAGATTTATCGGTCGTCGCTATAAAGATGCTGTTGTCAAAAAAGTAATGAAACACGTTGTCTATGAGATCAAAGAGGATAAAGATGGCACCGCTGTAGTTAATGTTGATGGAAAGACTTACACCCCTCAAGAAATTTCAGCTAAAGTTTTAACCAAAGCTAAAAGAGATGCGGAGAGTTATTTGGGTGTAGAAGTCAAGCGGGCAGTGATTACCGTCCCGGCTTATTTTGATGATAGTCAGCGCCAAGCAACCAAGCAAGCAGGTGAAATTGCTGGGCTTAAAGTAGAAAGAATTGTCAACGAGCCGACAGCAGCTGCTTTGGCCTATGGCTTAGATAAGAAAAAGAACGAAACAATTGCTGTTTATGATTTAGGTGGGGGTACTTTCGATATTTCCATTTTGGAAATTGGTGATGGTGTTTTTGAAGTTAAGTCAACTAATGGTGATACTTTCCTTGGAGGCAATGATTTTGATCAATTAGTAATGGCTTGGATCATTAAGGAGTTTAAAAAAGAGTATGGCGTTGACTTGTCTAAGGACACTCAGGCTTTACAGAGAATCAAAGATGCAGCAGAAAAAGCCAAAATTGAGCTGTCATCTGCTCAAAAAACCGAGATCAATCAGCCTTTTATCACTCAAAGCAAAGAAGGCAATCCTTTACATCTGACGATGAGCTTATCCCGCTCTAAGCTAGAGGAGTTAGTTGATGATTTGGTAAACAAATCATTTAAGCCAGTTAAGAAGGCTCTGGCTGATGCTAAGATTAAAATCAAAGATGTTGATCAAGTGATTTTAGTGGGGGGACAGACTAGGATGCCTAAGATTCAAGAAAAAGTAAAAGACTTTTTTGGTAAGGAAGCACATAAGGGAGTAAATCCTGATGAGGTAGTGGCTGTTGGCGCAGCTGTGCAAGCAGGGATAATTGCTGGAGATGTGTCTGACGTGGTTTTATTAGATGTTACTCCTCTAACTTTGGGAATTGAGACTTTGGGAGGAGTAAGGACACCTTTGATTGACCGCAACACCACCATCCCAACTAGTGCTTCTCAAGTTTTTTCAACAGCAGCTGACAATCAGACTCAGGTTGAGATCAATATTCTGCAGGGTGAAAGAGAGATGGCTAAAGATAATAAATCTCTAGGTAGATTTATTCTTGACAGCATTCCTCCAGCCAGACGTGGAGTACCTCAGATTGAGGTTACTTTTGACATTGACTCAAATGGTATTTTAAATGTTACTGCTAAGGATAAGACTAGTGGTAAGAAACAAAGTATTACCATTAAGAACTCAACCAACCTTGATGATGATGAGATTGAGCGCATGAAGAAAGAAGCAGAAGAACATGCAGAAGAAGATAAAAAGAAAAAAGAGCTAGTTGAAGCAAAGAATAAGGCTACCAGTGTTGCTTTTGAATTAAAAAAGCAACTAGGAGACTACGGGGATCATTTGAACGACGATGATAAAAAAGAGGTTGAAGAAAGTATTGCTAAGTTGGAAGAAATGGCTGAAAAAGAGGATGTAGCCAAGGATAGTCTTGAAGAGGCTACTGAAAAAACATTGACAGTTGCTCAAAAATTAGGTGAGGCAATGAAAAAGGCCCAAGAAGAAAAAGAAAAGGAGAAAGATGGAAAAGCTGAGGCTGAAGAAGCTAAAGAAGCCAAGTCAGCTGATGATAAAGAGGGTGATATTGAAGAGGGTGATGTTGAAGAGGGTGAAGTGGTTAACTAAAAGTTTTGTTAATTGTTGAACAAACACAAATTAAGTATGCCGGGGTAAAACCTGGCATATTTTTTTATTGGTCGAAGCTGAATTAGTTCTCTGCAAAATTAGCGATTATAATAAAAATATTATGAAATTGTCGATGATTATGCCTGTTTATAACGAGGCAGCAACTCTGGAAAAAATTTTAAATAAAGTGTTAGCGGTGGGAGCTGTGACTGAATTGGTTGTGGTTGATGATGGCTCAACAGATGATTCTCTGAAAATTGCCAAAAAATTTAAAAGAAATTTATCGAAAAAAGATAGAAAAAGATTAAAAATATTTTCAAAAGAAAATGAGGGTAAGGGGAGCGCTGTTCGCTATGGGTTGGAAAAAGTAAGTGGAGATTATGTTTTGATCCAAGACGCAGATCTGGAATATGACCCACAAGACTTGGCGCCAATGATTAAGGCTTTAGAAAAGGATGGGGTTGAAGTAGTTTTTGGCTCAAGGTTTCTTGGACCCCACTCCAATCTTCTTTTCTGGCATCGAGTTGGTAATTTGTTTTTGAATTTATTTATTAACATTCTCTACGACACAACTTTATCTGATATGGAGACTTGCTATAAATTAGTGCCTACTGATTTGATGAGAGAATTAAATTTGAAAGCCAATAAATTCGATTTGGAGCCGGAGATTACTTGTAAAATTTTGAAAAAAGGAATTAATATTTTTGAAGTTCCGATTAGCTATGTAGGTCGGGGTTTTGAAGAGGGTAAGAAGATTACTTGGAAGGACGGGTTGGGAGCATTCTGGACTATTTTTAAAATGAAACTTACTAACAACTAATGAATTTTTTTTCGAACTCAATAATTTCAAAAAAAATAATACTCTCTCGTCCTTGGGTTCAGTTGGTATTAGTTTTTTTCTTAATTTGTTTGCTTAGATTTTTTCCATTTTTTTTCCAGAGCAAGGCTCTGATTTTTGGAGACAATTATTCCTTAATGGTTCCGGGGAAATTATTTACAGCTCATTGGCTGAGAAAAGGAGTTTTCCCTTTGTGGAATCCAACAATTTTGGGTGGAATTCCTTGGATTGGTGATGTTAATCAATCTGTTTTATACCCCTCAACTCTGATATTTGCTTTATTTAAACCAGCCACAGCCTTAAATTGGACTGTAATTTTGCATCTTTTTTTAACCTTCCTTGGTATGTATTTTGCAGCTAAGCGCTGGTTGAAGTCAAAAGAAAGTCATTTTTTTGCTTTGATAGCAGCTATATTATGGACTTTATCAAGCCAAATCACAGGCAGTATTAACAACCTATCAACGATCCAGTCTTTAGCTTGGATGCCTTGGGTGGTTTATTTTGGGTTGAGAGTAACTAAAGCTTTTAAATCCAAGATTTGGTTTGCAGTAGTTGTTTTATTTCAATTTGCTGGAGGCTATCCTCAACACGTAATTTATTCTATTTTGACCGCGGTTTTATTAAATGTTCTAGCTGGTTTGAATAAAACAAATTTTTGGTTTTGGTTGAAAAATTGGGTTTTAACTGCCATTCTCAGTATCGCGCTTTCAGCCGTGATTTGGCTGCCTTTTTTAGAAACCTTGCTTAACTCAACCCGCATGATCCAATCTGGAAATCAATCTCTAACTGGCTCTTTACACCCTGCTGAATTAATTAAACTTGTTTTACCTTATTTTTTTGATTGCCCTGCTCAAGGCATGAAGTGGGGACCAAGTTGGAATAGTGTGCCAAATGTTGCTTTTTTTATTCCTTGGGTTGGTTTGTTTGTCTTGATCGTCTATCTGCTTTCAGTGCTTAAAAAGAAACTGGGAATTAACAAAGAGATTTTGATTTTAGGATTAGCTTGTTTTATGGGAGTATTCTTTTCGTTAGGCAAATATTTACCAATTAATTTATCTGGGTTGCTTAAAGCTTCACGCGGACCAAGCATTGTATTGATAGCAGTCAATTTTTTATTAATTTTACTTTTAGTTAAAGCTTGGGAAGAAATTCAAAAAAACAATGTCTTATTATCAGTAGTTAAAGTAGTTAAATCAAAACTTGGTTTAGCTATAATATCATTTTCTTTTTTATGTTTATTGCTTATTTCTAAGTTTAATTATTTTTGGCAATTGGCAGATACAATTTCAAACAATTTTTTAACTTTAAGTGTGTTTCATACTCTAAAACGAGATAAGATCATTAGCCAGATTATTGTTGTTAACTTATTAGTAAATTCATCATTGCTATTAATTAACCTTGAAATGATAGCCAAGAAAAAAGCTAATCAGGTTAGTAGGTTAATACTCTTAGCTTTATTGGTTGTAGAGATGTTTTTTAACACCCAAGCAATGTTATTGTTTGCTCCAAATAAAGTTTACTCAATTGATCAGCCAGTCTTTGAGAGAGAAGACTATCAAGCTCGTTGGCTGACGAGAAATTCAAATTATCCTTATACTGACTATAATTCTTTTTGGGATGCGCTTGTGGTTAGACAGCCGTTTTCAGATTCTTTTGTTGATGATAGCCAGTTGAAAACTTATGATCACTTAATAAACCTAAAAAAGGGTTTGACTCCTGATTGGAATATGCCTCTTAATTATAATTTAGTCCACGGATACACTACTTTATTACCTCAGGATTATGCTAAAATTTGGGCGAAATCTGACCAGGCTGGAATAAATTTAATTGATCAAATTGATCTTAGCTCGCAGCGTGATCAAAGTTTTTTGAGAAAATGGGCTGTAAAGTATTACTTGGTAGACAATTGGTTCAACATTGAGGAAAGCTATAGTCCTTTTAAAAAATTGGAAGAAAAAGAGAGGTGGAGTCTTTATCAGCTTCCAGCTTTCCCGCGCTTTCGTTATTTTGATGGAAAAAAGAAAAACGAGGCTCCTCTAGACTTAGAAATCGAAGAAAATCCCAACAAAATAGTTCTCGCTTTTGATAATAAAAACGGAGCCGAACATTTAATAGTAGCAGATCGCTATGATAAAAATTGGCAGGCAACAGTCAATGGGAATAAAGTTAATATTGAAAATTATAATAGTTTAAGAAAGATAAAAATAATGTCGGGGGTGAATCATTTACAATTGATTTATCGTCCTAAGTTTTTTTATCTTGGTCAAGCAGTCAGCTTGTTTACAGGTTTTGTTTCAATGCTAATCATTTTGTTAAAGAAGAAAATTAGCACTTAAAAAAAATATCTGCTAGTTAACTTTTTCTATCTTGATTGCTAAAATTACATTTCGTACTTAGGTATAAATTATTGATTTATTGATATTAAACTATGACTTCAAAAAGAGACTACTACGATATTTTAGAGGTTGATAAAAATGCCAGCCAGGCAGAAATTAAAAAAGCTTACCGAAAAAAAGCATTAAAATATCATCCGGATCGCAACGATGCTAAGAATGCAGAAGATAAGTTTAAAGAAATAAATGAAGCTTATCAGGTTTTGTCAGATAAAAAAAAGAGAAAAGCTTATGATCAATTTGGCCATCGAGCTTTTGGACAAGGCATGGGAGGCAATCCTTTTACTGGTGGAGCCAGATCAGGACCGAGAACTTATACCTATACATACGGAGGAGGAGCTAATCCTTTTGGCGATTTTGATTTTGGCGATCCCTTTGAAATTTTTGATACCTTTTTTGGCGGTGGCTTTGCACAAAGAGCTCGACGCCCCCGCTATACTCTCAGGGTAGATTTTATGGACGCAGTTAAAGGGGTAACTAAAGAGATTGAGGTTGATGGTAAAAAGCACAAGATTAAAATTCCTGCCGGAGCAAGTGATGGAACCAGAATCAGATTTAAGGACTTTGATATTTCTATAGATGTTAAGTCACATCCTCAATATCGTCGCGAAGGTTATGATCTTTATATAGTTGAAAAAATTCCTTTTACTTTAGCTACTTTAGGAGGTAAGAGAAAAATTTCAACATTAAATGGAGAGTTAAAGTTAAAGATAAGACCAGGAACCAAGGCGGGGACTATGGTGAGGCTGAGAGGTGAAGGTGTAAAACATTTGCGAGGTAGGGGTAAAGGAGATTTGTATGTCAAACTTGAGGTTGAAGTGCCTGAAAAGTTAACCAACAAGCAAAAAAATTTGATCAAAAATTTGCAAAAGTCTGGTCTATAAAGCTTTTCTGTTGTTTTATTTGATATTTTTTAATATAATATGTTTAGATTGGAAAGATTAGAGACGGGCTGTTAGGTCGCGTCTTTTTTATTTCACGCCCTGAATTTACAAGCGTAAGCGCCGAAAATTCAGCAGGCGGGAAAGATGTGTAACTATTTCGAACCCTCTTTTTACAAGTGACAACGCAGTAAAAAGAGCAGGTGCGAAAGATGTAACGCTATTTCGGAGAACATAAATTCTGGAGATGCAACGCTATTTCGAACTCAATTTTAGGAGCGCAAGCACAAGCTACACATTATTTAACAATAAACTTATAAACAAGAAATTAATAGGAAAACAATATGACAAATTTAAATCAAGTCGTTAGAACAGAATTTGCTGCCGCCATTTTGCAGATAGCCAGAGAAAGAAACATTGATCCGGAAAACATTTATGATGCTATTGAGCATGCTATGGTTTCTGCTTATCGTAAAGAAATGGGCCAATTGGATGAAGACTTTTATTATTTTGTAAAGCTTGACAAGGAAAATGGCTCAGCCCAAATCTATAAAGCTCCAGTAACTAAAAAGGATGAGGAGACTGAAGAAATCCTAGAGTGGGATGAGAGCAAGGCTGAAGAAGTAACTCCTCCTGGTTTTGGAAGAATTGCAGCTCAAACTGCCAAACAAGTGATTATTCAAGAGATTCGTCGTTCAGAAAAAGAACACATCATTGCTGATTATCGGGAAAAAATTGGAGAAGTCATCACTGGCCAAGTGTTAAGGATGGATCGAGGAACTGTGATTATGGATATTGGTCGCGGACAAGGATTGATGCCTCCTCGCGAACAAATGAGGGGTGAATATTACCGCAAAAATCAACGGTTAGCAGTTTTGGTTGACAAAATTGAAGAAACTTTTAGAGGAAATTCAGTAATAGTTTCTCGTTCAGCTCCACTTTTGGTTGAAAGGTTGTTTAAAAGAGAAGTGCCAGAAGTTAATTCTGGGGCTGTGGAAATAGTCAGAGTAGCCAGAGAAGCCGGAGTGAGAACTAAAATTGCTGTTAGATCTACCCAAGATGGGGTTGATCCTGTTGGCTCTTGTGTTGGGCGGAGAGGTGTCAGGGTGCAAAAAGTAATTGAGGAGCTTAACAATGAGAAAATTGATATTGTTTCTCATAGTGATGATCCAGTCTTGTTTTTAAAGGCAGCTCTTGCTCCTGCTGAAAATCTGTTAGTTGAAATTGATGAAGACAGCAGCCAAGTTGAAGTAACTACCCCAGATGATCAGCTTTCTTTGGCCATTGGTCGCGGTGGACAAAATGTGAGATTAGCAGCTAAATTAACAGATTATAAAATCACCATCAAATCTGCAGAGGGTGAGGTTGAATCAGAAGTAACAGGTGAAGAAGAGTATGAAATTGATACAATTGAGGGTTTATCTGAGGAGGCTAGGGAACACTTAATTCAATACAAGCTGACAACTTTTAACGATCTAGACAGATTTGAAGAAAAATGGATTCAGGCAGAGCAGATTCCTTACGAGCAAAAAGAATTAATTGATGAACATATTAAAGCCTATCAGGAAGAGCTTAGAAGAGAAAAAGGTGAGATAATTGAAAGTGAAGGTGACAAAGAAGATAAGCAAGAAGATGAACAAGAAGATGAACATGAAGATGAACATGAAGATGAACATGAAGATGAACATGAAGAAACTGAGTCTAAGGAATCAGCAGAATAAACACTCTTGAAACAGGATGCTAGTTA
>JAYEJP010000087.1:0-2145 GCA_034660615.1 Patescibacteria group bacterium
AAACTTTGGTTTAATCGAGACACTTAATGCAAGTACAAAATATAGTTTAGACATAGACGTGATGCAAAAAATAGATATTGCTGATCAATTTACAATCGTTGTTTCTCAATAAAATATGAAGAAGTTTATCCAATCCTGAAAGTAGATTACCATTAACAACTATTTTTTAGGAGCAATTTGTTAAAGTTCCATGGGGCAATTAATCTTGTAGTGTTAGTCCAAAGTAGAAATGTCTCCTTTCGTAATTATAGTCTTTAATTGTGTTTCTAACATTTTTTTAGCTCTTTAAAAGTTTTAATTTCAGCTATTACTGTATTATTGCGAGTTTTATCTATTGGCATCAATATCTCCAACTGAATTAGGAAAACTGATTAGTTGTGTGCAGATAGTAATTAGTTCAATTGGTATAATCCACAATGACTTAAGACCATGAATTTTGAGAGTGGTCTTAAGATAACCGGATAAGTTTCTCAGTCTTTCTATCAATAACGGACCAAGATTTTGGAGAAAATCTTGCTTCGACCAATTTTTCATAATCAAAAACACCCAGTTGCGCAAATCCATCTTTTGCTTAAAGTTACCCATTTTGTTGCTAGTAGTGAGGTGATTGTGAGTCACACTCACCTTCGGCGCAATTCCAAATTTATGCCCAGCTGTTTTCAGGCGCATAAACAAGTCAACGTCTTCTAAATAAGCAAAAAATCGCTTATCAAGTCCACCTAACTCTAGAAAAATATCTGTTTTAATTAACAAACAAGCCGCGGTGATGCCGTCCAAATCAGTTAGTTGTGGGTCGTGATTCAATTTAATCTTTCCTTGAAGTAAAACTTGATAGCCTAAGTTTTCAATTTCACCCTGAGGCGAATGGAGAATAGGGGAGATAGCAGACCATTGACTGTCAACTGCAGTTTTAATTAAGTTTGTCAGAGTGTTTTGGCCCGGAAACACAATATCATCATTCAAAATCAACATCCAAGGGGTGTTAACTTGCTTCGCGCCCAAGTTAATAGCTGCTGCAAACCCCAGATTTTGCTTTTGAGCCAGGTAAGTAACGCCATCTGCTCCAGCCAATTCTTGTTTAGTATCAGTCGGCTGATTATCAATAATGATCATCTGGTAGTGCTGCTCCTGCAACCAAGTGGTGACCTCAATTAGACCCTGAGTGTTGGTTAAAGTGGGGATAATAGCGATGACGGCTTGATTCACAGTCTAATTATATACAACTCAGACAACTAAGTAGAGACTTGTTGTGATGGGTTTGATAAAATAGGTGCATGCATTTGATTGTGACTATTCCAGCTTATAATGAAGAGCAGCATATTGGGGTAGTAATCCAGAGTGTGCCAAGAAAAATAAAAGGAGTCAAGCAGGTGGAGGTTTTGGTCTGGAATGATGGGTCTGAAGATCAGACAGTGAACAGGGCCAAAAAAGCAGGAGCTGATTATGTGTTTTCCAATAAAAAGAATTTGGGGTTAGCTAAAACTTTTGACAAAGCCACTAAAAAAGCAGTGGAGTTAGGAGCGGATATTGTGGTCAACACTGATGCTGACCACCAATATGTACAGGCAGAGATAAGCCAACTAATTCAGCCGATTCTAGAAGGTAAAGCTGATATGGTGAATGGTGACCGGCAAGTTGAAAAACTGCCACACATGCCTTGGCAAAAGAAGTACGGTAATATTTTAGGTAGCTGGACCATCAGAATGCTGAGCGGGGCTAAGCTCAATGATGCCTCTAGCGGGTTTAGAGCATATAATAAACAAGCAATCCAGAGTTTTAATTTACTGTCTTCACACACCTATACTCATGAAACTATTATTCAAGCTGCTTTTAAGGACTTAATGATCTATGAGGTGCCAGTGACTTTTAATAAACGAGAGGGTGGGAGCTCAAAACTCATTTCGAGTGTTTGGTCTCATGTTAAAAAATCAGGCGCCACGATTGTGAGAACCATTTTGATGTATAAGGCGTTCAAGTACTTAGTGAGCTTAGGCATGATCATGATTGCGGTTGGGTTAATTTTGGGGGCGAGATTCATCTGGTTTTACCTGCAACAAATGGGGGATGGGCATATTCAGTCATTGATACTATCATCACTGCTGATTACCTCTGGATTGAATACAATTTTGATGGGGGTGTTGGCGG
>JAYEJP010000088.1:0-2137 GCA_034660615.1 Patescibacteria group bacterium
GCACAAAGTCATAATCAAAGATAGGTTTGAGTGTTGAGGTAAGTTGTGGCACTTGTTCAATATTATTGTAGCCAGTGGCCAATGAAGGAAAATGTTCTTGGTTATACCAGCGCCAAGGGGCAAAGGGCTGACTAAATGAGAAAATAGCAATTGTTTGTTTTTCAGGGAAACGGGTCTGAATTTCTGAATAAAGACTTTGCCAATTTTCACGTTGAAATTTTGGCTTTAAATAATATTGGCTGAGAGAAAAAAGGTTGAGGGCAAATAAAATTATTAATAGGGTGATAGCACTTAATTTGACTAGGCTTTTTTGTTTGTCTTGTTTGAGTTGATTAAGGTGATTGAGCGAAAGGTCAATCAAAGTAGCGATTAATAAATAGAGAGCTGGAAGTAAAAATAGTAATCGCTTAGGTCTGACCACTGGGACTAAAAAGGAAACTAACCAACTAGTGATGAGCGGGACAACAAACCAAGTGGTGGTAATAATGATTGGTTTAATCTTGATTTTATCTTTTTTAAATTGGTAAAAAAGGTAGCCGCTTAACCCGAGAAGAAGAAGTGTAAGTAAGCCTGTGGGAATAAGATAAAAATGATTAAGTTCAAGATTGCTAATACCAAATACAAATTTACCTACTGTCAAAGGTAAAGCTTTGACTTGAGTTAAGCTTACTACTTCCTCCCAACCTGGGATGGTTTGGCGCAAAGCTTGGCCGGCTTTAAGTTGTTTAAAAAATGTAGGTATCCAGGGAGCAAAAAGAAAAGTGGCAACTACCAAAGAGGTAAAAAAGCTTTTAAGGGTGTGGTTCATTGATTTAAATTTAAAGAATAAAAATTTCTTTTGCAGATTTTTTTTCTGTGTCAGTAAAATGTAAGTCAGCTGGCTTACTATTAAAAACGGATAAAGATAGGAACTATAGAGACCAGCGGTGGTCAGTAAGATATACCCGAGCCAGTGAGGCCAGCTCTTAGCTTTGTGACTAATGACTTGTTTTTCGTTTTTGTTTTTACAAGTCAAATTAAGCAGGCACAGCCAGCTGAGGCTAGCCCACATGGCCGGGAGGCTGTAGGGTCTAAGTTCTTGTGAATAAAAAACATGAAAGCTATTAGTAGCAAGGAGCAAACTAGCTAGATTGCCAGTTCTTTTGGAAAAAAATCTATGGCCAATTTTGTAGACTGCCCAGATTGTGATTAGTCCCGGGATTAAAGCACTAATCAGGCGCAGCCACCATTCTTGAGATGAAACATAAAGGGCAAAATGAGTTAATAAATGAATGAGAGGTGGTTGAAAATCAGGGATGATGTCAAATTGCTGCCAAAGTGGACGACTGCTTTCAAGGGCTTGAGCAGCTTCATCAAGCCAAAAAGAACCACTAAGTAAAGGAATTCGCAATCCTAAAGCTAAAAGCAGGATAAAAAAGAGTTGTCTGTTTCGACGACGTTGTTTCATAAATTAAATTAAATGAGTTGTATCTAAGTGCACCCATACTATTATATATCAAAATGTATTTTTTCAGATTTCCCTAAATTCAAAATAGAATCGCAACACTTGCAGTAAAAAAATTGATCTGGGGTGATGAAGCTAAATATTTTTTGTTAAAATGAGACACATGCAAAAATTTTATTCAGACAAAACAGTGTTGGTCACGGGTGCGGCTGGTTTTATTGGCTCGCATTTAACCCAAAAATTATTAAAACTAGGTGCTAAAGTGATTGGCATTGATAATTACATTACTGGTGATAAACAAAATGTTGAAGTGGCTTTGGAGGAGTTGAGTCAAGACCAACAAAACAATCTTACTTTAATAGAAGCTGACGTTAATCAGTCAGTAGAAAATTATTTGCCAGAGGAAAAAAAAGTGGATTTAATTTTTCATTTGGCCTCCCCTGCCAGCCCGCCAGTTTATCAAGCTTATCCTCGTTTAACCTATCTAGATAATACCTGGGCTACTCACCAATTATTGAGTTACTTGCTGCTGCATAATCCTGAAGGTAGATTTTTGTTTGCTAGTACGAGTGAAGTTTATGGTGATCCTAAAGTACATCCGCAAACTGAAGATTATTGGGGTAATGTTAATCCCAATGGTGTTCGTTCCTGCTATGACGAGTCAAAGCGCATGGGAGAAACAATTTGTGGAGT
>JAYEJP010000089.1:0-2100 GCA_034660615.1 Patescibacteria group bacterium
ATTAACTCTTCTGATTCTTTTAAGTTAACTAAGTAAGAATAATGTGCTTTCTCTGGAAGATAAAGCACGCCTTGAGCTTGATAGTCTTCTTTACCGATTGATCGCCTGCCAAATGAGCTTTTTTCTTCTAGCTCTTGCTTGGTTTGATCAAATTTAACTGAGGCATGTTTAAAAAAAATCAGCCCTAAAACGGGCATAGTGTATTCTGAGGGCTTTAGTTCGGAATTGGACCACAGCTTGTCAGCGGCAGACCAGAGTTTATTTTGAAGTTTCTTAATTTTTTGCGAATCAGTCATCAAATCCTTATAAATGCTAGTTAAAAACATTTACAATTATATACCGATGCAAGGTTATTGTAAGTATTTTGTGATAAACGAATAAGCATTTTTTATCCTTGACGGGGAATCCACGACTCCTTCGCTTCGCTCAGTCGCATGCATTACCCAGGTGCTCGTCCCGCAAGCGGCCCTCGCACTTGGCGGCAGAACTAGCCTCACTTCGTTCAGCTGGATTCTCTTCCAACCATGAAGAGTAATAAATACAAAAAATCCAGCTTTATGCTGGATTTCTGTATTTGTGACCCCACGGGGAATCCACGACTCGCTAGCT
This sequence comes from Patescibacteria group bacterium, assembly GCA_034660615.1. Taxonomy (GTDB): domain Bacteria; phylum Patescibacteriota; class Microgenomatia; order UBA1400; family PJMF01; genus JAYEJP01. Next base: position 610 of record JAYEJP010000089.1, read on the forward strand.
ATTTGAATAATTTAGTGTTAGCTCGCATGCATTACCCAGGTGCTCGTTCCGCAAGCGGCCTCGCACTTGGCGGCAGAACTAGCTTCACTTCGTTCAGCTGGGCTCTTTTCCAGCCATGAGAATCAAAGCACAAAAAAGGCCGGCTTGTTTGCCGGCTTTTTTATGCTGTGACCCCACGGGGAATCGAACCCCGGTTGCCAGGATGAAAACCTGGTGTCCTAACCACTAGACGATGGGGCCTAGTGTTTTTATTTTATTCTAATTTTCTAAAGAGCGAAGCTGACATTTTTAAAATGTTCAAGCTTGTGTGGCAATATGGAAATAATATCAAAGCGATAGTTATTAGCCAAGCCTTTTTTATCTAGATAGATTTGTGCTGCGATGTTAATGTGATTTAATTTTTTTTGACTGACAGCTAAACTTGGGTGGCCAAACTTCCCAGATTTTCTCATTTTAACTTCAATAAAAACTACTTCCTGTAACTCTTGATCAAAGGCAATAATATCTATTTCCTTATGTTTTACTTGAAAATTTCTGTCTAAAATTTGAAAGCCCTGATCCAAAAGATATTTAATGGCTTGATTTTCGCCATCATCTCCCAGCTGCCTCTTACTTTTTTTTCTTGCTGTACTCTTCTTTTTCTTTAACACGAGTGGCTGATTTACCTTTTTTATCTCTTAAATAGTAAAGTTTACTTCTTCTGACTTTACCCCTTCTCTTAACCTCAATTTTTTTAATGGCGGGCATAAAAACAGGATAAATCTTTTCGACTCCAATGCTATTAGCTCCAATTTTTCTGACAGTAAAGCTTTTATTGCGACCGCGATTTTTAATTGCAATAACAATACCTTCAAAAATTTGAATTCTTTTCTTATCGCCTTCGCTAATTTCTTGATGAACGCGAACTGTATCTCCTACGTTGATTTTGGTTTCTTGATGTTTAAATGATAGTGCCATATGTACCTTAACTTAATCTTAATTAACAGACTGTTATTTTACTCAGATATCGAGCAAATTTCAAGCGAAGTATTCTTTAGAAGAATTCTAACAAAACCTATTTTCGATTTTTTTCAACAGCTTTAAGATATTCAATAAAAACAGGATGTGGACTAAGCGGTCTGGATTTGTACTCTGGGTGTGCTTGTGTTGCTAAGAAAAATGGATGCATTGATTGTGGTAATTCAACCATTTCCACAAAGAAGTCATCGGGACTAGTTCCGGAAAAAATCATGCCATGTTCGCCTAATTTTTCGCGATAAGCATTATTAAATTCAAAACGATGGCGATGGCGCTCACTAATCAAATTCTCTTTTTTGTCTTTAAAGGCGTTGTATTTTTTGTAGATTTTATGAGCTAAAGTATTGGGTTTTAAGCAGCAATCATAAGCTCCCAATCTCATGCTTGCTCCCTCACCTTTAATACGCTGATATTTTTCTTGAAAAGGGATTTTGTGGATAATAGGATGAGGAGTTTTTACATTTGCTTCAGTAG
>JAYEJP010000090.1:0-2029 GCA_034660615.1 Patescibacteria group bacterium
GGTCTTGTACGAGTAAGGCTAGTTTAATTTGCAGTTCTTGTTTAGTCATTAATTTATTTCTAAATCATTATCAAAATCAGCTAATATAACATCAGCACCAAGTAACTGTGCAGCGTCAGCAAGAGATAAAAACTCAGCTTCCTTGGAAAAGTTTTCTCTTAAAAACTCTATATCAAGCCTGGGGTCTACAATGAATTTGTATTTACTCATCTTTTATCTTTAACTTAACTCCTTTAATTAGTATTGGAAATCCAAACGCCCTCATATCCTCATCAATAGCTTCTCTAGCTTCCTTTTCAGTTCTAAATACGTCGTGGTCTGCATATCCTCTGTGACTGTAGAATAGCCAGTATTTATCCGTCATCTTCTTTTATAGCTTGTTTAATGGCTTTTATAATTTTTTCTCTTAGTTTATTCCTGACACTACACCGACACAACTTGTCACTAGCCACCATAAACCCACAAGTAGTACATTTGTGAAATTTGCCCTCTTTAACTAAAACTTGCTCCTCTTTTTCCATTACATCTAACTCTAAAATAGAACACTTACCTGCATGAAATCCATCATCATATTGTTCCTGCGCCCTCTTAGCGTCTGTTTCAAACTCTTTTGATGCTTCTTTCCAACCTAATTGATAGCCTGCTTGATAAGTTTCTTTAATTAAGAAACGATTTTTTGCCCAGTATTCCATTTCTTCATCTGAAGTATCAGTTCCGTAATACTCTCTAAAAAGGTCTGTTGCTTTATCTAGTAATCTTTGTATTGTCATAGTAAATCCTCCTTTTTAAGATATAAATACATTTTAGTTCTAACATTAGCTTCTGATGTTCCTCCAATAGAAAGTCTTTTTAATTGATGTGGTTTATACTTAATACCACCTTCAACTTGCCAATAACAAATCCAAGGTTTTGTTGAATTGAGGGGCTTAAAACTGTAACAAACTTTTGGCAACACTTCACCTAACTCAGCACAAGTGGGGGCTGAATATTTTCCTATAATATTACACCTATCCCCCTGCACTGGTATATTTTCATCAAAATTTGTATATATTTTAGTTGTTTTATACCAAATCCATTTTCCACTTTCCCGTAAATAATCCTCATTTAACTGTTTTTTCCAATTATGGAATGACGATTTTAAGTGCTTTGATTCACTTACTACCCAATAAAACAAACTCTCCTGAGGATATCCAGCTTCCTTTAATTGTTTGGCAAGTTCTAAGCTGGTTGTGATGTCTTTTATTGTCATAGTTTTCTTTTAACCCTTAACTGATATGGTTTTTCCTTATTGTTCATCCAAAAAACTCAAATCTAATTCATCTTTATCAAATCCTAAGTCTTCGTCTGTGTAATAGCCATCTGGTTGTTTATCTTGTTTCATTTAACCCTCCTCTTTTAATAATTTACTCATCTCCACCCTCATTGAGAGCAGAGTCAATAAACTAACTAATCTAAGGGTTTTCACCTTTTAAGATTGTTTGAGCCACTCCAAGTTGTATTCTAGCGTGTTGCAGATATTTGATGGCAAGCGTTAATTCAGCACCATGAACAGGTCGTTCATCTGCAATTTCTTGCAAATCAGCAATCATGTCTGATAAAAAGCTTCTTACTTTTTTAACATCGTAAGTTTCTCTCATTTTATTCTCCTTTCTTTTGTAGTAATTTAATAATTCTATAAATCGCTGAGTTATAACCAGCAGTCATATAATTACTATGGATGTCTTTCCCCTTAACAGCAAATTTTTTCATCTCCTCAATCTTCTTTATAAACTCCTGTTTCTGGTCAGCTAAGGCTTGAGCTAGGAATTGTTTTATTTCTCTTGCATAACCAAGAGATATATTCCCATCCTGTGGAAACTTCTCATTAAATCGCTTTTCTAGTTCTGGTTTTAGTTTATTCATCTTCCCCCTCCATAAATTTAATAATTTGTTCTCTAACAAACGCTGCTGACATTTTAAGAGGCATATTGTAATCATCAAACATTGCTAAAAGTTCTAAACAGGTTTCTGTTCTTTCTTTTTCCTTGAT
>JAYEJP010000091.1:0-3740 GCA_034660615.1 Patescibacteria group bacterium
AATTAGAAGCACCCAGAAAATTTGGTTTTTCCCAAAAAACCTTGTTCGTAGGGATTTATTTTCTTTATCCATATTTTGAGTGTACTACAAAATTAATTATAAAACACTTCCTGGCTTAACCCATGGTTTCCTACTTCTAAAACTATTAAAGATTTTCATTTTCCCCTCCTTATTTTACGAATTCAAACAAACTATACTAGAAATATTAATAAATATTTTGTTGTTAAGGGAAATTTTGAGTTTTATGTCTAAATTCCAAAAAATCTACAAGCAGGTTTATGAGAAAAATAATTTGTTTGATATTAATAAAAAATTAAAGAAAAACCCCTTAGTTTCTAAAGGTAAAAGAAAAAATTCTGTGGCTGTTGTTGGTGGAGCTTTGGGTGATGAGGGTAAAGGTCGAGTGACTGATGAATTGACTGCTCATTTTATGAAAACAGCCAAAAAAGCAATTCACTATCGAGATAATGGTGGAGCTAATGCCGGTCATACTGTTGAGGTTGGCGATGTACGTTTAGCTTTGCATCAGCTCAGCTCAGGAGTAATGCAGGCTGGTTGTACGGTTATTTGTGGTAAAGAAATGGTACTTCATCCTGAGGATTTAGTTGAGGAAATCAATCAAGTTAAAAAAGCTACTAGCAAAAAAAAGATGCCAGCAGACTTAATTATTGATGAAATGGCTCTCCTCTGCCTGGACACTCATCGAGCGTTTGAAGCTGTCTTAAAAATGAAATCCAGAGGTAGTAAACCCGCTACTGGCAGAGGCATCTCACCAGCTTACGCTGACAGAATCTATCGTCATCCACTAAGGATGAGAGATCTAGCTAACAAAAATTGGCAAAATAAATTCAAAAAGCATTATCAATTTTATCAAACACTAATTAGCGGCTTTGGCTTAAAACTAGCTGAATTGGAAGTACCTAGATTAAATAATGAAAAAGTTAGGGTTGGATCAGCTACTGAAATGCTTGCTCGGCTAGAAAAAGCACGAGCTGAAATTCTCCCCTATATTCAATCAGTTTACGACTTTATTAAAGAAAGCTGGGAAGGAGATACACCTTTTGTTTTTGAAAAAGCTCAGGCTTTAGGCTTGGACAAACGCTGGGGAGTTTACCCTGACGTTACTGCTTCTAACTGTGGCTTTGAAGGAATTTTATCTTCTACTGAAGGGGTGACTGATCCAGAGAAAATAGCTATAAAAACTGCAGTTATCAAGGCCACTTACACTTCTAGTGTTGGTGCAAGAAAACTACCAACTATAATGGAAGAAAAACTAGCCCACAAAATTAGGGAAGATGCTAATGAATATGGAGCCACCACTGGTCGGCCGAGAGACATTGTCCATATTGATTTGCCAATGTTGTCTTATCTGTTTAGAGTCGGTCGGGTTGAATATAGCACTATCACCCACATGGATGTTAGCTATCCAGATGTGCCAATCAGAGTATGCGTTGCTTACGAAATTGATGGCAAAGAAGTTCACTATCGCCCAGATCAACAATTTTTAAATAAAGTTAGTCCACGTTTTGTCGAACTCCCAGCCTGGGATGGAAAAAGGGCTGAGCAAGCTAAAAAAATTGAAGATTTGCCTCAAAACGCTTTATCTTATTTGGCCTTTATAAATCAGTGTTTAGGAACTAAACTGCTCTTGATTACAACCGGACCAAAAAGAGAACAAACTATTAAGTGGTATTAGACTTTGCCGTCTAAACCAACATTAGTTTTTAAGAGGAAACTTTAATATAAAAGTGCTTCCCTGATTATCCTGACTAGTTACTGAAATATAACCGCCCATCTTAGTCATAAGTTTTTTTGCGACTGCCAGACCCAGACCATGACCATTAGCTGTCGAATTAGAACGAGCAACATCTACTCGATAAAATCGTTCGAATATTTTTCCTTGATTTTCTTTGGCAATACCTGGACCCTGATCTAAAACACTCAAAGATGAAAATTTTTTATCTTTATTAACCTTCAAATTAACTTCGGATGCTTCAGTGGAGTATTTAATAGCATTATCTAAAACTATCACCAAAACCTCAACAAAATAATCTTCATTGCCATAAATTGAGCAAGGTTGATGGTCTCCTACTTTAATTTTAATCTTCTTTTTCTTAGCTAAAGGTTCAATGTGTTGAATAGCCCGCTTAATAACCACTGACAAATCAACTGCGCTGTTTGGCATATTTCCTTCTTCAACCCGCGCCAATGATAGCAAACTCTCAGTTAAGGATTCGAGGCTAACTACCGCCTGCAAATTATCTTTCAAAACTTTTTTAGTTTTTTTATCAAACTTTTTATCCATCAAACTTACTTCCAGAGAAGTTTTTAAAGCTGTTACTGGTGTTTTCAATTCATGAGCAGCATCAGCAATAAATTGTTGCTGCGCTTCTAAAGTCTTCTTAATTGGATCTAGAGTTTGACCAGATAATAAATAACTAGCTCCAGCACCAACTAGGGCAATAAATATATTAATCATAATTAACTGACTTCTGACTTGCGCCTTAGCTAAATCTAATTCATCCCGCAAAACTTTTGATTTCAAGACTGCGTTCCTAGGAAATCTAGCAACCTCTCCCTCTAACAGCCTTTGCTCAATTCTTTGAATTTGGTTATTCATTACTTGCACAGTGCGCAGATAATACAATCCTGAAATAGAACCACTGATCGCAATGAGAATTAGAGTGTAAAAAATTGTGAGCCTAATTCTTGCTTGAGTAAATTTTTTCATATTGTTAGATGCCTTGATTTAGGGTTTATCATTAATTTTGTAACCAAAGCCACGCACAGTTTCAATCAATGGTTTTTCATTAGGAAAAGCTGAGTCAATTTTTTTTCTTAAATGGCTAATGTAAACCTGAGCGGTATTGGGCAAAACATCGCTATCATATTCCCAGACACGTTCAGTTAATTGTGCAGCACTCATGGGCTGACCTTTGTGTCTCATTAAAAAATCTAAAAGAGCAAATTCTTTACTTGAAAGCTTAATTATCTCTCCCGCTCTTGTTGCCTGAAAACTTTGTGTGTCTAAAGTCAAAGAATCAATGGTCAGCTTATCGGTGTTCAAATTCTTTGGACGCCTGGTTAAAGCTTTAATTCTAGCTAATAATTCAATAAAGGCAAATGGCTTAGTTAAATAATCATCAGCACCTACATTCAAACCCTCAACTTTATCACTGACTTCAGCTCTAGCTGTCAGCATTAAGACTGGAGTATGGTTATTTTCTTGACGTAGATTTTGACACAATTGCAAACCATCCATTTTTGGCAACATTCTATCCAAAATAATTAAGTCATATTTTTCAGCTAGGGCAAAATCTAAACCTTGCTCCCCATCATAAACCACGTCAACTACATAGGATTTTAATTCCAAACCTTTTTTAATATAGGCAGCGATCTGATGATCATCCTCAATCAAAAGTATTTTCATGTAACTTATATTATAAAACTTTTTTTAAAATAACTTGAAAAGAAATTGAATTTTGTTTTCATGATTGATTCAAGTTTGTTATTTATGATTTGGATATTACTAATTAATAAAAGGAGTCGTCATGAAAAAGATCACTCAAATTGGTTTAACCTCTGCTTTAGTAGCAGGAGTGGTGTTAACCAGCGCAAGCTCTGTCCTAGCTTTCGATGGACAATTTACTAATAAACAAAATTCTTCTACCGGATTTAGACAAAATCTGAAAAAAAGAATGGGGGGATTAATGAATGGAGGGGGAGGCCTAGTCCCAGAA
>JAYEJP010000091.1:3840-10342 GCA_034660615.1 Patescibacteria group bacterium
CGCAAGCTCTGTCCTAGCTTTCGATGGACAATTTACTAATAAACAAAATTCTTCTACCGGATTTAGACAAAATCTGAAAAAAAGAATGGGGGGATTAATGAATGGAGGGGGAGGCCTAGTCCCAGAAGAAATGAGAGAGCAATTCAGAGAAGATTGTGAGAATTTATCTGATGAAGAAAGAGCTCAGCTTAGAGAAGAGCGTCAAGGACAAAGACAGACTCATCGCCAAGAAATGGAGGAATTTGTTGGACTCTCAAGAGAAGAAATGAGAGAGACTCATCAAAACGGCGAAACTATGGGCGAGGTGCTTGAGCAGCAGGGTACAACTGAAGAAGATGCTCAGTCTTTTGTTGCTGAAAGGCTTAATGAGAGAGCGGATGCTATTGTTGAGCGTCATAAGCTAGATGAAACTGATGAAGCCACTTTGCGCGAAAGAGCTGTTGAAGTCGTGAATAATATTCTGGACCGTTGGTTTAGATAAAAAAATTAAACCAATGATTAAAAAAACAGGCCGGCTTCATCGCTGGCCTATTTTTTATTCTTTAAAGACAGGCAAATGTCCCGATCTTGTCGCATCTTGCCATTTTTCTTGATCTCCCTCTGTAAAAACAGCAACAATTTGTGCAACCTGACCACCAGCTTTAGCTACTAATTTCTTTAGAGCTTCAACTATGGCGCCAGTACTAACCACATCATCAACCAAAGCAACCTTTTTACCCTCTAAAACACTTAAGTCTTTTTCATCGATGTATAATTTTTGAGGAACTTCAGTGGTTATTGATATCACCTCAGCTTCCAAAGCTTTCCCCATATAAGGTTTTTTTGATTTTCTGGCTACTACGTAGGGCAATTTTGGGGTTAATGGAAATTTCAAAAGTTTGTCTAAAACCACTTTCTTTAATTACTGGCTCTAAAACTGAGAATATCCCAACTTGAGGAATCTCTAGCAGAGACCATCAATCTAAACTAATAAAAAGGACGAGTCTATCAGAACTTTTCGATTGCTGCGAAGGGAGGGGGATTCTAACCGCGCTCTACTCACCTCTGGTAATCAAAAATTATAGTGCCAGTGTAACTCTATTTTCAATGTTGCGAAGCATTAAAACAACAATAGATTTTTGTGAAATATCGCAATCTTATTCCGATTTATCATAAAACAACGTGGTGATACATTATGCGATATTAAACTCATACTTGAATATTACATAAATAAGTATATGATAAAATCATGATAATAAGAGATATTGCTACCAGAATAAACAAGCTTAAAACTCAATTTCCTGTTTTGGCGGTGACTGGACCTCGTCAATCTGGGAAAACAACCTTGCTGAGAGAAATGTTTCCAGATTATGCCTATTACAATTTAGAAAATCCAGAAACTTTGGCAAAAGTAGAGCATGATACTGCTACGTTTATCAGAGAAAACCAAGATCGAGTCATTGTTGATGAAGTCCAGCGAGTGCCAGAGCTTCTTTCATATATTCAGGTAACAGTGGATGAAACAAAGAAGCTAGGAAGCTTTATTATTTCCGGATCAGAAAATCTGCTTCTATCTGAAAAAATTAATCAGTCGCTGGCTGGTCGAGCTGCCTACATCACCCTATACCCACTCTCAAACCAAGAATTGCAGGCAGAGAAATTACTCAAACCTACTATTTATGAGCAAATTTTTACAGGTTCATACCCATTTCTCTATTCACATGATACAGAAGTTATTAGTTATTACGATCAATATATTGCTACGTATGCTGAACGAGATCTCAAGCAAATCAGTAATATTATCAATTTAAGCCAATTCAGGAAATTTTTTGCACTCTTAGCCGGTCGAGTTGGCCAGCTTGTCAATCTCACTACCCTGGCTAATGACACTGGTGTATCTGTCACAACTATCGAAAATTGGATTTCCATTCTTGAAGCAAGCTACTTAGTATTTAGACTACAGCCTCACTTCAAAAACTTTGGCAAACGATATATTAAAAGCCCAAAAATCTACTTTACTGATACTGGTTTAGCTTGTCGTCTATTGGGAATTAACTCTCCAGACCAATTAAAAAATCACTATCTACGGGGAGGATTATTCGAAAATATGATGATCATGGAAGTCATGAAGCACTTTTCAAACCATGGCTTGCCAGGCAAGCTGTTCTTCTTCAGAGACAGCAATGGAAAAGAAGTAGATTTAGTCATCGATCAGGGACTAACACAAATTCCAATTGAAATTAAATCGAGCGGTACTTTTAATCCAGATTTTTACAAAGGGCTCAAGTATTGGCGGGGCCTCACGGAAAATTCTCCAGAAACTACAACCAAACATGGATTTGTCATTTATGCTGGAGAACAAACAAGTAATGGCAATGAAAACTCCCTGTTAACTTGGAACAATCTCGAAAAATTGTTTTCAACAATAACTAGGGCACAATAACTGATGAACTCTCCTGACTTTATCCTCGATACAATTAAGTTTTCTACCGACAAACCAACGCTCGAAAGAGCTATTGAATTATATGAGAATGGCAAAGTTGCCCAGGTAGAAGAGGGCATTCACTCGCACAGTGCAATTGTTCAGGGAACAAAACCATATAGTGTTTCCGTTGAGACGCGAAGATATGATTGTAGTCATTGGAATTGCTATCTTGGACAAAATAATACTTTATGCAAGCATGTAGTGGCATTGGCATTGCATGTTATTTAAAATGGAAATTCACTCTCAGAAGGATGCAATCGATTGTCAACTATTATCAGTAAGCTTCCAGTGAGTGAGCAAGCATCTGTGTTGTTAGTAGGACTTCTTATTAGACTTGATAAAAAAATATGCAAAGGAGTTGATGATTCGGATGGAATAGTGGGCGGATTTATGAGAGAAGTAGCTGAGGTTTTACTTAATTTTGTAAAATTTAATCCCGATTGTGCTAAATCATTTGTTAAACTTTGTGGTTTAAAAACTTGTTTTGAATGGCAAAAGTCGTTGGTTGAATATTTTGACAATCAGTATTCTTAAAATTCCCATATTTCTTCCATACTGTTTATATCTGGATCATTATTGCGTTTTGCTATGCCTAGCCAATTTGATTGCTCCGCCTTAATGATTTTTTTGAGCTCAGCAAATTGCTTGGTAGTAATGAGATTTTTTTCTAACATAAATTTATAAAATTTTTTGATACTGGTAATATTTCGTTTTATCGAATATTCACTAGCCCATACGGTTTTTCTGATAAACCAATATCCAAGAAATATCCCTATCATGTCAGTTCCATCTTTAGCAGCCACCGCTTCTTCATAAAGTAAAAAATTATTAATATAAAAATCAACATTGCCATAGTGGGCTTCATTGGTTTTTTTTGCTAATCCTAATTGATTGAGCCAAATAGAAAATTCAGCTAGGAGCTTTTTATTGTGTTTTTTTATTTGAGCGCAATCTTGCTCCCAAGTTTCGCATTCATCCATAGTCTTTTTATTTTTACAAATGTATTCTATTTTACTATAAAAAGCAATAATAATAAGATTAATCGATTGTGTCGCGATAACAAACAATTTCACATATTACGGGTCATGGAATTGAAATATGTGTTTTAATTTAAGTTAAGACAAATATTTTAAAAATGTGATTTTTAAGCAAAATACATGCGGATAAATAGAGCAAAAATTAAGTACTTAAAAGCCGAGATAGCAGTATTAAAAGATCTTCTCTAATTTTTCTCTATATCTTTTGTGTGAATTATTTAAAAATAGGCAAGTGTCCCAATCTTGTCGCATCTTGCCATTTTTCTTGATCTCCCTCTGTAAAAACAGCAACAATTTGTGCAACCTGACCACCAGCTTTAGCTACTAATTTCTTTAGAGCTTCAACTGTGGCGCCAGTACTAACCACATCATCAACCAAAGCAACCTTTTTACCCTCTAAAACACTTAAATCTTTTTCATCGATGTATAATTTTTGAGGAACTCCAGTGGTTATTGATATCACCTCAGCTTCCAAAGCTTCCCCCATATAAGGTTTTTTTGATTTTCTGGCTACTACGTAGGGCAATTTTGTGATTCTAGCTAATTCAAAAGCTAGAGGAATACTTTTTGCTTCAGGCGTTAATAAAACCTCAACTTCATTATTTATTTTTTTGGCCAATTCTTTGGCTGCTTCTACAACAATCTCTACGTCACTTATCGAATTAAAAAGAACAATTTTAATTTTTGAAGGGAGCTTAATAATAGGCAAATTCCTGGTTAAAGCACCTATTTTTACTTGAAAAGTATCCTTCATATTAGTTTAAAATATTTGATAAAAGCATCAATGCTATTATTGACTGCTAATGCTAGATTGTTCTCATACTCCTGTTCAGCATCTTTTCCAGACGAATCAGAAATCCCACGAATGATAGTGAAGGGGGTATTGTTAAGATAGCAAGCATGACCTATAGCCGCTGATTCCATGTCTTTAGCAATGGCATTGAATTCTTGCCCTAGCTTTAAGACAACAGCCCGATCTGTTACAAATTGATCTGCAGAAATAATTCTACCCAGATGAAGATTGTATTTAATTTTCTCTTTCATCTCCTCCAGTATTTTTTGTTTTGCCACAGCTTCAAAAACACTAGTTGGCATACGAGGGATATGACCTTTTTCATAACCTAAGCAGGTAACATCGAAATCGCTTTGGATAACCTGATTAGCAAAACAAACATCCCCAAGGGTCACTTTATCAGCAATCCCCCCAGCCACACCCACATTAAAAACATGATCAATTGGATAAAGGTTAAAAAGATTTTGTATTGCTAGAGCTGCATTCACTTTTCCAATACCAGTAAGGACAAAAATCACTTCTTTACCGCCTAAACTACCCTGCCAAATTTTAATATTTAGCCTCTCCTCCTCTGAATTAATTTCTGCTTTTTGCAAAAAAGGCTTAAGCTCCTCTTCCATTGCGGTCAATACTAAAGTCCTTTTTTGCATGGGTATAGTTTATCAGTAAACTCATGAAAACAACTAGATGATTAACCTTGTTTTATTCGCGATTTGTTTACTCGCTTGCTTGACTTCTCATCCGACTTCTTTACATAATATAATAAAAAAGACCCATTCTTGGGTTTTTTTTATTATTGCGGGGGGGATAATGGGATTTGAACCACACTACTCTGCCTCAAGTAGGTTTGAGTTTTAAGCCATTTTAACTTACATTCTAGCTATTACGAAGCTCTGAAAGTAAATACTGCTGATACACTACCTGTATGAGAAAAAAGCAATATCGTCAAGGAGTTAACTGTATCATCGTAGATAAAGATAATCAGTTTTTAGTTATTCAACTACAGCAGTATGGTTCTCATCAATGGAAGTTTGTTGGAGGAGGTATAGAAGTCAATGAATCTGTTGTTGAGGCAGCATACAGAGAGATTCGAGAAGAAACAAATATTCTAAGAAGTGATCTAACTCTGATTGGTGAAAGTAAGCATATTCAACAATATGACTTTCCTAAAGAATTAAAAATAACTAAAAAATTCAAAGGTCAAAAAAAACATCAGTTTGTCTTTCAGTTTATTGGAAATAAAAATTCTATTGTTATACAACAAGCAGAATTAAAAAATTATAAATGGATTCCAAAAAAAGAGCTTAAGAAGTATCTTGTGTTTTTAGGTCAATTTGAGAACGCACAGAAAATTATTACTGAATTTAGTTTGTGAAGCTCCTGTTTAGCTTAAAGTTTGATCAATAATTTCTTTCGCTTGCCACCATTTCATTTTTTTGGGAACATGTAAAAAGGTATAGTTAGTTTTAAGATCTGCATTTTGAATAAATGTGGTAATTTTGTAACTAAACATATTACACCACGAATTTCCTGCTGCTGTAGCAAGCTTCATTTCGTCAGAAGCTTCAAAAAATGGTTCTGCTGCAATAACTCTTTCTGAATCACCATCAATGTAATCATTTCTAAACTTATTAGTGAATCTGGTCTCGACTCTGATTTTTTTATGGTCCTTTCCAGCATATGTCCCCAATCCCAGAACAGCATCTGGTTGCTCATGCTTAATCAGCTTTAAGTAATGATTGAGATTGTTTTCAAAAAGAATGTAACAGCTACTGACACAACACAGTTTATACAATAACCTTCGGGTGCCTCCTAAGCAAAAACCAGCAATGTTCATTTTTGTTATAGTATCAATTATACTATGCAGTAAAGGAACTACTTATGTCAGATATATTTTTTACGCTAGAAGATATCAAATTCGGTACAGATAGACCAACCCTAGAAAAAGCCTTTGGCTTATATCAAAAGGGAAAAGTAACACAGGTGCAGCCTGGCGACCGTATTTGGCATGCAACTGTAATTGGCACTAAGCCATACCAAGTTGGCTCTATTGCAAACAGTGGGGTAAAAAAACTGTTAGCGGCAAACAGGAAAGCGCCATTTTTCGAATGTAAACCTCCTTGTCTTTAAATCCATAGCCAAGCCTCTTGAGAAGCTTGAATTTAGTGTGCATGCCTTCGGTATAACCATTGGTGATACGATACTCAA
>JAYEJP010000092.1:0-5670 GCA_034660615.1 Patescibacteria group bacterium
TAGAGCTGCTTCTTTTGCCGCAGTTGGTGCAATCACCAGTTTTCCTTCTTGGTTTGACGTGAATTAGGATCTTGTGTGGTGACTCAAGACACTTCATGATGCTAAATCTTGATAAGCCTAAAATGGTTGAAAGAGTAGTTTTGTGCATGAATCAATCATACAAAAAACCCTACAGACGACTTTTACCCCTCAAGTTACCAGAGAGAGCATTTCCCCACTGTTTGCAATAGAGCCTGATTAACTGGATTCTTTATGAGACTTTACCACTTTTTAGTTTTTTGCAAAAATCTTACATGTTCGCGATGCAAAACATCAAAAACCCCAACTGTGAGGATTTTTGTTCCACTCTAATACAGTTTTTTTGTTAGCTTGATTAATTAGGCCTTTATTGACAGCAGTATTGATAATGGTTTTGTAGTCAGTTAAGGTGATGACTTTAATTTTATTTTCTTTAAATTTTCTAGTGGCTTCTTTGAATAGAAAGGTAGTTATGGCTAAGGCATAATCGACCTCCCCTTTTTTCTGACGGACTGCGGATAAATTCTCCAGCAAACTACCTCCGGTCGAGATATGATCCTCAATAATCACAGTTTTTTGACCTGGTTTGATTTGACCTTCAATTTGGTTTTCTTTACCATGGCCTTTCTTTTTGCCACGAACGTAGATCATAGGTAAGTCTAGTTGCTGTGAAACAAAAGCGGCCCAAGGAATGGCAGCAGTTGAGGTGCCTGACAAAAGTTCAATTTGATCCAAACCTATTTTACTTTTAAGTTTTTGAATATAGAACCCAACGATTTTTCGTCTGGTTTTAGGAAAAGAAATAGTTAAGCGGTTGTCAATGTAGATTGGTGACTTAATACCGGAGGTGAACTCAAAGGGTTGATTTGGTTTAAGCGTGATGGCACCTATATCTAATAAAAGCTCAGCTGTTTTCTGAGCAATGTAGTTTGAGTTTGACATAAGGTTCTCCTAGTTTAATCGATATTGATTAATTAGATTTTTAAGTTCCAGGGTTTTTTGGCGGGCGGCTTGAGCAAAATCAGAGTTGTGACTGGCAAAAATAATACTACGGGAAGAGTTAATAATCATCCCTCTGCCCTGTTTATTTTGGCCGGCTTTGACTGTTGTTTCAACTTCTCCTCCTTGGGCTCCAATGCCGGGAATAAGAAAAGGCAAGTCGCCGGCTATCTGTCTGACTTGAGTTAACTCTTGAGGATAAGTGGCTCCGACCACCAAAGCGCAATTATTATTTTGGTTCCAGTAATTTGTGACTTGGTAAGCTAGATGTTGATATAAAGGAACGGTGCCCAAGGGTGAGTTGACTGTTAAATCCTGGAACTCACCAGCTCCTGGATTAGAAGTACGGCACAAGATAATAAGCCCTTTGTCAGTTTTTTGAAGAAATGGTCGGAGAGCTTCTTGTCCCAAATAAGGATGAATAGTAACAGCATCTACTTGCAGTTGCTCAAACAGAGCTTGGACATAAACACTATTAGTATGACCAATGTCGGCTCTTTTAGCGTCAAGAACAACCAAGATGTTTGGATCGATTTGTCTGATATATTGGATAGTTTTTTCCAGAGCCTGCCAGCCAGCAGTACCTTGAGCTTCATAAAAAGCAATATTAGGTTTGTAAGCACAGACTAAGTCGTGAGTCGTTTCAATCAACTGACGGTTAAACTGAAATATTATTTCTTCAGTTTGGTTATACTTAGCTTGAAGACTAGCTGGAATGCGGGATAAAGTTGGATCCAAGCCAATGCAGACGCAGCTCTTAACTGCCTTAACTCGTTGATCTAGTTTCGTTTTAAAATTGGTCATGATTCTTTTTTCTCAATCATTTTTTTAATTTGGTAAGCAAGATAAGGATTCCACATTGATCCAGTTGCTGACTGAACTGCATCAGCATTAATCTAATCTCAGTCGCAGTTAATGTCAAATTTTTTGTTTTGTGACGATTTTTCAGCCAGCTTTAAGAGAGCAACTGTAGTTTGAGGTTGGTTCTAACGAAATTTTTAGTTTTGGCTTAGTTTAGCTAGCATTTTTAACCTTCCTCCCTTAAATCCCCGACCGTAAGGTCGTTTGGGGATGGAGTACTCCACTAAACTTTTTTGTAAGAAAAAAAATTTGGGGCAAACGCGTTTTAGCGTTTTAGCGTTTGAGAAGCCGAAACCCCGATGGTAAGGTCGCGGGAGTGGCTTCATCAGGCCCAATAGGGTTTTTGTTTAGTTTTTGTTTAAATCTTAATTCTGATTGTACATTCTGATTGTACCCCGCGAGCTTACTGTGGGGAATAAATCAGAATGAGGGATAGGTTGATTGGGTCGCAAAACTTTACTTAACCCCAAAGTTTAAATTGATCCTTTTCGCAACTTAACCTAAATTTAGTATAATGGATTTTGCTTATGGAAATAAATTTGAGTCAAATTAAGCGACAGTTGAAAAAGTTCATAGAGCGTTTATGCGAAAAGCTAAAAATATTTTATCAGCAGGTTTGTTATAAAATTGAGGTAAGAACTGGAAAAAAAGCTTGTTCAAGAATTACAGAAATACAATTTTCTAATATGGTAAAAAAGAGAAATCGTCGTATGACTGAGTCACAACTAAAACTAAGACGGGCACAATTGATTCGGTTTGGTGCTATTGCGCTCTTTTTTATGGCGGTTTTAGCGATTGTGTCATTTTTTGCTTTGTTTGCTTATTACTCAAAAGACCTTCCTAAGCCTGGACAAATAGTGCGACGCGAGGGTTTTAGTACTAAGATTTTTGATCGTACAGGCAAGCTTCTTTATGACCTGTTTGATGAAGAGCGGCGAGTGCCAGTGAGCTTGGAACAAATGCCTGACTATTTAAGGCAAGCTACGATTGCAGTTGAAGATAAAGAATTTTATAAGCATGGAGGCTTTGATTTCCTCACTGTTTTGCGTATTCCCTATAACGTGGTTTTCCGCAGACGGTTGGTTGGTGGTTCTACCCTTACTCAGCAATTGGTGAAAAACGTGCTGCTTACTAATGAGCGCACTATTTCGCGCAAATTTAAGGAATTAGTCTTATCCATTCAAATTGAAAGGACCTTTGGTAAGGATGAGATCTTGGAAATGTATCTGAACGAGGCACCTTATGGTGGAACCGCTTGGGGGGTAGGTGCCGCAGCTGAACTTTACTTTAATAAATCTGTTTCCGATTTAACTTTGACTGAAGCTGCTTTTTTAGCAGGACTGCCCCAGCGACCTAGTTCTTACTCTCCTTTTAGTGGCAAAACTGATGAAGACGGCCAGCCATTGTGGCAGATGAGGGCTAAAGGTGTCTTGCGCAGAATGGAGGAAGATAATTACATTACAGCTGATACTTGCGATCAAGCTATTGATGATTTGGAAGAAATGGAATTTGAGCGTGGTTCTTTGGAAATCAAAGCCCCACATTTCGTGATGTATGTCAAAGAGAAATTAACAGAGATGTATGGAGAGGATTTAGTTGAGCGGGGCGGTTTACGCGTTACCACTACTTTGGATTTAGAATTGCATGATAAAGCTCAGCAAATTGTGACAGAAGAAGTTGAAGAGATTGAAGACTATGATATTTCTAATGGCGCGTCGTTGATCATGGATCCTAGAACTGGTGAAATTATTTCCATGGTGGGTAGTTGTGACTATTTTAGTCAGGAAAAAGGCGGCCAGTTTAATGTGGTAGCTGATGGATTGAGGCAGCCAGGTTCTTCAATTAAGCCTGTTACCTATCTAGCTTTATTTAGAAAAGGTTATACGCCAGCCACAATGTTGGTTGACGTGCGCACTGACTTTAGACGCAATGAGCGGGAAAAAGTCTATACTCCACGCAACTATGATGGTAAATACCGTGGTCCGGTCAGTGTTAGAAATTCTCTAGGCAGTTCTTTGAACGTACCAGCGGTTAAATCTTTGGCTTTGGTGGGTATTGAGAATTTCATGGAATTGGCTTATGACATGGGTTTTAAAAGCTTGAAACCGACTGAGGAAAATTTGAAGCGGTTTGGTTTTGCTCTAACTTTAGGGGGTGGTGAGGTTCGTTTGCTCGACACAGTCACAGCTTATAGCGCTTTTGCTAATGAGGGTAAAAAAGTTGAGCCTGTTTCAATTTTGAAAGTTGAGGATCGCAACGGCAACCAGATTTATCAATTTCAGTCAGTTGAAGGTAGGCGCATTTTTTCTAAAGCTGAAGCTTTTTTAATTAATGATGTCCTGTCAGATAATAATGCCCGTTTAATGGCTTTTGGACCCAATTCTCTGCTCAATACTGGAAAACCAATTGCAGTCAAAACTGGAACAACCAATGATATGCGTGACAACTGGACAATTGGTTGGAGTCGGGAGGTAATTGTCGGTACTTGGGTGGGCAACAATGATAACAGCCCAATGACGCGAGTTGCCTCTGGTATCACGGGTGCCTCTCCAATTTGGCGCAAAACTATTTTTGCAGCCTTGGAAGCTGGTTATGACGCTCCAGCTTGGGTTAAGCCAGACAACATTGAAGAAGTTGAAGTTGATTCCTTATCAGGCTATCCTAGCCATGATGAGTTTCCTAGCAAAAAAGACTATGTGATTAAAGGCACTCTGCCCTCTTTGCCTGATCCGATTCATAAAAAAGTTAAAGCTTGTAAAGGTGAAAATAAATTGGCTACTGAGGCGCGTATTGCTCGGGGTGATTATGATGAACGCGAGGTAATAGATCTACGCCGCAACGATCCTATTAGTGAGGATGATAAGAATCGGTGGATGGAGGGTATTAATCAATGGATTGAATCGCAAGATGATTCCCGCTATAGCGTGCCCACAGAATATTGCGGCAATCAGGAAGAAGTCTCGGTTAAATTAGAAGCTCCAAAAGATAAAGAAGAATTTGATCATGAAGATATTTTAATTAGGATTAATGCTGGTAGTAATGAGGGTATAGAAAAAGTTGAGCTATATGTGAATGGTGATAAACGGGAGACAATTGAAGAGAGTTGGTATGAAGGTAAAATCAAACTTTCAAAGGGTCGTTATGAGCTTTATGTCAAAGCCTACAGCCATTCAGGCGAAAAAGCAGAAAGCAATAAAGCTAGAATTGGAACAGGTGGAGAGAGTTGGGATGTGCCAGAGCCAACAGTTACGCCAGAGCCAACCAATGCGCCGACTCCAACAACAGAACCAACCGTTGAGCCAACCGTTGAACCAACACCAATCTTGTCCCTTTCGCCCAAACCTTAACTTAGCTATTCTTCTGTTTTTTTTGGCTATAAAAAAGCGCTATTAATAGCATAATTTGTCCAGTAGAAATGGTGAGTAAATAATGATCAAAGCTCAAAATTGGAGCGATTATCAGTAATAGATTTAAGAGGGATGTGTTGCATGGATTTAAGAGAGATTTGTTGCGCTTGTTTTTAATGAGTAAGCTAGTTGCTAACAAGAGTAGTAAAATCCCCAAAATACCTGTTTCAGCGGTCCACAATAGTATAAAATTGTGCGCTGGCTGAACAAATCTAACAGTTTCCAAACTAGGAGAACATTTTTCCAAATGAACGGTAAAATTATTTAACCCAACCCCAGTTAATAAATTGGTTTTAACCATTTTGCAAGCGGTTTGGTTGAGGAAATTGCGACGGGTAATTGAAGGATGTGTGCTTTTTTGTCCAAGCCAGCCAATTATTAATGG
>JAYEJP010000092.1:5770-42178 GCA_034660615.1 Patescibacteria group bacterium
AGTGTAATCAAGTTTCCGCCCAAACTGCCTTCAGCTAAAGCAAAACTTTGTTGCAAATTGGGTTCTCCCAGAAATAAATAACCAAATAATTGTTTTTGTGCAATTAATTGGTAGCCGGCCAGCAAAGCTTGAAAAATTAGACTAGAAACTAGCGCCCAAAAAATATACTTATTTTTTTTAATAAAGTAGCTGCTTTTGAGCCATAAAAAGAAAATTGCTAGCAGTGCTAATTTAAGAAAAAACCAGATAGCGGCAATATAATTGGCAGTAAAAAATTGTCTGAAAAAAAATAACAAAATAATAATCAGTAACAATCGATGTTTTTTAACAACATCAATAATTTTTTGGCAAAATTTATTTAATTTTTTTTGTGCAATCAGTTTGACCAAAGCAACAACCAGCAATAACAAAATTAGCAAGTCTTGCAAATAAATTTTGGGAATTAAATAATCAACTAATAAGCCGTCAACATAAGCACTCTGTTCTGAGATTTTGTAAAAAAGATTGGCAGGAATGACAAAAACAAGAATAGCTAACAGCCAATTTTGGAGCTTAGTTAAAATTTTTGCCATTAGCCACATTGTAACGCTTCCCTCTTCTCAAGCTAATAAACAGGCTGATCTTAGCAGCTTTTATTTTAGCTCACCAACTAACTCACCGTCATGATTATTTTTGACCGTTGCTACTACTTTTTTACGAACAGGCTGAACATCTTCAGTTGATAGATTTTTTTGAGGGTGTTGATAGCAAAGAGTGAAGGTGTAATTTTGTTGATAAGAATCCTTCAGCTCTACCCTTTTAATTAATTCATGCGCTTTAGCCATAGAGCTTATCACCCTGCCAATTTTACTGTTTGGTTTAAGTGTGAAAGTAAGATCCTCAATAATTGTGCTGGTTTTTGTCCGCGCTTGATAATGAGGATATTTTCTAGCTAGTTTTAGCAGTGTCTGATAATCGAGCTGGGCACCCAGCAAACCATTTTGTAAAAGATAGATTGCCCCTAGCTCTACCATTTGTTCATCTTCTGCCTTGACTAAAAGCGGTGCTTGTTGTTGATAAAAATCACTTTCAGGTTTTTGCTCTTCTCCTACTATTACTTCTTCAATATAGAACTGACTAAGTAAAGCCTCGACGTCTCTCCTAAAATCACGATAATTATTACTGCTGACTAAACCTAATTTCAAATCTTGGCTTGGTAGCTTTCCTGCTTGAGGCTGATAAGTGCTAGTTAATTCAAAAACAGATAGATTTTTTCGTTGCGGATTAGCCTTAATTGCTTGACTAAGTGATGGAATCAAACTGCGCCGAAGGTAGACGTGATCCTCAGTTAAGGGGTTAAGTAGTTTTAAGTGTTTTTCTATGTCATGGACTGATTGTAGGGCTACTTCCTGACTAACAGCTGAATAGGTGTAAATTTCCTGCCAACCAATATTAGCTAAAAAGTTTTTCATTTCATCTTCTGAAGTAAAATCAGCATCGGTTGGTTTATGGATCGGAATAGGTCCAGTCATCAGGGTGCTTGGCAAGTTGTGATAGCCATAAATTCGAGCAATTTCTTCAACAATGTCAGCTGGAATTTGTAAATCTTGGCGGAAGGTTGGAGGCTGAACTACATATTGAGTACCATCATATTTAGTACCATCGCCCTCTTTCACTTCAACCTTGCAGCCTAAATCAGTTAAAATAGTTTTAATTTCCTCAGCTTTTAACTCGACTCCTAAATAATTGTAAATTTTGTTATGAGTAATTGTCACCGGCTCTAATTTTACTTTGTGAGGGAATTCGTCATAAAGTTCACTAGCCATTTTAGCGCCAGTTAATTGCTGATAAAGCTCAATTCCTTTTAGCATCGCGCTTTTACCCAAATGCGGGTCAACATTTTTTTCATTAAGTTGAGCAGCAACAGTGCGAATAGCATGGCTCATAGAAGCAAAACGAACTTTTTTAGCATCTAAATTTTCAATCCACAACAAAATGTTTTTTGTGCTATTGCTAACACTAGTATTTTTTGTGCCTTTTACTGCTGGCAAATCAATAATTTCACCTGCTTGGTTTTCAAAAACAATTTCTCCACCTAAAGTTTGATACTTTTCTTCATCTAGAGTTACAAATTTTTTGCCTGCTTTAGCTTCTTTGACAATAATTTTACCACCTTTGGCCATAATTTTGTCATAATCAAAAGCGTGGCAAGGATGACCTAAGTCATGAGTTATATAGTTAGTGATATCAACCATGCTATTGTGAATATTTTGTTCAACTTGTTTTAGTCTAGTTGTCATCCAATCAGGAGTGGGACTAGCCTCAACCCCGTGCAAAACTACAGCTAATATTCGGTTGCATAAATCTGGACTATTTACTATTTTAGGTAAAGGCAGATTTTTTGCAGTTGGCTTGATTGTCTCTGCAGTTGGTTTGAACGTCTTTGTAGTTGGCTTGATTGAAGGCAATTTAGCAGGTTTTAGTGCTGCTTTAATTCCAGCTCTTTTCAAAATAACAGCTGCTTCGCGCGCAATGCCACGCACACTCATGCTATCAACTCGATTAGTCGTTACTTCAATGTCGTAGACCCGGTCCCCTTCTCGATCATAAATGCGTTCAACACTTGGTCCGGACAATGATAAATATTTTTGAATTTGCTCTGGAGTGGCATCAGTTTCTAAATGGTCCAAAAGCCATTTATGTGGAATAAGAATGTTCATATTTTAGGTCAAGGTTTACTAATAATTACTAAAATTGTTCTAAAAAGTTGAGATCAGCGCTATATAGCAAGCGGATGTCATCAATATTCAGACCCTCACGCAAGGTGTAAGTTCTTTCCACACCCCAGCCAAAAGCAAAACCAGTGTATTTTTCAGGGTCAATCCCACCAGCTTTGAGCACGTTGGGATGAACCATGCCAGCTCCGCCAACTTCGTGCCAACCTGACTTACAGAATTTGCATTCTTTTTTTTGACCGTTTTCGTCTTTAACAAACCCAGTTCCTCCGCAAATATGACAACTAAAATCAACTTCAAATGATGGTTCAGTAAATTTGAAATGAAATGGTCTGATACGGCTTTTAGCATTTGGCCCATAAAACTCCTTGGCAAAATGATCAATAGTTCCTTTGAGGTGCTGAATATTAATACCTTTATCTACCACCAAACCTTCAAACTGGTGAAACACTTGAGTATGAGTTGCATCTTGCTGTCTGCGATCGCAGCGAGCAATGTTGATCATTCTGATTGGCGGCTCTCCTAATCTCTCCATTTCTCTCACTTGGCCGTTTGAAGTGTGTGGGATAAGTACCATTTTGCCTTTTTTTGGATGTTGATCAGCGTCAACAAAAAAGGTTTCCCATTCGTCTCTGGCAGGATGATCCTGAGGCATATTAAGACTTTCAAAAGCATACCAATCCCAATCTACTTCAGGGTATCTGACTCGGGTAAAACCGATTCTTTTAAAAATATCAGTAATTTCCGCCATGGCCTGGGTAATTGGGTGGGTGTGGCCGGCTTTAGTTTTACTGGCCGGCATAGTTAAATCAATTTTTTTCTGTTTTAAATCTGCATTTTGTTTCGACTGGCTTAAATACTGTTCAATTTCTGTTTTAAGCTGATTAAGCATTTTTCCTGCTTCTGGTTTTTCTGCTGGGGAGAGATCTTTGATTTGACTAGCAAGCTGATTAAACAAGCCCTTTTTTCCTAGATACTTGGTTTTTAAATTCTGATTGCTTGAATTTTCTTGCTGAAGTTGAGATTTGATTTGTTTGATGTTTTGACTAAGGGTTTGAATGTTCATATTTTTTTCTAACTAAAATTGATTGTTATTTTACCAGTTAAAGTGCAGGCAGTAAAAGTAAGAGTAAAAGCCAGGTTTTTAAATACGTTACCTACTTTTCTTTTTTTTACATTGTTTAATAGTTTTACAAGTTAACTTAAATTTTGTTTTGCAATCTTTGCACCAATATCTCTGTTTACCACACCTAATCCCTTTCTTGGTAGTATTGAGCAACCAACATTTTGCGTATCTAAGAAGTCGCTTTTTTTGATATTATTACCTTAACTTTTTCTTAATTATTGAAATTAATTGATAGTTAGGCTAAATATACCATATTTAGGGACCCAAAACTATAATTATGCCAAAATTTGGACAAGCTTAAGTTTGCACTGCATCAAATCCACGGGAGTAATCCCGTGGTAAATTAATTATTTCAGCTGACTCAAGCCCAAACATCGGGTGCTTCTGTTGAGTTTTTCTTTAAGACGTTAGCTGCTATTTTTTGGTCTTTTCTTGGTCCTGCTTCTACCGCTGAGACTTGAGTAAGATCAAGATTTTCCATGACGTACTGTTGGGCTGCTGCCATCAATTGATTTTTATGTCTTTGCATGGTTTTATTTTCTGGATTAGGAGGGGCAGGGCTGTTTTTCGACAAACTGCTATCAATAAAGATGCCGCAATCACTTAATAACTCTAATAGTCTTAGATAGTGAAATTCAGGTATCTCGGTGTGAATTAATGACATTCGAGCATGAATTAAATCTGTGTTAGCTATAAGGGGAGTTGAACTGTCAGGCCCGAGCTTATATTGGCGCAGGGAGTTGGCTTCCTTAGTATCATTACCTAGAAGCTCGGCTTCAATATAAGTGACTAAGCCTGCATCAACTGCCTGAGCAACAATTTTTTGTTCCGATTCAGGCAGTCTGAGCTCTGCTGCTTTAACTGGGCTAAAGCCCTGTTCAATATTAGAGACTATAAATTTAACATCGCCCTTTTTGATGCTGTCCTGAAACTGTAGCGCTAGTCTGCACCAACTAAGACCGATTCCTCCGCCAAAGTCAAAGAAGATTAAAGGCCTTTTTTCTGATTCGTTAATAAGTTGTTCCATCATTTTGCCTAAACTTTGTTCAATGCCAATAAGATTTTCAACTTGTTCTAGTCTACGTGGAGTCCGTTTTTCTAGTCCGGTCAAATGTGGAGTCCCAAACTCTTGGGGGAAGATTCCCTGGCTATAGTCACCACTAGCAAATTTCCACGCATCTCCTGATTTTTCTTCGCCAAAAGTTCTATATTCTTTATCTTCTCTTTTCTGAGTGGCTAGTCTTCGCTTAAAATTAGTTTCCATTTTTATCTTTAGTTTATATAAATGTTTGTTTAAATAGATTATAGCCTACCCATATCTTTTGGGCTTAACTTAAATTAAGCCATCTTTTGACTACTGTTATGGCAATATTACATTACTACTGTAGCTAATTATTTGATTAAACAAAAAGGATTTATTTTATTGGAGTCGAACAAAGTACAGACCCAAAAACAGAAGGAGAGAAGGCAAAGAGACAGATTGAAAAACAAGAACCAACCAAAGGAAGATACTCTTTTCAAATAGAGCGAGGTAATCTAGTCATTTTAGAAACAGGTGGTCTAGCTGGCAATATTTTTTTAGTGAACCTGTCTCTGATGAGAGATTGTTACGAATCAAAGAGATTTTTTTAGCTTCGTTGGATGGTGCCATTGAAGAGGCCTTGGTCGATGAAGGTGAAAGAGAGCAAGTAATTCAAGATTTCGGGCATAATTATAGTTTTGGGTCCCTAAGTTAGATGAGTTTTATTCATTTTTCCTTAACGATACTTGAATTTAGAAAAATCGTTCTAACCAATTTTTGTTTGGTTGTTTTTTTATTCCACGGTGGATATGACACAAATTTTTGATGAGTGTAATGACTCTCTTTGGTAACTGAATTGATAGTTTTTTTTGTCAAATAGTTTTACTTAGTCACTAATTCAACTACTTGTTTGAAAGCATCAAGATCATTTACTGCCATCTCGGCTAGCATCTTGCGATTTATTTTTACTTCGTTTTCTTTTAGTTGATGAATAAAGCGAGAATAATTAACTGGAGCTTCGATAGATTTTAAAGCAGCATTAATTCTCATGATCCATAGTTTGCGCATGTCTCTTTTGCGTAACTTGCGGCCGTTGTAAGCATATTGACCAGCATGCAAAACAGCTTCATGAGCGCGTTTGAATAAACGGCTGTTAGTTCCTTTAAAGCCTTTAGCTCGTTTGAGTACTTTTTTGTGTTTTTTTCTACGGACGGTTCCGGTTTTACTTCTTGCCATAATAATCCTTTCTTATGCTAAGCCAGCCATCTGTTTAATTTTTTTAGCCATTTTGCCTGTAACCTTAACATACTGTCGATAAGTTCGGCGGGCTTTTTTACTCTTTTTTCGGCGTAAGTGTCTTGAGTTCTGTTTGCGTCTTAAAACTTTTCCGCTTTTTTTAATGACAAATCGATCGTGAAAGACTGTCTTTTTCTTGCGTTTATATCTTTTCATATTTAGTACTCCTTTTATGTTTGAGCTGTTTTAAATTTTATTTAATTTGGTCTAAGCAAAGCTACTAATTTTCTGCCTTGTATTTTTGGCTCATTTTCAACAGTTGTTAATTCTGCAACCTCTTTGATTACGTCTGCAAATAAGTCGTAAGCAAACCTTTTCTTAGTTATTTGTCTGCCTTTAAACAGTAATGTCATTCTGACTTTGTCGCCATCTTTTAAAAATCGTTTAACTCGATTGGTTCTAGCTTTCAAGTCACCATCTCCCATAAACATGGAAAAACGAACTTCTTTTGTTTGTTGGCTACGATTGCTTTTTCTAGCTTTGGCTCTTTTTTGTTGTAATTGATATTTGTGTTTTGATATTTTAATAATTTTAACTACTGGGGGCTTTGCTCGACCAGTGATTAAAACCAAATCCTTACCCTTTTTTTGTGCGAGGTTGTAAGCCTGCCGCGATGACATCACATCAATCATGCTCCCGTCTTCGTCAATTACCCTAACTTTGGGATATCTAATTTGACTATTAGATTTAAAGCTATTTCTATTTCTTTTTCTGTAGTGTCTTCTACTCACAAATGTTCAGTTAATTATTATTCTTTTGTGTTTTAATGTTTTGTGTTGAACGCCAATTATATCATTGATTTCCTGATTGTGGAGGATCAAATAAACGTTTATAATAACAGTTCTAAAAATGATTTAACAATTTAATATTAAGGGCAGTTAGCTCAGTTGGTTAGAGTGTCACAGTGACATTGTGAAGGTCGCTGGTTCAAATCCAGCACTGCCCACCCTTTACTCTTTTTTCATCTCAATGGAATTCAGTTGCTAGATTTATGCTCCGCTATATGCGTTGTAACGTTCATGGTGAAGCATGTCGTGACTGGCTTTAGCTTCATTACCACCAAAATCTAGACCACGGCGATATTTTCTCTTCTTTTTCTTAATCTGTGCTTGCCTAACCCAAGTTCTGGCACTGCGAACTCTTTGTCTTAGTAAAATAATAAAGGCTTTCAGTTTTTCGAAAAAGTTTTTGTAGTAGGTTCCCTCCATACCTGGGTCTGGGGTTCTTTTTTGGAGCGTGATATCAACTTCTTTGTGAAACTTAGCAATTTCTTTTGATAGCTTTTCTAATTCAATACGAATTTGCTCAATCTCTCGTTTTACATTTTCTTTGCGTTGGTTAAATATATCAGTTTGTTCAACGGGGTTAACTTTTTTATGAAGGCGTTCTCTTAATTGTCTTTTTTTAAATTCTTGTTCTTTTTGCTTGAGCTGATCAGCCTGAAATTTGGCTGTTTGGTTTGGCTTAAGAGGAGTTTCCTTTAATTTAGACTGTTTATTTGTTCTAAAATTTTGATCAACCCTTTGTCCTACTCTTCTTTTCTCAGTTTCAGCCATAGCACGTGCTAAAGACTGGTTCTTAGACTGAGAACTTTGTTTACTTCTGGTAGCTTTAGAGCCAAAAGAATTCATTTATAAATATATATTATAAGATATAAATTTGATATTATCAACCTAAGAAACAAACATCTATTTATTTACAACGATTATACACTTCAATTATTTAATAAGTGAAGAATATTTTAGAGATGTCAACTGTTTACTTTTTTAAAGAATAGCCTAAACTTGAAGCAAATAATCAATTACTTTTTGTTTTACAATAATTGATCGCAAATAGTTCTGATAATGATCGCCCTTTCTCATTAATTCTTGGACTTTTTTATCTCCGATTGATTCAATTTTTTTATCAATTTCTTTTTGTTTAGCTTTAATATTATTTTCTTGAGCTATTTTTTCTAACAAAAATTCGACTTGAAGTTGGTTAAGACTTGAAAAAGCCAAGCGTGAAACAAGCTGTTGTTGTGTTAAATTTTGTGACTTTAAGTAATCTTTGATATCAATTTTTAGTTGCTTAAGCTTTTGCTCAAGATTCCTCAACTCTTTTTCAGTCTGTTGTTTAACCAATAGTTCAGGAATTTTTGGTTCTATTGCTCCAATTAGCTTTTGAAAAATAGTCTGCATAGTAATATCTTTTTTTTGAGCAGCAGATAAGTCAGTTTTCTTTTGAGGGTTCTTATCCTTTTTTTCTGATTTTTTAGTTGAAATTTTCTTCTTTGCTTTACTATCTTTTTCTTTCTTTTTTTGTAGATCAGCCTCTTCTTTTTCTGCTTTTTTTATTAAATCATCTGCTTGTTTTTTTGCTTTTTTAACCACTTTTTTATAATTTCTCAATTCAATTTCTGGTTTTTCTGCAAAATAAGCTTTAATTTCCCAGTTATTATTTTTATTAATGCTGATGCCTTGAAACTCGGGAGCTGTGAGAGGTTTTTTCTTTTGCTTTTTTATAGCTTGCTGATAGTATTCTGGAAGAAGTTTTCTCAGAGTGGCCTGAAACAAGCTTTCTTGATTTAGTTTTTTTTCAGCAATGTGGAGCGGAACCTTCCCTTTTCTGAAACCGTCGATTTTAAGTTTCTTTGCCTGCTTTTTTAATGTTTGCTGGTAGATTGGTTTTACTTTTGACCAAGGAATAGTAATTTTGATAGTACTATTTTCAGAAATATAGGCAGCTTCTTTGGGCTGCTGTTGCTTCTGCTGAGTTTTTTTAGCGGAATTATCTATTTTGGTTTTATTTTGGGTTTTCTTTTTTGTCATGTAGCGAATTATAACACCTGATTAATTAATATTTAAAGGCCCTACATTCTAGAACCTAGGTTTTGCTATAATCTTGTTATGGCTTTAGATAATAACCTTTTGAGAGATATTAGCTCTGAAGCTGCTGTCTGGAGACAGCAGCTTCACCAAATCCCTGAACTTGGCTTTGAAGAAGTCAAAACTACTAAGTATATTGAAAAAAAGCTAGAAAATTGGGGATATTCGCTAGACAGAACTCTGACTAAAACAGGCTTAATCGCCAGTCTTTCCTTAAACAACAATCCTTCTATAATAGCCATTCGAGCAGAAATCGATGCCTTACAAGTCTCCCCAGAGAAAATAATGCATGCTTGTGGCCATGACGGCCATACTGCTATCCTGTTAGGAGCCGCCAAATATTTAGCAAAAACTAAAAATTTTCAAGGAAAAGTAGTTTTAATATTTCAAGCAGCCGAAGAAAGCCTGGGTAGAGGTGAAGAGAGTGGGGCCAGGGAACTAATCCAAGCTGGGCTTTTTGACAAATATCCTGTTCAAAAGATTTTTACTTTACACAATGTACCCAATCTTCCATCAAACCTCATCTCTGTAAAAAAGGGTCCTCTTCTTGCTGGACAGTCCCAATTTTATTTAACATTTAGGGGACAATCAGCCCATGCTGCTTATCCAGACAAAGGCATTAGTACAGTCCAAGCGATAGCCCAAACAGCCCTAGAGTTAGAGAAATTGAGGCTGAAAAAATTAGAAGCCGAAGACTGGGTCTTGGCTGTCACTAAGATTAAAATTGGAACTGCCATTAATATCATCCCAGACCAAGGAGTCATCCAAGGCTCGATTAGAGCTTTTTCCCCAGATAAAATCACAGCATTAAAGAAGCAAATTACTACAATTGGGCATAACAATGCTCAAGCTAGACAAAATCAGTATACTGACGAATTTATTGACCGCTCACCGCCCGTCATAAACAATGCCCAGCTAGTAGAACAGGTCTGGAATGTGCTTGAATCTTTTCATCCAAGTGATCAAATAAGAAAAAAGGATATTAAAGTCATGACATCTGATGACTTTGCTCATTATCTGCAACATGTACCAGGGTGTTATATCAGTCTAGGAACTGGGACTGGGACCAGAGTGCATAGTCTAGATTATCGATTTAATGATGATGTTATTAACTCGGGGATCAAACTCTGGACCACTCTAGTAGAGAAACAGTTGACCTAAATAAAAAGGAAAATATAACAAACAAATTAATAACAAATAACACGTTCAATCTATGAAGCTACTCCCGCGACCTTACGGTCGGGGTTTCGATTTCTCAAACGCTAAATAGTGTTTGCCCTAAATTTTTTCTTCCCACATTCTAGAATGTAGGGGCTGATAGCTCAAAATAAATCAAGTTTGAGGGAATGACTGATCTTGCCACTATTATTTAAGAATCATGCTAATTCAATTAAATGATGGTTTTTATTTAGCTGTGAAAGTTGGTCCTTTACCTCATCTTTTGCTGAAAAATATATTATCTGCCAGTTTTGTTGAGCCAATTCTAGTAGAGTCTTGAGCTGTTTGTTTAACCTACCTTGATCAGATTTAATAAAAGGATCGTCCATAATTAAAAAGCCTGGCTCATCTTTAAGCAATTTTTTAGCAAGCCCCAGTCTGATAGCAAAATACAGCTGATCATAAGTACCAGCAGACAGTTTGCCTGGCTGCAAGGTTTCTTTGCTGTTGCTAATAACTTCCACTGCTTGAGTTTCCTGATTAAATCTTACTTCCTTGTAGGCGTTGTCGGTAATTTGGCTAAAAAATTGACTAATCAGACTGTTAACTCCGAATAGGCTGGAAATCTTTTCTTTTTCCTCGGCTTCGATTGCTGATAATAGTTCAATTACCTGCAAAGCTCTTTTTTTATTTGTTTGATGCTGGCCAATAAATTGTTCAATTAGTTGTTTTAGATAAAGCAAGTCAGCCAAACTCTCTAAAGCAAAATCCTGATGACTAAGTAAAATTTTTTGCGCTCCTTGTTTAATTAGTTTGAGCTGTTCTTTGATGTTTTCAGTGCTCAAAGTTAATTTATCCAAATTCTGGATAATTTTTTGTCGATCCTGCTGGGTTTCATCTAACTTCTTTTCACTAAATTTAAAAGCTATTGCTTGATCTTGATAGTGGGCTAGTTGTTTAATTTTTTTACTCCAAACCTCTATCTGCCCCATTAAGCCCAGATGCTTTTCCCCTAGCCTTTCACCCAAATTTTTTTGATTTCCCTTTAATATTGTTTCTAAACCTTGCTTTTCTACAAGCTGTTGACTATATTTCTTGACCTTTTTTACTCCGGATTGTTGCTGTAACTCCTCAATGTTGCTTTTAATTTTATCTAAGTTGCTTTTGACTTGTTCTAATTTGTTTTTTACCTTATCTTGCTGATTGATCAGCCGCTTAAGATCAGCTGTTTCATCAGTAAGAGCAGATTTATTTTGGTCATATTGTTCAATAATTTTTTGAATTTGAGCAGATACTTGTTTAATGCTTTTACCACTGATTTCAAACTTACTTAAATTAAGTTTGAATTGTTTCCAACTTGACTCAAATTGAGCTTGAGATTTATTAAGTGTGTAAAGCTTCAATAGAGAAAAGAGAGTGCCAACTGTTCCTAACATAAGTATTAAATTAACGATCAAATTTGAATTGGAAAGAGAGGCAGTCAAGGCAAAAAGAGTAATGATTAAGCTGACTCCTCCGCTAAGCAGCCAATTTTTTTTCATAGTTTTAATCTCAGCTAGATTAGATTTTTTATTTTTTATTTTTTCTAGTTCTGGGAGATGTGCCGAATCAATTTCTTGATAGCGTTTGGCTAACTTCTCTTGCTCTTGAACTAATTTTTTCTGCTTCTTTTGAGCCTGCTTGCGCTCTTTTTGTAATTGCTTGAATTCAGTTTGGTATTCTTTTTTTCGCTCAAACCAGTTTTCTAAATTGTTTTCGTGTTTTTCCCAAGCTCTCAAATCTCTTAAATTAATTTTTTTTAGTTTTTTAAGCTTATTCCTTACTTTGATTAATTGTTCCAAATTTTTTTTCAAAGTAGCGTACTCTTCTCTTTTTCTCGCAACATTCAATTGCGCAATTTTTTTCTCGGTTTTTTTTAAATTAAGTTTCAATCTAGCTCGATTTTCGATTAATTTTGACCAATGTTCTTCTTGGTTTTTGTCCAACAATTCTTGAATGGAGCCAATCGGACTAATTAACTCCAGGGCTTTTTTAATTCTGTTGGCAAGCTTTTGCTTATTTTCTGTATTGCTAAATTTGTGGGTTTTGTCAGTTAAACTGGCCTGATCTAAAATAATATCTTTCAACTGCTTAATTTGTTCTGTTTTCAAGCCAGTGAGTTTATCAGTTAAGTTGGTGTAGTAATTCTGTTCTTGGCTAATATCACGTCCAATAGAAAGGTCGCTGTTGCGAATGATAAATATATTTTGACAGTCTTGAGGAGATATGTTGATTAAACTTGCTAAGTTCCCCTCTCCCTGTAGCTTGATTTGTTTAGTTTGATTATTAGATTGATATTCTAATTCTAGAAAGCCACCAAATTGTTGTGGTAGAGCCTCTACTCGATCAATTTCTTCAAATTTTTTACTAGCCTTTCCAACTAGCAATTTGACCAAGGCATCAAGGCTAAGACTTTTCCCCTTTTCGTTTTTACCGAAAACTAAGTTAAAACCAGGTTTGAATAAATAATCGTGGTCAGAAAGAGGTCCGTATGATTTTAAAAATAAATGATTTAGTTTCACGTTATTTTCCTTGGAATTCCATCATGGCGTTAATTAGAGTTTGTTCTAACTGTTGCTCTTCTCGTTTATTGGTAAATTTAGCTAGTTTTTTTTTGAAAGTTTTAAATAAAGCATCATTAAAGATTGATTCAATATCAACTACTTGATTGTCAACTTCTATAACACTGTATTTTTTTGCAAGTTTTTTTAATTCATTATTTAAAATGGTTGAATTAAATTCCCCGTTACTACCATCAATATAGCCAGTTGCTACTAATAAAATTTTGCAGTTTTTTTCAGCTTTTTTTACTTCTTTTTCTAATAATTTTAGCTGTTTTTTTTCTTCACCTGGCGTAAATCTAAAATCTAGTTGTTGATAATAATTAGAAGCAATTGTTTTTTCTTGTGGTTTCTGACCAGTTTTAATAATGGCTACAGATCTTTGACCTAACTCTTTTTTTGTAACTGAGATCGGAGAGCCGGGGTAAACAAACCATCCCCCGTTTTTAAGTCTGGAGTTGGGCAATGGTTGTAAGGTAAAGCTACGATGGAAATGCCCTGCTAGAACATAGTCAAAATTGGTTTCAGCAAAAAAGTTAAGCTTAAGAGGCATGTAGCGCCGATTTCCTTCTTGGCCAAAATCATCTTCACAAAAAAATTGATCTAGTAGTTCGCCATGAAATAATAAAACATTAGTTTTTTCTAAATCTAGTTCTTGGTTAAGTTCATTAATTTTTTGGAAAATTTGGTCTGAGCTCAGAGGTTCAAATGGTAGTCCATAAATGTCAGTTTTCTCTAAAGAAAATTTTGTTTTACTTTTATCTAATATGTTAGCCTCGTCTCCGAAAAAAGTGTTTTGTGAAAATGATTTTTGATCATGATTGCCTGGAATAATAATAATAGGAAAGCCATTATTGGAAAAAAGGGAGCGCAGCTGAGCACGATATTTTGTAGCACTAAAATCAGTATCAAAAAGATCGCCGCTAATTGTAACCACATCAGCTTTTTCTTTTTTGGCCAACTTTAATACTTGGACTAAAGCCTGCCAGCGTTCATCATTAGAATTAGTCAGATGGACATCAGCAGTATGAATAATTTTAGTCATAGCTTTAATTTTAGCACTAGCTTTAATTTTAGAACTAGATGAGTGGTTGATGGCATAATTTAGTTTGTTCTTGTGTATCTAGCGAAGAGCCACTAATTGCTCAAGTAGTCGATGGCAGTAGCCCCATTCATTGTCATACCAACTCACAACTTTCACCAGATCTCCTCCGATCACTTGTGTCAAGCCTAAATCAACAATTGATGATTCGCAGCGGCCAACAATATCAGAAGAAACAAGAGGTTCTTCGGTTACGGCTAAAATATTCTGCCACCTTTCTTCAGCTGCAGCCTGCTTAAAAGTTTGATTAACTTCCTCAAAAGTGGTTGGACGACCGGTGACAAAAACCATATCAGAAATAGAACCAACTGAAGTTGGAGTACGAATTGCCATTCCGTCAAAAAGACCTTTAAGCTCAGGGATAATTTGAGTGGTGGCTTTTGCAGCGCCGGTTGTGGTTGGAATTAAATTAAGAGCAGCTGCTCTGGCTCGCCGTATATCTTTGCGGTGAGAATTGTCTAAAATATTTTGATTATCAGTATAGGAATGAATGGTAGTTAAAGCGGCTTTTTTTACTCCAAAGGTTTGATGCATGATGTGCGCCACTGGTGAAACGCAGTTGGTGGTGCAAGAAGCATTGGAAAAAATAGTCTGGTTTTTATCCAAATTATTAACACCTAAGACGCTAGTATTAATCCCCTCGCCTTTACCTGAAGCAGTAATTAAGACCTTTTGTGCGCCAGCAGCAAGATGTCGGCTAGCATCTTCTTTATTTCTAAAAATTCCAGTTGATTCCAAAACTAAGTTAACCCCATATTTTTTCCAGGGAAGTTTTTTTGGGTCACGTTGAGCTGTAAAAATTATTTTTTTGCTGCCAATAGTAACAGTGCCCAAAACAGGATTTTCATCACTTACTTCCTTATTTGATTGTTTTTCCTCAAAAGTAATTCCTGGATCAAAATGGCCATAGTTAGTATCGTATTTCATTAAATGAACCCAGTCTTTTAATGGCATTGAGCCTGAGGTATTAATGGCAACTAGGTCTAAATTTTTTTGATGATTTTTCCACCAAATTCTAAAAGTAGCTCGACCAATTCTTCCAAAACCATTGATAGCGAATGTTGCTTCTGACATAAGAGATATTAATTATTGATACTATTTGAATCTATTATGTAAGCTTCGCTCTAGTTTGTAAACTGTGGAACCATATAAATTCTAAGAACCTACAATATCTTTTGTGCGCAGAATTCACAACACCTTTTGTGCAATTGGTTCGTAGACAGACTTATAAATTGTTGTTCAAACTAGAATAAAAAGCCCTGGCTTTTAGCCAGGACTTCAGCTTAATTTTCCTCCCTTAAATCCCCGACCGTAAGGTCGTGGGAGTGGTTTCATATTCAGTTAAACATATTAAGCAAAAACTGTTTCAACTTCATTGCTTACATAAGTGCCAATATCTTGCCCATTGACTGCTTTTTGTAAGTTTTCATTATCAAAAAGCTTGAAGACCATCATTGGCATATTATTTTCTTTAGCCATTGCCAATGCAGCTGTATCCATGACTTGCACCTCTTCTTTTTCAATTGCATCTTTAAAAGTGAGGGTTTTGTAGCGTTTAGCATTATCAAATTTTATTGGATCTCTGTCATAAATTCCATTGACTTTGGTAGCTTTCATTAATACATCACAATGGAGTTCTAATGCATGGAGAGCAGCTCCACTGTCTGTGGTGACATATGGAATACCTGTTCCAGCTGCCAAAATGAGAATACGACCTTTTTCTAAGTGGCGGATTGCCTTCTTTCTAATAAAACTTTCAGCCACAGCTGGCATATTCAATGCTGATTGTAAGCGAGCGGGTACTTTGGCTGTAGTTAAAGCGTCTTTTAGAGCTAAGCCATTCATTACAGTTGCCAACATACCAATGTAGTCTGCAGTAGCGCGGTCCATTCCTCCTTTGGCTCCAGCCACACCTCTAAAAATATTGCCGCCGCCAATCACGATTGCAATCTGGACATGTTGAGTGTAAATTTTTTTAATTTTTCTCGCAATGCTTAAAGCGGCTTCTGGGTCAATGCCATATTCTCTATTTCCCAGAAGAGATTCGCCACCAACTTTAAGCATAATGCGATTAAAGCGATTGTTAGTCATAAATTTGTTTCCTTTGTTTTCTAATAATATTTATTTAAAACTTTGTGGTCTAACACCCCGAGGCTTGCCTTGGGAATATTGGGTCCAGGGCTTACTCTGGGGTTTAATAATATTTGTTAATTTGTACCTAAAAAAAAGAGTGGATATTTTCCACTCTTTTTTAAAATATATGGCTTAGTTTTGTTTTGAAACGCAGCCATTTCCAACGAATGTTGTCAGCAAATCTAAAAAATCCATAAAGCGGATAATTTAAAACCAGATCATAAGTTCCAATAAATCTCATCAAATCTCCTCCATAACCCTTTTTAAAACGGTGAAAACCATACCACGGATTTTTTTTGTCAGGTTTCGGTCCCAAGCTCCCCCACATATCAAATATTTTGCAACCTTGATTTTTACCCCACACAATCATTTCCCACATCATTAGATTACTTGCCATAAGCTTACGATGAATTGAACGCGAAGCTCCATAGGGATAGTAAAGAGTGTCATTGAGTTTGAAAATAATCCATGATGCTAGAGTTGTATCATCATAAACGGCATGAAAAATGTGCATCATATCGTTTCCACCAAGCATTTCCCACATTTTTTTAAAATACTCTGGGTTATGCGCATAAAAACCTTGACGATTGATTGTTTCCTGTAAAATATCTAGGTAGGTTTGTAGTCCCTGTTGACTACTATCTTCAAGGATTTTTACTCCTTTGCGCTGAGCCAAATTAGCGTTATACCTAGTTTTACTTTTAAGATTGGCAAACAAGTCTTCCTCTGATTGAGTTAAATCGAGTTGAAAGGTGTGTTTGGTAAATAGCGGTCTTCCTGGCTGGCAACCCTGTTCAATTAAAAAATGAGCTAATTGTTTGAAGTCAGCTGTTTCTCCAACTTTAGCAACAACGTTTGGTTCTAGCTTGATAAACAAGGCATTATGTTTTTTGCCAAGTTGTTTAAGAGCGGAAAGCTGGTCTTCGTTTGGGCAAAATGCTCGTGGACAATAGCCAATTGAATATTGAGGAAAATGAGGAACTGGGTGAAAAGTAACTTGAAGAGCTTTATCAACCTTACTTTTTTTAAAAAAACCAATGCGCTCGACCTTAACACCAGTGTTTTGTCTAAACTCACCCCATTCCCAGGTTTGTAGCGGATGATTAACTACTTGATTGTAAACTTCTCTTTCTTCTTCACTAATGGGTCTGATGATCATATCCTGGCAGTATTATAGGCGAATGTAAGCTAAATGTCAGCCAGAATTGAGTGAAATTTTTAATTATACCCTGTTCGAGAATAGTCCGGGACCCTCTTCGAGAATAGCCCGGGCTTTAGCCCGCGGGAGTGGCCTTACTTTAAAAATTCCCTAATATCAATCTCATCTTTCAGTAGGGCATCTAGCTCGTCTTCGTTGACTTCTATTCCAATTCGATATTTTTGTTTCTTCTTTTTTGTTTTTTTAGACTTTTTTTTGTATTTTTTTGTCGATTTTTTTGACCCATTATTAGCATAAGGATCAACAAACTGTTTATTTATTGTTAACTCTGGCGGAATTTGGCTTAAGAAGCGACTTGGTGTTGACTGTTTATTTCTACCATACATCCAACGATTGCTGGCATAAGTCAAATATAATTTCTTTTTAGCTCTGGTAATACCTACATAACAAAGCCTTCTCTCCTCCTCAATTTTTTCTGCTTCAAACGACGAACGACTATGCGGAAGCAACCCCTCCTCAAAACCGACCATAAACACTACAGGAAATTCAAGACCTTTGGCAGAATGAAGGCTCATTAGGCTAATTTTATTGCGACTAACTGCATCTGGAGTATCTTTTAACTCGTTATCTTGCACTAGGCTAACATTTTCTAAGAAAACAATTGAGTCCTGAAATTGAGCGGCAACGTTAAGCAGCTCTTGAACGTTTTCTATGCGATCCTGATCGTCAGGATCTTTACTATCATATTTACCTAAATAATTACTTGATTTCAAAATACCTTTAAGCAGCTCATAGGGACTATCTAAGTCTAAGGCTTGTTTACCCTGCTGGGCTTTTTCTTTCTGTTTTTTTAGCCATTGGGCGAATTTTTGATATCTTCTTTTGCCAACTTTGAGCAGCCGGTTATAACTAACCTCATCTTGAGGGTTAACAGCGACACGCAGGTAAGCTAGAACATCCTTAATTTCTCGACGTTCGTAAAATTTAAAGCCCCCAATCAATTTATAAGGAATTCCTGCTTTGATAAAAGCCTCCTCAAAAGCACGAGATTGGGCATTAGTGCGATAAAGTATGGCAATATCTTTACGACTATACTCTGACAGCTGGTTTTGAATTTGTTTGACTACGGCAGTTGCCTCTTGGTTTGATGAACTACAAGCTAAAACTGTAATTTTTTCATCAGATGTTTTATCTGTCCATAAGTTTAAAACCGGGTGGGTAGTGTTGTTGGAGATCAATTTGGTAGCAGCTTTTAGGATTGGTTTTGTGGAACGATAATTTCTTTCTAAGCGGTATTCTTTAATCCCTTGATACTCCTGTTGAAGATAGAATAAGTTGCGATAATCAGCTCCCCGCCAAGCATAAATACTTTGCGAAAAATCTCCAACTACATAGACATTATTTTGCGGCTGACTAAGTAATTTTGTTAATTGGTACTGGGCTTTATTAGTATCCTGATATTCGTCAACTAAAACATGATTAAACTGTTGCTGATAATGCTGCAAAACAGGTTGATTATTTTTAAGCAAAAAAACCACTTTGAGCAGCAGATCATCAAAATCGACTGCGTTCTGTTTTTTCAAACGATGCTGATAAACTTTGAAAATTCGGCCAACAGTTTGCTTAAAGTCAGAGTCAGCCGATTGTAAATACTCTTCAGTAGTGATTAGCTCATTTTTGGCTTTGGAAATTAAGCCCTTAACCATATTTTGTTTATATTTTTTCTTATTGATTCCAAGGTCTTTGTAAATATGTCTAATTACAGCCATTTGGTCGCTGCTGTCAAAAATTGAGTAATCGCGGTTTAATCCAACTAGATCACCATTTTTTCTCAAGATGCGAGCACAAAAACTATGGTAGGTACCAGAGAATGGAAGTTGGCATGAAGTAAGAGCTTCAACCCTTTTATTCATCTCGCTAGCTGCCTTATTGGTAAACGTTACTAATAAAATTTTATCTGGCTGAATTTTTTTTTCTGTAACGAGCCAAGCAGCTCTGGTTGTAAGTACTCTGGTTTTCCCACTTCCTGCTCCAGCCAGTACAATCGCTGGGCCAGTTTCGTGAGTGACAGCTTGAGTCTGTTCTTTGTTGAGATGAGTGAGTAATTTTGACACAATTTAACTTTCCTCCCTTAAGCCCCTGACTGTAAGGTCGCGGGAGTGGCTTCATAATTTTAGATCTAATCTTTTCGTCAATCTAATCTTTTTGGCAATTGGAATATTGATCGTAGCAAACTAACCAATTATTAGAAATAGTAATAGTAGATAGATAAAACTGGCAGCGAAAAAGACTATTTTAGTGGTTTTAACTTTAATAAAATTGGATTTTGTCAAATTAATACTTAACAAATGATGCCAACCTAAAATAAAAACTGCAAAAATTGTTCTTGGAGCTTGAACTGTTTTGAAGTTCGGAAAAATACTGGTCAACAATCTTAACAAAATAACCAAAAATAAAGAACTAAGCATATTTAAACCGATTAATTTAAGAGCAATACAGAGCTTTTGTAAAATTGGTTTGATAGCTTCCATTAATTTTTGAGGCATTAACTGCTATTATAATCAATATGAATATGAAATTAATCGTCGCCAATTGGAAATCCAACCACAATATTGATTCAACCAGAGAATGGTTTGAAAAATTTAAATTACTTGCTAAACAAAAACAGCTGTTTAATAACTCTGTTGTGCAAGTTGTCATTACTCCACCACACTCTTTATTAGCTGAGGTAAAGCAATTAATCACTGTTCATGGTTTAGGGATACTTAAGATAGGCGCGCAAGATATTAGTCAGTTTGAAAGCGGTTCTTACACTGGAGCTATTTCAGCAAAGAATATGGAAGGATTGGAGGTTGAGTATGTTTTGGTTGGTCATAGTGAAAGAAGAAAGCATTTTTTTGAAAATGATGAGGTTGTTGCAGCAAAAGTAGAGCGAGCTATTCAACATAATTTGACTCCAATTTTATGTTTGAGTCGAGATAAAATTACTAGCCAAGCTAATACAATTAACCCCGACTACTATTCACAATTAATTGCTGCTTATGAGCCAGTAGAGGCAATTGGCAGTGGTTGCAACGCTGATCCAGCTGATGTGGCTAAAGCTATCAAGGATATTCAGCAAGTCTTTGGAGAGACTCCTGTTTTGTACGGAGGTAGTGTTTGTGCAGACAATGTAGCTTCTTATCTAGAAGTATGTAATGGAGTGTTAGTTGGTGGAGCCTCTTTAGAGGCGGAGAGTTTTATTGATTTGATTGTTGCTGCCCAAATTAAAGTAACTAGTAGTTAATTGGTTAATACAGATTTTCGAATTTATTGTTGACTCGAAAATACTAAAGTGGGTTATGCAAAAATTGTTTCCTTTTATTCAATTAAACCACTCTCGGATTAAACAATTACTGGCTCAATTAAACCACTCTCGGATTAAACAATTACTAGCTCTGTTTTTTTTACTCGGGCTAGCTTTGTTTTTAAGACTTTACCATCTCGATATTCCTGAAAATCCTTGTTTCGATGAAGTTTATCATTTGCCTGCAGTTAGATTGATTCAG
The DNA here is from genome assembly GCA_034660615.1 of Patescibacteria group bacterium. Classification (GTDB taxonomy): domain Bacteria; phylum Patescibacteriota; class Microgenomatia; order UBA1400; family PJMF01; genus JAYEJP01. Next base: position 26,495 of record JAYEJP010000092.1, read on the forward strand.
GAAAATGATCCGCGTGCTTATGAATGGTGGCATCAGCCAGTATATGGAGTTTATCATTTTGACTGGTTGCATCCGCCTTTAGTCAAACTAGTGCAAGCAGTATCAGTTGAGTTTTTAGGCTGGCATTCTTGGGTTTGGCGTCTCCCCTCTGCTTTGGCAGGGACAATGTTGGTGGGAGCGGTTTATTGGCTAACTAGGCTTCTATTTCAGCATGCTTTTTCGTTAAGAAAAAATTCAATTGAAATTAGTCACAATTTAGCTTTATTTGCCTCGTTTCTGACTGCGATTGAAGGCTTGAGTCTAGTCTCTTCTCGAGTGGCAATGAATGATGTTTTTGTAAGCTTGTTTATTTTGTTGAGCCTTGGTTCTTTTTTCAAAAGCTGGCTTTATGCACAGCAAGATCAAACAATTAAACAGTTGCTGCTTCTCTTAGTTTCTGGCTTGTTTTTGGGATTGGGTGTGGCAAGTAAGTGGTCTGCTTTTTTAGTAATGTTTGGCTTAACTATTTATCAACTAATAATTATTTTTAGAAAAAAACATTTTAAAATCATTCCTTTTGCAATCTTCAGCCTAATATTGATTCCTGTAGCTATTTATTGTTTGAGTTATACGCAGATGTTTATGCAAGGTAAAAGCATTAGTTACTTTTTCAAACTGCAACAACAAATTATTAATTACCAATTTTTACGGGATGCTAGTCATGCCTATGCTTCTCAACCCTGGCAGTGGTTTTTTAATCTCCGGCCAGTGTGGTATTGGCATCGTTCTTTTTTCAATTCTGATCTGGTGGCCAATATTTACACCCTTTCAAATCCAATTTTAATGCTGTTAACCCTGCCAGCTTTGGTGGTTGTGTCCAATTATTTACGATGCAATTTAAAAAATAACCTAAAGAAACAAGAAGTCCAGGTTTTAGCATTTTTATTGTTTAGTTATTTTATAGCGTGGCTCCCTTGGATTTTTTCGCCTAGGATTATGTTCTATCATCATTATCTGCCAGCTATTCCAATACTAATGATTATTATTACTTATTTTTTCCGCTGGCTCAAAAATAAATCATATTTGAGTTTTGTTTTAATGACACTGCTAGTTGTAGTTGGTTTTTTCATGTTTTATCCTCATTGGGTTGGTTTGCCTGTTTCCAAGACTTGGGTTGAAGCGGTATACTTTAGCCTAGAAACTTGGCGATGACAAAAAAACTTCCGTCTTTATCAGTATTTTTTCCTTGTTTTAATGAAGCTCAAAATATACCAGAATTAGTTGAGCAATCTCTGCAGTTTATTCCTCAAGTAGCTCGTAAATTTGAATTAATCATTGTTAATGATGGCAGCACTGACGATACTAAGAAAATTGCTAAACAATTAGTTAAACAACATTCTCAAGTGAAGCTAGTTAGCCATCGGGAAAATCGAGGTTATGGTGCGGCTTTGCAAACTGGTTTTAAAAAAAGCAAATATGACTGGATTTTTTTCACAGACGGAGATTTGCAGTTTAATATTAAAGAATTCAAAAAATTTATTAAATATACTGACAAGTATTCAGTAGTCATTGGCTATCGCATCAAACGGGCTGAGGGAACGATTAGAGCTTTTAATGCCCGACTTTTTAAACTATATATTGATTCCCTATTCAGGGTTCATGTTAAAGATATTGATTGTGCTTTCAAATTATTTAAGGCAGAACAAATCAAGTCAGTTAAGTTGCTCTCTACCGGGGCTTTTGTTAGCGCTGAATTTTTATATAAGTTGAAAAAAAAAGGTGTTGCTCTTAAGCAAGTAGCGGTCAAACATTATCTGCGCAAATTTGGCGAACCAACCGGTGCCAATCCAAAAGTAATTGTTAAGGGAGTGATGGATGCGCTCAAACTTTATTTAAAAATGAAATTTCACCTTCAATGAAAATTGCAGTAATCGGAGCAGGTTTTTCTGGATTGGCTGTAGCTTGGGATTTAAGGCAGGCTGGCAATGAGGTCGATGTATTTGAGGCTCAAGAAACAGCGGGTGGTTTGGCTGGCGGGTTTAAGCACAAGGATTGGGAGTGGTCTTTAGAAAAACACTATCACCATGTTTTTGTCTCTGATCAAGAAATTAAATCATTTTTACAAGAGCTTGAATTAGAGGAGCAACTTCAGTTTTATGATGTTTTTACTGGGACTTATTTTCAAAATCAGATCGCAGCTTTAGACTCCCCTTTGACTTTGCTCAGATATCCGTTTTTGACTTTTATTGGAAAATTGAGGACAGCCCTTACACTTGCCTTTTTGAAATTTTGGCCTTGGGGTGAAATCCTGGAAAGATGGACTGCTGAAAAGTTTTTAAAAATAACTAATGGGCGAAATGCTTGGCAAGTTTTATGGCAGCCATTATTTGAAAAAAAATTTGGCAAATATTCTCAAGAAATTAATGCTGCTTGGTTTTGGGCAAGAATCCACTCTCGTTCAAAAAAACTTGGATATTTTACAGGTGGATTCCAGAGTTTAGTAGATAAAATTGTTAAAAAATTATCAACAGCTGGAGTTAACTTTTATTTGAAAAACAAAGTAGACAAAATCGAAAAAAAACAGACTAAACAAGGTAATAAATATTTGCTCTCGACCACTAAGAAAAGAAAATACGACGCTGTTGTTTTTACTGGCAACAGCCAGCAACTATTGGAATTGATTAAATTGCCAAAAGATTATCAGCAAGAACTGAAAGCACTTAGTTCTTTAGGAGCAATGACTTTAGTTTTAGAGCTTACAAAACCTTTTTTTGATGAGGCTGTTTACTGGTTGAATATTAATGATCTTGATATGCCTTTTTTAGCAGTGGTGGAGCAAACTAACCTAATTAGTTCAAGCAAATATAATAGGTCTCATTTAGTTTATGTTGGCAATTATCTTTCTCCTACTGAAAAAGATTTTAAACTAAATAAAAAACAAGTTTTTAAAAAATATCAACCTTTTTTAGAACAATTATCTCCAGGTTTTTCTGAAAATATCAAGAATTCTTTTTTGTTTAAAAATGAGGCTGCTCAGCCTGTAGTTGGAAAAAATTATAGTCGAATTTTGCCCAAGATAATTACACCTTATCCTGGTTTATATTGGGCTGGAATGCAGCAGATCTATCCTTTTGATCGAGGTGTTAACTATGCGGTTAAGATTGGACGCCAAGCTGCTGCTAAAATACTAACAGCGGTTGATTATGACTAAATTTCAAGCAATTTTCTCTCAATTTAAGCAAAAAAGCAAAACAATAAATTCACGAGATGTGTTAGTTGGTCTATTAATTGTTTTTTTCAGTGGTTGGCTAATGACTTCTACTTTTGGCTATCACTCTGGAAAAATGTTTATTGCTAGCAAAGCATGGAGTGATTTTGGGGCTCATCTGCCTCTGATTAGGTCTTTTTCTCAGGGAGATAATCTTCCTCCCCAGTATCCACAGTTTGCAGGCCCGTCAATCAAATACCACTATTTGTTTTATTTTATAGTTGGATTGGTGGAACGATTGGGCTTTAATATTGCCTTTTCCCTTAATGCAATTAGTGCGGTGGGCATGGGCCTGTTTCTCTGGATGTTTTACCAAACTGCTAAGTTAATTATCGGGAAAAGAAGTGGGGCGATACTGGCGCTATACCTATTTTTATTTAATGGTAGTCTGACTTTTATTAGTTTTTTTCAAGAAAATTGGACTGAGGGCAATCTGTTGGAATCCTGGCTGACTTTAAAGGAATTTGCTAATTTTGGTCCTTGGAATGGTGACTCAATCAGTGCTTTTTGGAATTGGAATATTTACACCAATCAGCGTCATTTAGGCTTGAGTTTTGGTTTAATTTTAGTTTTAATTTGGCCGTTGCTCAAAGCAGTCTATCAACCCATTCAAGCTAAGACTCTGCCAACCCTAGATTTGAAAAAGTGGATATGGATTATTTGGCTCGGATTAATTCTACTACCTTTTTTGCATCAGGCCGGTTATGTCATGACTGTCATCTTTATCTTGGGCTGGTTTTTATTCAATCCGTCTTTGATTGAGCGGTATGGTCTACTTTATTTTCTGGGGTTGCTCTACTCTGTTCCGGGATTTTTTTATTTTTTTGAAGGGAGTAAAAGTATTGGTTGGCAGCTCGGATTTTTGGCTAAAAAAACAGATATTTTTTCAATCATTAATTATTGGTTTTACAATTTAGGCGCTTATTTTTTAATTTGGCCATTGCTTTTATTACTAGCAGATAAAAAAGACAGAAAATTACTCCTAATTTTTTCTAGCTACTTTGTTTTAGCTAATTTGCTTAAATTGTCGCCTGACATGATTAATAATCATAAACTGGTTAATTTCTATGGCGTTGCTTTGGTAATTTTGACTGCCAAGATGTTGATTAATTGGTGGCAGCAAGCAGGCAAAAAAGGTTTGGATTATCTGCGAACTTTCATAATTTTATTTATTGTGCTGATTAGTTTTTCTGGTTGGGTTGATGCCATGCCGATTGTGAATGATCATGATTTGGTAGTTCCTGATCCTCAATTTGAGCCAGTAGGAGTTTGGATTAAAGAGAATACGTCTTCCGACTCAGTTTTTGTAACGAGCACCTATTTTTACCATCCGGCAAATCTAGTTGGGCGCAAGACTTTTCTTGATTATGGTTATTTTTCATGGTCTTTAGGCTATCCAGACAAACAAAGGCGCAAGTATTTGCCAATGATTTTTGCTCAGGAGACCAATGTCAATCAGTGGTGCAACCTGATGACAGGAATTAAAGTTAATTATGTAAGCATTAATTTAAAAGGTTCGAATTTGGATCCAGTTAAACCTAAACAGAGTTGGCTTTTTAAAACACAGCTGCCGATTAAACAAACAATTGATGGCTTTCGGATTTATAGTGTGACCAATATTTGTCAGTCTAATTTTTAATATCTAAATATTAGCTCTATTGATATAATCAGTCTTTATGAAACAGAAATCTTTATGAAACAAAAACTTAAAATAGGCTTTGATTTAGATGGTGTTCTTCTTTATAACCCAGCTAGAATTATTCGGCCGTTAATTTCAACTCTAAAAGAAAAAGAAGTTTGTATTCACCGCAAAGAATTGGAGTTTTATGTTCCTCAAAAAAAGTGGGAGGAGTTAATGTGGGAGCTTTTTCACAAAAGTAGTATTTTTGTAGCTCCAGGATTTGATCAAATAAAAAAATTGAGAAACAAAGGTCTAATTGAGCCATATTTAGTTACGGGTCGGTATGCACACTTAAAAAACGATTTTGAACATTGGAAGAAAAAAATGGGTGCAGAAGATATTTTTAAGAAAACGATGATGAATGACAAAAATCAACAGCCCCATTTATACAAGGAAAAAATAATTAAACAATTTGACTTGGATATTTTTATTGAAGACAACTGGGATATTGTTAATTATTTAGCTCACAGTGCACCTACTCTTAACAAGAAAAATAGCAAAAAACGACAGATTTTATGGATAACTAATTTTATTGATTCTAAAAAAATTGACTATCAATTTAAATTTAATAATCTTAAGCAAGTATTAGCTCACATCTGTTTGCAAATAGCATGAAAGTTTTAATAGTTACTGACTTTTTTTATCCTCATTGGACTGGCGTTTCTAAATCAATTTTTAATGCAACCCAAGCATTATCAGCTGAATTCGACTTTACAGTTTTAACTGTGCGTTATAAAAAAGACCTTTCTTCAACAGAAAATTTGAATGGGGTTAAAGTAATCCGCACTAATCCGCTTTTTTCCTTTAGTCGGGCTAAGTATTCACTAGCGTTGGTCTTCCAGGCAATTAGTTTAATTAAAAATAATCAAACAGTAGTAATTAACTCGCCTTGTACTAATGTTTTGCTAATTGCGATTTTAACCAAATTGTTCAATAAAAAATTATTAGTTTTTCACCAAGGTGACTTAATACTTCCGCAGGGATTTGTTAATCGTCTAATAGAAAAAGTATTTGATTTCTGTACTAGACTAAGCTGCACTTTAGCTGACAAAGTCAGTACTTATACTAATGATTATGCTCAACATTCAAGAGTTTTAAAATCATTTTTGGCCAAATTGGAACCAATTATTTGGCCTTTGCCTGAATTCAAAAAATCTAATTTAACTAAGCAACATATTTTGAAAACAAAAGTATCAGTACAAATGCAAAAGATAAAGAAAAATAAAGTTACTGTTTTTGGCTTTGCTGGGCGCTTTGTTGAAGAAAAAGGCTTTGATGTTTTATTTAAAGCTATTGCCCAACCAGAGTTAAGTCAAAAAAATTACCATTTTGTTTTTGCTGGAGAAACTGATGTTGGTTATGAACAAACTTTTACCAAAAACTTGCCTCGAATAAATGAAATTAAGAATAGAGTTACTTTTTTAGGTCTTTTGTCGGGAGATGAATTACTTAGTTTTTATCAATCTATTGATTGTTTTATTTTATGTTCTCGCAGCGAGTGTTTTGCTTTAGTCCAGCCGGAGTCAATGGTGCAAAAAAAACCAGTGATCGCCCCAGATATTCCTGGTGCAAGGCAAGTAGTCAAACAGACAAAGTTTGGTTGGTTGTTTAAGAGTCAAGATGAAAAAAATTTGGCTAAGACAATTATTAAAGCTGCAGAGAATTTAAGCTCAGTACAAAGCAATTATTGTTTAGTTAAAAAAATGTTTAATTATGAAAAGCTATCCCAAAAAGCTGAAGACTTTATTAAAAACTGAAATTGATCCAGCTTTTACCCGTCGCGCTGAATTAATTTTTATCGAAACTGAGAATTCTCAACCGCAATCGGTGCTGGATTTAGGTTGTGGCCGTGGTTTTTATCTCAAAGCACTAACTTTTTTTCCTAAAATAAAAGAGATTGTCGGAGTTGATGTTAATCAAAGCTATCTTGATGTAGCGAAAACTAACATTAATGACAAACGCGTTAGTTTGAAAAAAATGGATATTAATCAGTTAACTAAACTGAAGAAAAAATTTGACTTAATCATTTTAACTGAGGTGCTTGAACATATACCTGATGACCAAGAGTTGTTACTTAAAATCAAAAAAATCTTAAAACCTAAGGGTCGATTAATTATCACTGTTCCCAATAGCAACTTTCCTTTTTGTTGGGATCCACTCAATTATTTATTGATGAGGCTATTTAATACTCATATCAATAAAGATATTTGGTGGTTGGCTGGAATTTGGGCCGATCATGAGAGGCTTTATTCAGCTAAGCAGCTTAAACAACTTATTAACAGAACTGGTTATAGAATTTTAAAAAACGAACCGATTGTCCGTTATTGTTGGCCATTTTCTCACTTTCTACTTTACGGTTTAGGGAAAAATCTAGTTGAGAAGTTAAGTTTGAAGGGTTTTGATCGGTTTAATTTTGAACAGGAGAAAAACACTGGTCGTTTATTAGCTAAATTAATGGCATGGCCAAATAAACAGATGAGGAAAATATTTAATGAAAAATCTTCAGTAAGTGCCAACCATTTTCTTTTACTGGCTAATAAGTAGTCTCATTTTTTTGTAAAAGAATTAATTCTTCGCTCTTAACGTCAATATAGCCAAGTATTTTTATATATTGAGGAAGGTTTTTTTGTAGATTTAACCAGCATTTTTCTTTTGTGTTGAGAAACAATAGGCTGTTATTTTCTGGCAAGCAAGCGTTTTCATTTTTAGGGCTAAGCTTTTTGATTTGTGTCATTGGCCAAAAATATTGAGAATAGTCATGAAAAGATAGCATATCAGCCTGAGCTGCCTTGGAAAAATATAAATAATTTACTAACTTCTTTTTTTGCTTTGTTTCAATTGGAGAATGGTTTTCAACAAATTGAATAACGCTGATTTCAGTTCTAGGTTGTTCTGAGCTTAGGAATTGATAAGAGAAGTTTAACCCATTGAGCAACACAATAAGATAAAAGAAAAAAAGAAAAAATTGATTAACTTTAATTTTTCTTAGATTGATAACAAGTAAGTAAAATATCACTGGAAAAATAATCAGGGCGCGATGGGCTCTAAAATCTAAGCCATAATAAGAATAGCCTTGAGAAAAGACAGCGATGAGAATAGTGCCAACTAACCAACCAATTAATAAGATTTGTTCAAGATTAATTTTATAAAATGCCAATAATAATATTATCCAGAAAACTATGGTAAAAGTTGGAGATAAAAAAGGTCTGCCTTGAGGGGAATATGTAAAATGTTCAGCTAGACTAATTAATTGTGACGAAATTTTGCTAATCGAGTAATTGCCGTCTCCAACCAAGCGAACATCCTCGCGATAATTAAAAGAAGAAATTAGACTAGTGACAACTACAAGGACGACAAGAGCTAAATGGAGCCAGTGGCTCTTAGTTATTTGTTTGGGAGTAAAATTTAAATTGGCTAAAATTAACAACAAAATAATCAGCGGGATTAAAGCCAGACTAGGTGTGTAGCTAAATGCCAACCACAGTAAAGAAGTGCCAATAAGAGGTAAATAAATTATTTTTTTAGTGTGTTTATATAAAAGTAATAATCCAAAAGCTATCAGGCCAAGACTAAGAGGATAAATGCTTTGTTCAAACTGATTTAGAAAAAAGTGGTTAAAAAAGTAGAAATGCAAAGCAGCAGCTAAGCCAGTTCCGACTAAGCAGTCATTCTTTCGGTTAAATTCAAGAGCCCGTAAAGTTGCCCCTGAAAAAATCAAGCTACCTAAGAAAAAATATATTAGCGCTCCAGAATTTAGGGCTAGTTGGCTTCTTCCAAAAAGCAAAGAAATGCTTCCAGGTAGGTAAAACTGCTTATTAGGATAGCCTAAAAAACAATTTTGACGAAATCCCCAATCAGCTGAATTTTGATAGTGCCTAAGATTGCAGGTGATTTCTTGAGTTGTCTCGCCACTCAGGCTTCTTTTTTTGGTTAAATTGTTAATGGCTAACGAGAAAATAATTAATAGAGATAAGATTGTGAAAAGGCTTTTTTTATTCCAAGAATTTTTCACTAGATAAAAAAGTTGTTGAAAGGCAATAATAAAAATTGGCAAAAATGAAATATACCAAATAATTACTCCTGCCCTTCCAAAAAAAGGATTGACTGGTGTAAAAAGGTCAGCCAGACTTTGTAAAAGAAAAATAGTAAAAACCACTGCAAGCTTAGTCTTTTTTATAAGTGTAGCAATTTTTTTCATGCGGCAGGGGTTTCAACTATTTTTGTTTCTGCAAGATAATTACTTTAGGATGGTCGTAAACTGTAAAGGCTTCTTCAGCCCAATCGTCATTGAAAGTTAGGGGTATTCCTAGATAATCCAGGCTGGGATAGGAGGTGAACTCAGCAACTTTTTTGTAAGCAGTTTTGTTTGTTAGTAAATTTTGATAAAAAGTACTCATTTGTGGATATTTTTCAGGAACACTACTAATTGGCTCCCAGGCTCGGGCTGAAGATAAAATATAATAATCTCCTTTCTCTAGCAGTTTATCCATTTTATCCCATTTCTTTTTTCGATCTGGGTCAAAAACAGGTAGTTCAAGTTGTTGATATTTTTTTCCGTACTGAGATATGGGTAAAGGCAACCCATCATCCCAGTGTTCTTTGAGCAATATTCTTTCTTCAGGAATGTGTTGATAGATCCAATGAGAAGCTTTAACTCGAGGATTGGTAGTTAAGTAAATTGATAAAAATGAAAGTGGCCAAACAACAATGAGCCCTAAAAGAATTAAAGTTGCTAAGGTTTTGAATTGTGGTTTGATCGCTTTAATTAATTTAGTTAAACCATATCCGGCTATTAGGGCAAAAAAGGGATAAACTGGATAAAAATAGCGAATAGTTTTAACAAACCGAGTTGATTGATAAACAAAGTAAATCATGAGCCAAACTAAAACTATAAGCAAATTAAAGCCTGGTTTTTTAATAAAAGCTTTTATCTTTTTTGGAATTTTTTGAAAAATTTTAATTAAGCCGAATAATCCTAATAGGCTGATTACTGGGCCAAGTCCAAAGAAGAAAATATTTTTTAGCGCGAAAATAATGGGTTTGGTTTTAATCCATTGAATAGCTGGTGGATACCAAACATGAGTTCCTTCTGAACCTTTAAGACTTTTTAAATTTTGCAAAAATTGACGGCTCAGGCTTGGATTGAGCCAAATAGAGCTTTCAAATAGATAAGGATCGATAATTCTAATTAATAAATAACTAAAGAAAAGAAATTGGGCAATTTCAAATAATAATTTTAGGATTTTTTTGAAAAAAGAATGATTTATTTTTTTTGAGAATAATAAATTAACTGCTCTATTATTGGCATTAATGATGAGCCAGAAAAGCAAGGGTAAAATTAGGATGGCAGTGAGCTTTGAGCTAAGAGCAAAGGCGAAAGTAATTGCACTTGCCACCAAATGTTTAAAGTCAGAATTATTCTGATATTTGAGGGCAAAATAAAAACTAAGGAAACTAAAGAAGCTCAGGAAACTATCGACTGTAAAATAATGTGATTGCTGGATTGGGACAACTAGTAAGGCGTAGACAAGACTACTTGCAATTTTCATTAATGGGTTTAACTTGAATTTTTTTTCAAGCAATTCTCCAATTTTGAAGATCACGATTACAGTGAGAAGATCGAGCAATCCAGATATAAACCTTGCTTGTAGATGAAAAGAGCTATAGCTGTCATTATTGGTTAAAACAGCAATGACTTTATTAAAAGTTAACGGCAAATGACCGTAAACATAAAAATCAAAGTCAATATTATATGGATTAAGTAGTGATTGTTGCGGATCAAGATACTGAAAAATATTGCTTGGGAGTTGAGATTTGACCCCCACCATTGTCAAAAATCTTTCATCCGGATGGAGGTGGAAATTTTGGTCCCAATTTAAACCGCTCCAACGGAAGATTCCACCAATCACGAGAATAAACAATAAAATTATGATATTTTTTCTTTTTTTCACAGAATTAATTATATATGGTTTGTGCTATGATAAACAGCATGCTGCAAGATATACCGTTAATTATAAGCTGTTGGTTTTTGATAAGCTTATGGCAATTCGCTGCTCTTCCTTGGCTCTATTATTTATTTAAAAATCACTTAATTGATTTGGGTTGGGCTTTTGGCCGTGTTTTAACCTGGCTGTTACTCGGTAGCTCTGTTTGGTTTTTAGCCCATCTTGGTTTACCGGTCAATAAACCTTGGTTTATCTATACTCTCTTCTTGCTGTTATCTGCCTATAGTTTTTATTTTATCCTGCATCATAAAAAAGAACTCATAATCTTTTTTAAAAAGAAGAAGAAATTAATAATTACTGAAGAGATTATCTTTTTTAGCTTATTTGTTTTTTTAAGTATAGTTCGTGGCCATAATCCAGAGATACACGGTCTGGAAAAATTCATGGATGTTGGTTTTATGAATTCTTATCTGCGTTCTCCCACTCTGCCTTTAGAGGATATGTGGTTAGCTGGAGAAAAGGTTAATTACTATACTTTTGGTCATTTTCTAGGAGCAATTGTTGCTCATTATTGGAGCCTAACTACTGATTATGCTTACAATTTGATTTTAGGATTAATTATGGGGTTGGTTGGCAGCCAGACCTTTTCTTTAGTTGTCAATTTTGTCCAATCATTGTTTGAAAAAACAAAAAAGAAAAAAAGAAATAACCAGTTAGTTCAAGTTGGCTTGTTAGCGACTTTCCTAGCTTCTTTTGCTGGCAATGGACACACGATTTGGTATTTGTTTAAAAATGTTGGCTTTAGTGGCTATTGGTATCCTGACGCTACTCGTTTTATCGAAAGAACAATTCACGAATTTCCTTCTTACAGTTTTATAGTCAGTGACCTGCATGCTCATGTTTGGAGCATGCCTTTAGTTTTATTATTATTAGTTATGATTTTTGTGTGGTTGAAAACAATGGTTAAAAATTATGATTTAAAATTTAAAAATTTTAAAGATTTTATTACTCAACCGTTCATTTACTCAGCTCTCTTATTAGGGTTTTTATTTGGTTTAATTATGTCGACTAGTACTTGGGACTTGTTAATATATAGCAGCTTGCTTGGGGTCTTAGGTTTAGTTTTGTTAGTAGTGGATCGGCAATTTTGGTGGCCTTTATTTTTTTCCGCACTAGCAGTCTTGGTTGCTTTATTAATAAGCGCTAGTCCTTGGTTATTAAATTTTGTCTCAATTTCTCAGGGACCCAGATTTGCCCAGGAACATTCTCCTTTTTGGCAGTTGCTAGTCTTATGGGGACCTCACGTTTTGTTAGCACTAATGTCACTATTTTTTTCTGTTTCTCTTTTTAAGAATGAGGAGGACCCAAAGAAGAATTATAGTGTCTTGCTAATTGTTAGCTTGGTTTTGACCGCATTATTGTTATTGGTTTTGCCAGAAATTGTTTATTTAAAGGATATTTACCCTAATCATCCTCGGGCCAACACGATGTTCAAGTTGACTTTTCAAGCGTTTATTATGATGAACTTAGTAATTGCTTGGTTTTTCGGTATTATTTTACAAAAAGATAAATTTGAAAAGAGTCTAAACATTTTTTTAAAATTTTTATTAGCTTTTTTTATTATGGCAGTTGGTATGTTTCCTTATTTTGGTTATCGAGATTTTTACCATAAGCTAAAAACTTATAAGGGTCTAAACGGAGTGAGTTGGGTGGAAGACAAATATTATTCGGATTATCAAGCACTAAGATGGTTGCGAGAAAATGTTGAAGGTAGACCAGTGATTGTTGAGGCTGTTGGTGAAAGTTACACTGATTTTGCTCGTATTAGTACGTATACTGGTTTACCAACCATTGTCGGCTGGCGTGTTCATGAATGGTTATGGCGAGGAGGATTTGATATTCCGTCAACAAGAACAGGTGAAGTTAATTCTATTTATAATGAGCCGCGCTCGAAAACAACAGCTGCAATCTTAAAAAAATATCAGGTTAAATACATTTTCATTGGCTCAAAAGAAAGAGAAACTTACGAAAATTTAGATTTGAGAGGCCTTTTAACTTTGGGAGACGTTGCTTATCAGCAGGGATTGACTGCGATTATTGAAGTTAAATGATATTGACAAGCTAATCCCCCTCTTCAAGTTGAACATATTTTCCACTAACCCAACCCTGTTTTACTTCTTCGTTGGAATTATCAGTAAATTCAATCTGATACCAATTGTTGCTGATATTACCTAGAAATTTATAATAATGATTTGATTTTACTAAACCTATTTCTTCTGCAGTGTTAGTGGGGTTATCCCTTACTCTTAAAACTTCTTGCTCTTGAACAAAATAATCAGTGGGCTTTATTTTGAGTATTTCCTCCAAATCACCACTTTCAGAAGCTGTTTGGTTGAGCTTTTTTTGTCTGGCTGACGGCGAGGCATCCTTTTCTTGAACCTCTTTTTTTTTGTTAGCTTGTTCGTCTAGCTCAATTTCGGCCTTAGCCAATTTGATTGTTGCTTTTAGACGCATTCCCTTAATTAAATTAATTGCATGCTTTTGTGATTGATATGAAGGCAAGCTAGCTTCAAATTCATGATCACCTGGTTCAAGCTCTTTAATAACTAAAGGAGTAAATTCATTTTCGCGATCATCAAAGGAAATGATGGCGCCATCTGGAGAGCTGACAAAAGAAATTTCAGATGTTTGTTTGTCTTCTCCTGACTCTAATTCATAAATGATGCCGCCACTGTTTTCTAGAGTTCTGCCTAAATTCCAAGTGACAACGGTGATTGTTCCACGCTTTAATGTGATTGGAGTTTCGTAAGCCGTAAGACTGGAGTCTTCCGGTTCAATTCTAAGATTATATTGACCGGGTTGAATTTGCTTGTTAATGTAAGGAGTTTTATCTAAATATTGACCATCTAGGAATAATGAAGTAGTAGTTTGATCAGTAATAACTTGCAAACCAGCTTTAATTTTATTTTTAAAAGGATTAAAAATAAAAACGCCAACTGCTACAACTAAGAGGAGGATAACAAGCAAAATGATCGCAACTTTTTTAGCCATATGATCTTAGTTTAGCAGGATTAAAAAATTAGATAAAGCCGGAGAAAATTGCATTAACTTCGTTTGTTTAATGTTAATCCTAAGACTTCTAATGCTGAGTTAACCGGCTTAAAATTGATCTGTTTTTTTATATCTGCTGATATTTCACTCAAATCGCGCTTATTTTTTTCAGGAATTATGATCTGTTTAATTCCAGCCAGATGCGCGGCAATTACTTTTTCTTTAAGTCCGCCAATACGTAAGACTCGACCTCTTAGAGTGATTTCTCCAGTCATTGCCAACTCTCTTTTTACACTTTTGTTGGTAAAGGCTGAAGCAATGGCAGTAGCCATTGTAATGCCAGCTGATGGCCCATCTTTAGGAACCGCCCCCTCAGGTACGTGGATGTGAACATCTGTTTTGTCAAAACGATCTTCGTCAATTTTCAATTTTTTAGCATTAGCTTTAACAAAAGTAAGAGCTGTTTGCGCTGATTCCTTCATTACCTCTCCTAATTTTCCAGTCAATCTGATTTTTCCTTTTCCTGGCGTAAGACCAACTTCAATAAATAAAATATCTCCTCCGGTTCGAGTCCAGGCCAAACCAGTTGCAACTCCAATCTGATCTTCTTCTTCAGCTAAAGTTAAGTCATACTTTTCCGGACCAAGATATTTTTTCAATAAATTCTTTTTTACCGAAATTTTTTTCTGCTTAGCTTTGGTCTTGGTTTTTTGTTTTGTTTGATGGGCTACAATTTTTTTAGCCACTTTGCGGCAAGTTTTGTTCAATTGCCGCTCTAATTCTCTTACCCCAGCTTCTTTAGTGTAGCGTTGAATAATCTTTTTCAGAGCGCCATCGGTTATATTAATTTGTGAAGAATCAAGCCCATTGCTATGCAGCACTTTTTTCATTAGATGTTTTTTAGCAATATTGAATTTTTCATCAAAAGTATAGCCAGGATATCTAATGATTTCCAACCTGTCTCTTAGAGCTGGAGGAATGGTGTCTAGGGTATTAGCTGTAGTAATGAAAATTACCTCAGATAAATCAAAAGGGAAATCTAAATAATGGTCTTCGAAATTTTTGTTTTGTTCTGGATCAAGCACTTCTAGTAAGGCGGCAGAAGGATCGCCGCGAAAATCTTTCCCTACTTTATCAATTTCATCCAAGATAAAAACAGGATTTAGGCTTTCTGCTTGCTTGATTCCTTTGATTATTCTGCCAGGCATGGCGCCAACATAAGTGCGACGGTGGCCTCTGATTTGTGCTTCATCGCGAATTCCACCCAATGATATTTTTGTAAACTTTCTTCCCAGTGATTTAGCTATAGCCCGACCAATACTGGTTTTGCCAACACCAGGAGGTCCAACAAAACATAGAATTGTTGGTGATTCTTGGTTGGTTGAGTTGGTTAATTTTTTCTTCTTTTTCTTTTTTCTTTTTTCTTTAGCTTTTTTTAGCTGAAGAACAGCAATGTATTCCAAAATCCGGTCTTTAACGTCAGATAGTCCGTAATGATTACTATTAAGAATTTTTTCAGCTTTGATCAAATCTATTTTTTGTTCATCTCTGTCACCCCAGGGCAAGTCAAAAATAGTTTCTAACCAAGCTCTAATATAGCCACTCTCTGGGTTATTAGGAGACATTTGTCCAAGCCGTTTAAGCTCTTTTCTAATTTTTTGTTTGATTTTTGTTGGAATTGACTTATCTTTAAGTTGTTCCTGATAGGTTTCAGTTAACTCCTCAGCATC
Organism: Patescibacteria group bacterium; assembly: GCA_034660615.1. GTDB lineage: Bacteria > Patescibacteriota > Microgenomatia > UBA1400 > PJMF01 > JAYEJP01. Next base: position 42,149 of record JAYEJP010000092.1, read on the forward strand.
GTCATACTCACCTAGTTCTTTTTTGATAGT
>JAYEJP010000093.1:0-2003 GCA_034660615.1 Patescibacteria group bacterium
CCTTGTTTTTGGTCAATTGCTAAAACTGAGGCCTCATCAAGAACCAAGCCTTCACCATCAAGCCATATTCTCGTACGACATGAGCCCAGATCAATTCCTAAGCGGCGATTGAGACTTGAAAAAAATTGAAGCATAAATAATAAATTCGCAAATTTAATTAACTAAAGTGTTTTTAACTTGATCTTATCTTAACAGACAAAAGAAATAATTAATAAATTCACAAATTTGTATTAGATTAAAAATGAGCTTATTTCTGATGGGCAAGCTCCAGCGTTTTGTCCATTAGATATAGACACTAGTTTTAGTCTCTTCGTGGAACACACTTTCCTAGCAAAAAAAGCAACTAATCCAGACAAAAACTCAATTTCTTGATAAAATTAGAAAGCAATGAAAATAAAAATAGCACCTGCCAAATTTAAACTTAATCCGAGAATTATTTATACTGCTCTTTCAGCAACAGTAATCCTGATTGGCACCTATCTCGCCATCAGATATGCTCAGGGAGATTTTAGGCTAACTAACCAGGGTATTCTACCTGAAACTGGTTTACTCGCCGCCAACTCATTTCCCAATGGAGCTCAGGTTTATATCAACAACAGGCTAGTAACAGCTACAGACGACACCATCTACTTAGAGCCAGGAGAATATGAAGTCAAAATTGCTAAAGATGGCTATTCGTCTTGGACAAAAATGATGGCTGTTAAAAAGGAACTTGTTGCTCAAACTAATGCCACTCTATTCCCCAGCGCTCCCTCAATTAGCCCCCTGACTTTCACTGGAGCAGAAAATTCACTCCCTTCACCAGATGGAAGAAAAATTGTTTTTAATACGGCTTCAGCCAGCTCTCAAATTAAGAATGGTTTATACCTGCTTGAACTTGGGGAAAATTTTAATCCTTTTCAAAAAAGCTCAAGACAAATCGCCATTGCTGAACCTAGCATCGATTTATCCAAAGCCAACTTTATTTGGTCTCCAGATAGCTCTGAACTGATGGTTCTCACTAAACAAAAGCAAGTGTTAATCTCTATCAACGACAACCAACGTCTCTCAACTCTCCCAGATGTCACTTTTAAAAAGAAACAAATTCTTTCTGAATGGGAAGAGGAAATGTATCTCAGAGAAAGGCAATATCTTCAGGAGTTTCCTAAAGAAATGTTAGTTGTTGCCACCCAATCAGCTAAAAATGTTTATATATCTCCAGATAAAAAAAGATTACTTTATACTGCTACTGCTAGCGCCATTTTGCCAAAAGATATTGTTCCCCCAGTTCCTTCAGCCTCATCTCAACCAGAAGAAAGAACGATTGAGCCAGGGAGCATCTATGTCTACGATCGTGAAGAAGATAAAAATTTTAAGATTGCTCAAGAAAAAGGTTCTGCTGAATTGGGAGCCAAATCTCTTCTAGCCAATGATTTGTTTAGAAACAAGCCCTTGTCTTTTGAGTCCTCACCTAGTGCCTTTGCCAAGTTGCAGGCAACATCTTCTGCCCTTACCAGCTATCGTTTTAACAGCTACCACTCCTCGTTATTTATTAATACTTTACAGTGGTTTTCTGATTCAAAACATTTATTGTTTATTCAAGACGATAATATTCAAATTATGGAGTATGACGGTACAAACAACACCACCCTCTACTCTGGACCATTTGCTCAAAAATTCATTTACCCTTGGCCTGATGGAAGTCGGATTATTATCTTAACTTCATTCAGTCCAAATTCTCCAAAGAACTTGTACGCAATAGAGTTAAAGTAAAAGGTGTTGAACCCAAGGGCAAGCCCTGGACTTAATATTCCCAAGGCAAACCTCGGGGTATTAGACCATAAAGTTTTAATAAAGCAACTGCTCTACCTTTTATATGAAGACAAATTAGATTTGAATTTTTGTTTTGCTTTTTAGAAATTAGAATAAGAAAAAACGGAGAGTAGCTCAGATGGCTAGAGCGCGCGCATCGGGAGCGCGAGGTCGCAGGTTCAAGTCCTGTCTCTCCGACAAATGCAAATAAT
>JAYEJP010000094.1:0-8427 GCA_034660615.1 Patescibacteria group bacterium
ACAAAAAAGAAAATCGTGTCCTATCCCTCTCGTTCCATCCTCTCTTATTCCATCTTTAAACGGTGCCTTTATATTCGATAATACTTCACGGCTCATCATCAAGCAACCAGCGCCCAATCCGTCGCACTCTACTAGTCCTTTTCTTTTCTTTGGTTTTAGTTGAATATAACTTCCGTCATCTAACCGTTTCATCGCCAACCACTCGTAATTATTCAGTTTCCATCTAGGGTAAACTCCGCCTACAATATGTTTTTCGTGTGCAAGAAGTTGCAAAGGATTTTCATACGGAACAATATCACTATCAATAAACAGCATATGCGTATGATCTGTATGATCTAAAAAATATTTCACACAAGCGTTGCGGTTAGAGTAGGTGGGATTGATATTAGAGAAATAAAGTTCAGCTTTATAATCAGACTCGTAAATCCACCGTGATAACTTGGCTTCTAAACCAGTTACGGTTGTACCAGTATGAGTTACAGCAATTAAAACACTTTTTTCCATAATATTTATTCTAATTTATTATACACGCTTTTTTAATCCAGGAACACCAATATTTGCCTCCCAATGTCTTTTCATGTGGCATGATCTACAAAGTAAAACTAAGTTGTTAATTTTGCAATTATTTTTATTAAAATCTACATGGTGAACGATTAAATCGCTTCTTTTTTTACCTTTTTTACCACAATCTTGGCATTTGTTATTATCCCTAGCAAAGACTTTTCTTTTTAATTCTCCTGTCCATTCACTAGGATATTCTGATATTCCACCATTCCAATTTATATTTTCTTTACCTGGTTTAATTGGACTATTCTTTCTTGCCTGTTCTAAATTTTTTGGTATTTTACCTTTTTTAGATTTAGCATGACATTCTGGCGAACAATAATGTTTTTTAGAACGAATAAGATGACAACGCTTCCTATAAAACCTTGTTCCGCAAATAGGACAATTTAACCATTTTCCTGTTTTAGGTTTTTTACCCCAACCTTTAGATATGCCTTGTTTGGCTTTTTTTTGAACATCTTTTGGTTGATTTTTCCAGTGCCATTCGGGTAACATATTTTTATTATACACTACCCGAATGTTACAATCACCCCCCCCTCCCACCCAACGACTAAAATATAGTCGTTAATATCTGCGTTAAGACATAGGTCAACCGAACGTTACAGTCCCAATTTTGTTACTAAGGCTAGGTCATTTCTGCCTAACTCTATATGTCGCCATATAGTTCGGACTATATCTTCAACCCAGAGGGTTGTTCCGCCCATAGTCTCTACACACGCCCTCCCTAATAGGGATGCTTGGCTCGGTATTGTCTCAAAGAGATATTCACCGAATTCACGGAATTGCACTTTTACCTTGCGATAAAAGGACTCGAATAGACAAGTAATCTGTAAAGTATCAGAAGCACCCTTGTTAATCACAGAGAACGTTTGTGCACAAAGCATGGTTCCACTATCAGCGGTATGACTGTTGAAAATACCAGCCTCTGTAATAGCACCCGTGCCATCAGCAGCAGCCCAATCTCCAACGTATACAACCTTATTATCGTCAGCAGATGCACCTTGAGTGAATGAAGTTAAAGTATTTCTATCTAACTCACCACCTAAAGTAGTATCACCAGCAGTTAAAGTTGTAGCAGATGTACCAATTGACATATCAGACATAGCTGATTCATCTTGAGATGAAGCCATTTGATCGGCCACGTGAGCGTCACCAACATCGGTAAAGACGTTGTCAAATTCTCGTAGTTGTTGGATCTTACCTGACTCATTTCTAAGTACAGCACGACCATGTCCTACGATATCTAGTCCATTTTTCATTTTTTCCTCCTTTCTTTCGTTAATTGATAATCCCATAAAATGGGTTAAGTCAGGAGTATTTATTCTCTAGGGAGTATTTTTCTGAAGATTTATTTTTCCGTTGCAAAACCAGCTTTTTTCAAATCTTTCTCAGTGATATCTTTTTTCTTCAAATCAGTAACTACATTATGTCTAACAGTAGCTTTACCGTCAAGCGATATAATATCAAGTTCGACCTTTTTACCTTTAATTTTCTTAGTCAATTTTATGCTCATAATTCCTCAATAGCTTTTAAAACCTCGCCTTTATTAGCAAGTTTTTCAGGGTTTTTAACACCTGCTTCTTGAGCGTGTTCATTAAGCTCTGATCTTGTCCAAGTCATATCTGGTTCAACCTCTACTTTTTCTTCTTCAACTTTCTCGACTTCTTCAACTTTCTCAACCTTTTCTTCAACCACTTCTTCTTGAACGGGTTTTTTATATTCTTCTACAATACCAATTCTCATCAATTCTTTAGCGTCAGAATTATTAAGCCGAACAAAGTTACCCTCAGCAACAGTTTGTCTATCGGTTCGAACAGAACCTAAAACAACCTTATATTTTTTCATAATTACCTTTTATTATATTTTATATACCCCCATGACAAGCTGTTCGCCATTTTATCATATACCATAAAATTGTATGGATAGTATCAAGGAGTAAAGAATTACCGTCTTCTAAAAAAAGATTGTCACCTGATTCTTGTAATAGTATTGCCATATTATGTTGCCTCACCAAACTTGTTACTTGTAAAGTCAAGCACTAATCCTAACAACTCTACTGTGTCTGATATTGTATCGTTTGTGTGTGCTGATAGTCTTGTAACTCTAAAGTGGAGGCACATATCCGTTGCGCTTGGTGCGTCAATTCCTGCAACTGTTGTTGCTATTAACCCATTAGATGTTGACGAAGCCGTTCCTGTTGCTGTTAAAGTCTCCTGTGCCCCCGCTGTTGTGTCCTCGTCTGGAGATGTCCATAGGTATTCAAGTTGCCACTCACAACTACCAGGACTTACTCCATTTGCTGACCAGCATATACAGAATTCAGGCGCTACACCTCTGTCCATTCTCTTTGGCAATCTCATTGTTCCACTTACCGATTCTTGACTGGCTTCTATTGCGTCTGCAAAACTCCAAGCACTATCTATTCCGTGTTCTATAAATGTCGCTGGCTTAGACCCAGGTGCTTTTAATCCAGCAGCGGGTATCCATAAGCCATTTTTAGTTCTAGCTGTACCGTGTCTTAGTATCTCTCCATCTGATTTTATTTCTGTGTAGTGACCACCGCTAACATCACCAATATTATCACCTGCTTTTTGAGCAAATAAGGTCGCTAGAGTGGTTAAAGTAATTTTTTTAGTAACTGGTGTGCCTGATACGTCATCAACAACCACCAGTAAATCACCTAACTCTAGTGATTCTAAAGCTGTTAACTCTGTTATTTTTTTATCAGCCATTTATCCTCCTTTAAGGGTTTTCAATGTGTGTTGTTTCTAAACTTTCAGCGATTGATAGCGACTCTGTTAATGCGCCAGAATGTCCTTCTCCATAATTTGTTTCTAAATCTTCACTAATTGAGACTGACTCTGTTAATTCTGGTGACGTTATTGCTTCCACAATATCATAACCAATTTGGACATTCACATTCCCAATCGCACCTAAATTAACACATAATTGTGTATTTGGTTTCAAAATCCAAAAAGCACCAACAAGATTCATATTCCACATAGCACCATCTGCAGGCATAGAGTTTTTAAACTTCTCATCTCCGCTTGTACCTTCTTGGAACGAAACTGCTAACTGACTAGCTCCCACGTTATTAACCATTAGGGTTTTAATTCTTATACACTTATCTGCGCCAGGCGCTGAAATGACTGTGGTTTCATCTTTGCTAGTAGCATTGACAGAAGCAGGATATGAGGCAACACCCTCTACCTCGGTAGCGATTACAACCTCATCCTCTCTCGGACTTCTAAATTTTGCATACTCTCTAGCACTTAAACCATCTGGTTTCATTTCTGTTGCTGAGAGCCGTGCTTGGCTTGACATATATTTCCTTTTGCCTACTTAATTTATTTATATATTTTTACCACCCGCAAATCATAGGCGACTGCATGGCGGATTTTTAATTACTCTGTATATGCACTTACATCTGCGTCAGTTTCCTCACTTAAATAGTGGATCATCTTATCAGTTGAAGCATCACATGCACTTGTTGGATCGAAAAGACATTTTTCAATCTCATCAGCATCTCTGGTCAAAACAGCTCCTCCAGTATCAGCAACATTCCCGCTGTGTTCTGATTCGACTGTGGTTGACCAAGGGATAGACTGTAAACCTAGCTTGTCTGTAATACCGACCGAGACTGTTTCAGTTCCAGCTGTATCATAAACAGGTAGCTGAATAGAAGTAACAGATAAAAACGCAACTACGCCGTCAACCGTATTAGTGCCGTTTAAAGCAATAGTATCGGTAACAGTTTCGCCACGAATATTTTTACCTGTAATAACTACATTTCCTGTAACATTTCCATCGCCACCAGTTACGGATAAGGCTCTTGGAAAATCAGGATTTGTAATTCCTGTGCTAACTGTTTGTACTGCGGTAGTTAGTAAGGTAGCGGATAAAACATCATCCGCACCAGGAGCGTCAGGTTCAGTCCATTGCTGAACAACAGAGTAACCAGTAGCAGGCGTAATAACCTTATGCCTGACCATGGTTTTATATTTTTGTTTGTCTAACATATCCTCCTTTCTGACTATTAACTAACAACTGTTGAATATAGGTATCCAACATCGCTTGCAACGACTTTTTCGTCACGGATTTCTCCAGCTTCGAAGTATTCGCCCTCACGAGCTTCTTTTCTCCATCTCTTAGTTCTAAATCCTCTGGATTGGAATTGATATCCATAAGACACTTTCCTAAGTCCTGGTGATGGCTCGGCATAAATTAGGGATGCATATTTACCCCAAATATAACCCAGGCTTTCACTCCCGCCTGAATCTGAGCTATCATAGATAGCCTTACCTACGATGTAATTATCAACCTCAAATAAACTCGCCAATAAATCAGCGGTTATTTTACCTTTTTGAGTATATTTAATTCTTTCCAAAATATCTGGATGATCCAGAAGTTTTGAATGAACCTGATAACCAACAATCATAGTGTTAGGCATTTTCCCAGACGCCGCGTGAACGGTATCTTTTGCAGTCCTAACATCACCAATCGGATCACTACCTGCGTAGTCATCCCATTGATTTGAACCTGTCAACGCAGAAGTACTACCGTAATTTCCACCTGCAAAGACAATATCTGCAATGCGCTTCTCTCGAATTAAATGCACGAGATCAGTTAAGTTTTCTGTGGTTTGAATTTCGGCATTAACTGGCTTATCAGCGTTGTTTTTCACTCTATCGGCTAAAAAGTCTTTTAGAGCATACTCAACACAACTGTAATTATCAGTCGATAGATTCCATTCAACCTCATTAGCTTCACCACCAGGTGCTCGTTTAGCTTCTGGCAATCTCCAATTACGAGTGAATTTGTAGTATGTGTCTGATTCCTTTTGAACAGGAACAACAGGCATTACTCGATCAGCAATATATTCGTCATTCGAATACATAACTGAAATACCACTCATCACAGCGTCTTGATGAACATCATCTTTGGTTGGACTGTCGAATTTCATTGACTCTAATTTCTTCACCTCTGAAGTTTTTAGAGTTTTATAATATTCGCTTAATTTCATTTTGTTTCTCCTTTCGTGTGCTAATTGCTAATTAGACTCATTTGCTTGCGCTGGTGCAATGCTAATTAATAGTGAAATAAATCCACCATCACCCTCGGAATTGCTTGATAAAGCAATACCAGCGGTAGCTTTTTGATCAGCGTCAGCAGGAGTCCCTTTCCCATTAGTGGTAGGCATGATTCGTTCACCACGATCACAGTTAGCAGCCATTTCTAGTCTGACAATGCCAGCCGTAGCAACAGAAGCTTCCTCTCCACTAGCAGGATCGTTCAGAAGTACGCCCACTGGGTGAGCTCCTTCTGCGGCAGCGGTATCGTTCATAACGACCTCAAGGTCGCCAGAACCGATCTCCATAATACGATATTGAGCGTCTGCTAAGCTTTCACCAGCGACAAAACTCATCACGTTTTTAGGATTTGAGATTACTCTACTCATCTGCTTATCCTCCTTTTGAGTTAATTTTTAATTCTGAATTATTTTAGTAACTCAGGGTTTTCATCAGCAACCCTTTTGACTGCTTCTGAATAAGTATCGGCTTTTCCGTCTTCCATTAGTTTCCTAGCTTCTGACATTAACTTCGCTCCTTTATTATCTTTGCCATCTGCTCCTCCGACTTCTTTGAACATTTTGTCAGATATTTTAGGTAAAGTACCTAAAAACTCTTCAAAAAGTTTAGCAGTCTTTGGGTTGGCAGACATTAAGATTTTTCTAGCCGATTCTTTGCTTTTCTTTAGCAAAATACCATTTGGATTGCTTTCAGAGAAAACAAATCCGTTCACGGTTTCTTTAACTTCCTTAAATTTGAGCTTCTTTTCAAGGTTGCCCATTTTTGATTTAAGTTCGTTCATTTGTTTCACATGATCGGACTTGGAGATAAAGTTTTCACTGCCTTTAATCTCAGTGTCCTTTTTATCATCCCCAGGCTCTTGTTTCTCAGCCTTTTTGTCAGCGATTTCTGCTTTAACTTCTTCAAATAGCTTCTTCTCATCATCGGAAGCGTCCTCGCTCAGTTGAAAGTCAGAATTTTCAGCTAACTTGGCTTTAAGTTCCTCTTTGGTCATTTTGACTCCTTTCTCCTTATAATTAGTAATTGTAGCTTGCATATTTTCCGACATAGTAATCGGTGCAAGATTTTTAAAATAAGGACGATTTGTTAAACCCCCACCTAATAATACATTTTCGTAGACCTCGTGGGTTTCTGGGTCTTCGTAATTATAATCAAACTCTGGACTAAAATATCTATAAACACCATCATTAAGTAGTTGTTTGCCTAGACCTGTCCATTCAATAGTAGCTTTTAATTTAGTAATACCATTTTCAACAACTTTTTTTAATTCTTTAAACCAACCCGCCGCACCTTTTGTCGGCTCGTGTTCTTGATCTATCGCAATATCAATTTTACGTACTTTTTTATTAAAATTTTCTACAAATTTATCAATATCTTGCTCTGTAATTTCAACCGTGCCATAAACTGAATGTTCCCAATGACCCTCGTGCATTACTTCAATAATTGAAACACCATCAGTCTTTTCTCCTAATTTAATATGTGTTATAAGTTTTTTCATATTTATTTTATACTATGCTATTTTATCCCATAAAACAATTATTGTTCCTCAATCCCAAGCTTATTCATAATAATAGCCTGATTTTTGTCAATGCAAATAACCTTGTCTAAAATACTCTCAATATCCTCTACCATATTATAAAATTGCTCCTTATTCGTCTGCTCTCTGTTCATCATAGCCTCAACATCTTTTCTAAGTGAGGTAAATGCGATCACGCCGCCCACAACAACTATAATAATTGCTAGCCAAAATCTTATTTCTGGTTTTGTTATATTATTCATAAACTCCATAAGGTAAATTAGTATTCGGACCTGCTACAGGAAACTCGATATCTTTAAAATTCCAAGGTGGTACTTGTGACTGCGGTCTCAACATTTTTGATATTCCAGTAATAGGTGGTTTATTAAATTCTTCTTTCATTATAGCAACCCAGATACACCGACAGTGAAAATGTACTTCACCAGGTCGATATTCGTTAAACGCTTTGTCGTGTACCCCAATTGTACTAGTGTCCATACTTTTACAATAGTTACACGTTGCACCATCTAAAAGAGCAGACCATTGATAAGCGTAAATCTCATCATCATAGTTCTTAAAAGTATAAGACCTCCCCCTATTGATTTCACCCGATGTAGTTAAAGCGGCGGAGGCTTTAATATTGCGATTTTTATAAACATCAAACTGGTGTTCTAATTCTTCCATAATTTTACTAGTCGGAACGGCGTCATCCATCATCAAGTAAGCCGCTTTTTGTTTCATCTCCTCCATCATTTTTTCTTCGTGAAAATTAGACAAATACAAAGCTCGATCATTTAAATCTTGTTTAATCTCTCCAATAGTAGGAGGTGCAGGTTTTGCTATTTCGTAACTAGCTTTTAACTTACCGAATTCGAATAAGTCTCTAATGTGTTCGTGGAAAACGGCTGTATATTGTGGCTTAAGCGTCCAAGCAATAGCTTTTAATGCGTGGTAATCTTTATTCTCAACCGCTTCTTCAAACTTTCGCATTAACCCTGGATGTTCTTTACTAAGTATAAAATATAAACCTTGAACCAAACCCTGCTCCTGCTGATCCATTTTTTGTCGAATTTCATCAAATTTAACATTCTTTTCGTATATTGTTAATTTACGATGAAACTTAAGTTCACTCATCTTTTTTTTTTCGTCTTTCTTTCCACTTTTAGTTTTCGGTTTCTTTTTTAATTTAGATACATCAATTTCTCCACGCCCCAAATTCAACCATCCAGCATTTTCTTTGTCTGCACCTAGTTTAAA
>JAYEJP010000094.1:8437-10006 GCA_034660615.1 Patescibacteria group bacterium
TCATAGAACCTCGCTTTCACTAATAGTCATTTTTCCACTTTTATGTCCAACTATGTATTCATATTCCTCAGTACCCCCAAATACAAAATCTCCAGTTCTAAGATATGGGGTTGTTTTATGTGATAATAAAATATCACTTATATTAACCTCTTTTTTTAATACCAAACCTTTCGTGCTTCCAAATTTTTGCGCAACAGATGCGTTTGATGTCCAAGAATCCGCTGCATAAGTATTTGCTGTAACTTTACCATCCTGTTTTATCCCTCTTTTTATAGCATCTGCATATTCTCCCGCAACTCCTCTATAAAGAGTCATTTTCCCACTTGGGTGTTTTTCTTTTAAATACTTCTGTGTTTTCTTTACATTGCTTGCAAATTCATTTACTGTTCTTTGATTATAACTTATCGTACTCATATCAAAATCTGCAATATCTTTTAATTTAGCTGTCCATTGCTCTTTTTTGCATCGCATTATATCTTTTTTAGCATATTCTCTCTCCCATTTTTTTTGCGATTTTAAATGTTTTTTATTAAAATTTATTGTTTTCAAAATAGTTTCATAATTTTTGCCCACTTTTATATTTTTGCCATCTAAAGACTTATTCTCAAAATATGCCTTAGCGTGATTTCTTACAGGATTTGCGTTCATCCCTAATGGAGCTTTATAACTATACATAATACTGGCTAAATTGTTTTCTTTATCCGTAGCCTTAGCATTTGCATAATCTCCCAAATTATCAAATTTTTGAGTTTGTTTATGCTTCCAGTTAATTATTTTTTGAGCTGGCTTACACTCATCTATATTTTTTCCGATCCATTCCTTTTTCCCCGCAACTATTTTACCGTCAAAATCTTCCATAACATTATCACCCCAGCGAAACTGCATAGTACGAGAGATGGCTAAACGCTCATCCCCAAACTCAACCACATAACCTTCTTGAATTATTCTATTGATGGTTGCGTCAACATCCTTATCCCATGTTTTTTTTTCATCTTTTACTAATTCCTCCATTGATTCAATATATTTAGCCATTTTGTCGGGATCAGACTTTAATTCTTTTTTGTATTTTGCAATATTCTTTTGATATCTTTTATACGCATCTGTGTTTTCATATTTGATATTATATTTTTCTTTTAAATGTTCCTTATAATCCTTTATTTTAGTACCCTTTACTGATGGTGCGTTATCCCCATTTCCTTTTTTATCATTTTCTCCTTCTTTTTTACCCCCACCTTTTGACTTACTTTCTTTATCTGAATCCTTATCCTTAGACTTTCCTGAACCCTTATCTCCCCAATCACCACCCACAGGCTTACCCGTTTTGGGACTAATCGGCACTCTTTTACCGCCTATTGTTCTCCATATAACATCTTTAGGCAAACCACCTTTGAATGTCATTTCTTTCTTTTCATCATCTTCCTTATCTTCTTCCTTAGGCTCATCTTTTTCATCAGGTTGCTCTCGCTCTGTATCTTCATCTCTTTCAGGCAACTTTAGCACCTTTCGCATATAATCCTCTAATCTGTCATCAACAGTTAAAACTCCTGTCATTGTTAAAGTCTGAACGGC
>JAYEJP010000095.1:0-9346 GCA_034660615.1 Patescibacteria group bacterium
TTACTCCTACCTTAGCCAAAGAAATCTTAGTCAGAATGGAAATGAGAGCAGCTGAGGCGATGACATTTAATCGCACCAATATTTGTTATGGTAAAAAATTTGAGCATGGTGGCTGGCAGCAAGATCAGGTAACTAGAGTTTTCAAAAAAGAGGTGCTGAAAGAATGGAAGGGTCGAGTTCATGAAAGTCCGGTTTACAAAGGGAAAACAATTACTTTACACACACCTTTAATTCATCTAACTCATCGCAATACAATTGATGGTTTCAGGAAAACTGTACAATGGACTCAAATTGAAGCAGATTTGCTTTATAAGGCAGGGGTTAAACCAGTAATTTTTTTCACTCTGATTCGCAAGGGAGTAATGGAATTTATTCGCCGAGGTTTTATTAAACAGGGCTATAAAGATGGTATGCCTGGTTTGGTCGAAGCTTTAGTGCAGGGCATAAATAAGATTTTGATCTATATTCAGGTTTGGGAGAAACAACAAAAACCACCACTTTCAGAACAATACCGTCAAGAAGAGTTAAAAATTACCCGTTTATGGCAGGAAGAAGATTTGTCTAAGTGGAGGGAGCTTGTATGAAGATTTTACTTTTTAGTCCTTATTTAAATCCTCCTCATTTTGGTGGTGGCGAGAAATATTTATTTGATGTTGCTTTGACTCTGGTCAAAGAGCATCAGGTGTATATTGGGTTGAGCGAATCAGGTTCACTTAATTTAGAGCGAATTCAAGATATTAAACAACAATATCAAGAATTTTTCGATTGTGACTTGTCAGCTTTAAAATTTATTAGTACGCCCTTAAAAACCAAAGCAAACTTTTTTAAAAAATTATGGTGGACTAAAAAGTTTGATGCTATTTTTTACGCATCAGATGGTAGCTTCTTTTTTTCACTAGCTAAACTTAATGTTGCTCATATTCAGTTTTCTTTAAAAATTGATCAGCGCGGTTGGTTAAAGCAAAAAAAATTAAAAAGTTGGGATTATAAAATTTCAAATTCAAATTTTACAAAAAAAATTGTTGAACCATCATGGCCAGTAAGAATCGATCTTGTGCATCAGCCTATGATTCGTACTGAAAAATTTTGCATCGGGGTTGATTTACAAAAGAAAGAAAAAATTATTTTGAATGTTGGTCGATTTTTTAGCCATCTTCATTCAAAACGTCAGGATATTTTAGTTGATATTTTTAAAAGACTTAAAAAGAAATACAAAAAGGAAACGGCTGGCTGGAAGCTGGTTTTAATTGGCGGGGTTGAAGATCAAGAATATGCCAATAAGGTAAAAAAACTTGCAAAGGGGCAAGATATAGAAATATTACATCATGTTGGCCGTCAGGAATTAATTAATTGGTACAAGCGCTCTAGTATTTATTGGCATGCTACAGGGTACCGCATCAATGATGAAGAAGAACCAGAAAAAGTTGAGCATTTTGGAATTAGTACTGTTGAAGCAATGGCAGCTGGGAATGCTCCTTTAGTTATTGGCAAAGGCGGGCAGCTAGAAGTGGTGGGTGAGGATCTAAAAAAATGGACTTGGTTAGTAAAAAGGGATTGTATTAAAAAAACTGCTCAAGTTATTCGCAACCAAGATTTAAGGCTGGATTTGCAAAAAGCTGCACAAAAACGAGCAGAAAAATTTGGAGCAAAAATATTTGAAGCAAAATTAAAAGCAATTTTTTCACAGTGAAAAATAAATTAAATAAAAAAGTTAGCATCGTTATTCCCAACTACAATGGATTAGCTTTGCTTAAGAAGCACTTGGATAAGGTGCTTGCTTGTCTTAGGGATAAAGACGAGTTGGTCATTGTTGATGATGCTAGTTCTGATCAATCCATCGACTGGTTGCTTAAAAAATTTAAAATTAGAAATGAAGAGCAGAAAACAGATTATTTAGGTAATTTCACAATTTATTACAAAGATTTTTCTCTTGCTAAGAAAAAAACAGTAGCGATTAAGATTGTAAAAAATAAACAAAATATTCGATTTGCTGGTAACTCTAATCGCGGGGTTTCTCTGGCAGAGCATAATTTAATTTTTTTGATTAATAGTGATGTTGCTCCAACTAAAGATGTTTTAATTCACTTAATTCCTCATTTTTTAGACAAAACTATGTTTGCAGTTGGTTGTATGGAGATTGAAGCTAATGAAAAACTCAAAGGAGGAAAAAATGTACTTCAATTTAAAAAAGGAATGTTCATTCATAGACGGGCTGATGAGTTCAGCACTGGGCCTACTGCTTGGGCGAGCGGTGGCAGTGCTATGTTTGATCGGCAAAAATGGTTAACGCTTTCAGGATTTGATTTAGATTATGCACCAGCTTACTGGGAAGATGTTGATCTATCTTTTAGAGCTAGAAAAAGAGGTTGGCAAGTTTTGTTTGAAGAAAAAGCAGTTGTTTATCATAATCATGAATCAACCAATCTAACTGTTTTAGGAAAAAAGAAAATGAATAGGGTTAGTTGGCGCAATGCTCAAAAATTTGTTTCAAAAAACGGAAATATAATTCAAAAAACGCTTTATTTACTTTGGCAACCATATTGGTTTTATCAACGCAGCAAAAATCAATGACATTCAAAAAATCAATGACATTCAAAAGTCAAAAGGTTACTACTTTTTTTAAAAATAATTGGCAATTGTTACTAATTTTATTGCTAGCTATTATTTTACGTTTTTATAAATTTGGTCAGGTACCAGCAGGATTTACTTGGGATGAAGCAGCAATTGGCTACAATGGTCATGCTGTTATTAAAACGAGAAGGGATGAGTGGTTGACTTTTTTGCCAATTTCATTTCGTTCGTTTGGTGATTTCAAAGCACCTTTTGCCATCTATCTTAATGGGCTGTTTACGCTTGTTTTTGGTTTAAATAAATATGCTGTTCGTTTACCTTTTGCTTTAGCAGGCGTATTAGGTGTTTTGGGGTTTTTTAAGTTAACTAAAGCTTACTTGGAAGCAGTTAAATATCAAGGAAAATTTTCAAGCAAGCAGCTGGGTTTAGTAGCCGCGCTTATTGTTGCTACTTCTCCCTGGCATTTACACTTCACTCGAGCTGGTTTTGAGACTGCGATGGCATTGACTATGATTTGTTGGTCATTCTATTTTCTAATCAAGTTTTTAAAATTAAAAAAGAAAACTACATTTAATAATAAATTAATTAATCTCTCGCTTTCTTCAACATTAGCGATTGCTTCTCTTTACACCTACCATAGTCCAAAAATATTTCTACCCATCATTTTGCTCACGGTTCTAATTATAAACAGAAAATTGTTTTGGCGAGAGAAAGTAGCTAGTTTGATTACTGCTGTTTGGAGTTTATTTCTACTTTTTCCTTTTATCAAAGATGTCTTATTTGGCAACGGATTAGAAAGAGGCGGAACTCTTATCTTTTTTGAGGGATTGCCCTGGCAAGATACAGTTAAATTATTTTTATATAACTTAGGTAGTCATTTTATGCCAGGTTTTTTAGTTGGAGGGAAAACAACCAGTCTTCGTCACGGCACAGGTGTGTATGGAGTGCTATTGCCGATCACTTTTTCATTAGTAGTTTTTAGTTTATTAATGGTTGTTGTAAGCGTATTAACAAAAAAACAGAATAAAAAGTTCACCAACTCAATTTTGTTGGGTTTGGGTGTAATATTAGCAGGTTTTTTACCAGCTAGTCTGGCTAAAGGTGTTCCTCAAGCCAACCGGGCAATTTTAGCTTTACCAGGTTTAATTTTAGTGGCAGTTTTAGGATTTGATCAATTTTTGTCTCTTTTTAAACAACTAGAGGCCAAACTAAAGATTAAACAAAAAACCGTCATAATTGTAATTAGTTTAATTTATTTGTTCAATGTTGGAGCCTATCTTTTTGACTATTACAAACATTTCGCTAAAGCATCAGCAGAAGATTTTCAAGAAGGATATCTAGAGGTTTTCACTTATGTAGAGCAGTATGAAAAGGGATTAAATGGCTTTTCGCAAAAGGATGAAATTATTTTTAGTGACAATTATGGTCAGCCTTATATCTATGCTTTATTTGTGAGAAAAACAAACCCAATCTGGTATCATGGTGGTTCTTTAATCAAATATAAATTTGTTTCCGAAGTTAATGTTGCTGATTTAGAGAGACAAAATTCTGTTGTGGTTGCAACTTACTCTCAATTAGAAGAATACCAAGATCAAGCTGACAAAATAATTTATGGGAGCGATGGTTCAGTTAGATTTAGGATTTTTGTGACAGACTAACAATATGCCAACTAAAAATAAGTATTTCATACTCGCCTTTATTGCCATCATAACTTTAGCTTTTGCTGTTAGAATTTATCGTTTGGATAGCTGGGTCTCTCCTTATTGGGAAGAAGTGGCTCTGGGTTACGATGCTTATTCAATTGCCCAAACTGGCAAGGATCATCATGGTAATTTTTTACCAACAGTTGCTTTTGAATCTTTTGGTGATTGGAAGCCTAGCTTGTATTTTTATACCATTGTGCCTTTCATTAAATTGTTTGGTTTGTCAGTAGCTGCAGTAAGACTGCCGGCAGTGCTTAGTGGTGTGGGAATAGTGGTAGGACTGGGAGTGTTGGTGAAGATGTTAAGTGAGGAGATGGAAAAAAAGAAAAGATTTTTAAATGCAAAAATGATGCAGCTATGGGCTATGTTTATCACTGCTCTTAATCCCTGGGCAATTCAATTTTCTCGAGCTGGATGGGAGGTAAATTTAGCGACTGCTTTAATTTTGTGGGGAGTTATTTTTGGTTTTAAATTTCTTAGAGAAAAGTCTAAACGTCAATTTGTGTATCTAATAATAAGTAGTTTTTTCTTAATTTTAGCCACCTACTCTTATCATGCTGCTCGAATTACAGCACCACTCTTAGGTTTAGGGCTAATTGTAAGCAAATTGTGTCAAAAAAAACCTGGGAGTTATCTTAAGCAAAACTGGCGTTCTTTGTTATTTATTTTTATTTTTAGTTTGACTCTGCTTACGCCGATAATCGATTCACTCAAAAGTTCAGATATTTCACAACGTTTTAGAGAAACTAGCCTTTTTTCAGAAATAGGGGTAATTGAGGAAAGCAATCACTTCAAAGAAGTTGCTGACAATAGCCTCATTTCAAGAATTATTTATCATCGCTATCTTTTATTCGGCAAAAAGATTGTCAACAACTTATTTCAGTATTTTAATTTTGATTATTTATTTATTTCTGGAGATAGCAATCCGCGCCATTCAACCCAATATTTTGGCTTATTTTATCATTTTGAATTTTTCTTAATTCTAGCTGGAATTTATTCATTAATTAGCTTTGGCAAAAAGAAAAATAACTATCTTTTTTATTGGCTGCTGGTTGGAATAATACCAGCTATCTTGACTAAAACTAACCCTCATGCGCTTCGAACTTTATTAGTTTTGCCAGTTTGGCTGGTTTTTATTGTTTTCGGTTTAAATTATTTGTTAAATCTGGCTAAGAGAATTCTGAGCAACACAATTAGGCAGTTGTCTAAACAACAAGTCCAGCTTATTTTGTCTAGCTTAACATTTTTTATTTATAGTTTTTTCTTTAACTGGTATTTCAATTATTTGATTAATGTTTATCCACAACAAACAGCGCAACATTGGCAAAATGGTTACAAAGGATTAGTCAATAAAATCGTTCAATTGCAGAACTCATATCCTGATTATCGTTTTCAAGTAAGTAGGGCAGAAGGTAGGCCGGCTATGTATTATTGGTTTTATCAGCAAACAGATCCTATTGAAGTGCAGCAACAAGCAAATCAAGTCAGGTTAGATCAAGGAGAATTTTTAGAATTTAACAATCTTGAATTTGTTGACTCAGTTGATGCAAAACCAAAATCAGTTACCTTTAGTACTTTTGCTCAAACAGGTAAAACAGATTTGACAAATAACTGCCAGGCAGTTAATTCAATTTGGTTTTATTGTCTTAATTAATAATCAGAGTTCTCTCTTTTGAAAAAAGCCCGCCAATGCAACGTGAATTTGCGAATTTATTCTTGCCTTCGCCAGATAGAGAGGTTATGATTTGTCCTAATGATAGCTCAAAAAATTAAAGAAGCGCTCCAACAATTTGTGCAGGAAAAATTCTCCTTGGAATTTGATGCAACTGTAGAACACCCAGCTAATGAGGATTTTGGTGAATTCGCTACGAATCTAGCTTTAAGTTTATATTCGGAAAATGAAAAGATAAGAAATGATTATCAATCACCAAGAGATTTGGCTGCTGAGCTTACTTCAGAATTATCAATTTGGTTGCCCAAAAGCAATTTAGCAAAAGTAATCAAAGATGTTTCTGTGGCTGGTCCAGGCTTCATCAATTTTCGTTTAAATTCAAAATATTTCACTAATAACGTCAGAGAAATTTTGCAAAATGAACAATATGGTTTGTCTGATGTGGGAAAAGAAAAAACCTGGGAGATTGAGCATACTTCTCCTAATCCTAATAAGGCTATGCATTTAGGGCATCTACGCAACAACGTGACTGGTATGGCTATTTCAAATTTGTGGGAAGCGGTTGGTATTAATGTTATTAGAGAAGCAGTTGATAATGACCGAGGTATTGCTATTGCCCGTTTGATGTGGGGTTATTTAAAATATGCTCGTAAAAGTGAGCAAACTCCAATTAATTTAGATCATTGGTATAGCAATCAGAATGAATGGCTGACTGCAGAAGAAACTGACAAAAGACCAGATTTGTTTGTTGATGAGCTTTACATTAATGCTTCCAAAGATTTTAAAGAAGATAAGCAAGTTCAACAGCAAGTTAGACAAATGGTGGTTGATTGGGAAGCAGAGGACGAAAAAACTAGAGCTTTGTGGTCTTTAGTAATGCAGTATTCTCATCAGGGTCAGAATATGACCTTGGAGCGTTTGGGAAATAAATGGGATCGAGTTTGGCACGAACATGATCACTATCAGCAAGGTAAGGATTTGGTTAAGTTTGGTTTAGAAAAAGGAATTTTTCGTCAGTTGGAGGATGGGGCAATTTTGACCAATCTAGCTGAATATGATCTGCCTGACACAATTTTGCGCAAATCTGATGGTACTTCACTGTATATTACTCAAGATTTAGCTTTAACCAAACTTAAAGTTGAAAAAACAGGTGCTGAAAAATTGCATTGGTTGGTTGGACCAGAACAAAGCTTAGCATTAAAGCAAATGTTTGCTTGTTGCGAACAACTTGGCTTTATTGATTATGAAAATTTAGTTCATATTGATTACGGTTATATGAGCATCAAGGGTCAGGGGAAGATGAGTTCTCGTGCTGGCAATGTGATTTATATTGATGACATGATTGATTTGGCAAAAGAAAAAGTTTTAGCCATTATGAATCAAGAGGGTTTGAGTCAAGTTGAAGTCAAAGCATTAGCAGAAAAAGTAGCAGTCGGGGCAGTTAAGTATTCTATTCTGAAGGTTGCTCGTAAAACTGACACTGCTTTTGATCTAGAGACTGCGTTACGTTTGGATGGAAACTCAGGCCCCTATTTACAATATGCTCATGCCCGTGCTTGTTCAGTGTTAATAAAAGCTAGAAAGTCAGCTCTGAGTCAGCTTAGTGAAGTAGAGTTCAATTTAGATGTTTTGGAGTTTGAAGAAAGCTATCTACTCAAATATTTATATCGTTTCCCTGAGGTAGTTGAGCAGGCTGCATTTGAACTAGAGCCAAGTCAAGTTGCTACTTATGTTTTTGAACTAGCACAACGCTTTAATCGTTTCTACAACAAGCATCAAATTTTACAGGTTGAAAATGAGTTAAGTTTGCGTCGTTTAGCTTTAACTCAAGCTACCAGTAAGGTTATTAGACAAGGGCTCAATCTTCTCGGCATTAGTGCTCCGGAGCGCATGTAATTTTTTTAGTTTTGAAAACATCTCTCAGATATGGGGTATGTTATGATAAAAAAGTGAAAAGTAAACTGCTGAAAAAGCCAGGCTCCTATCTATCAGTAGTCTTAATTATTGTCATATTTTTGATTGGGTTCTTAGCTAGATTTTATTTACTAGGAAATATTCCCTCAGGCTTATATTGGGACGAGGTGGCAATGCTGGCCGATGCTAAAACTTTAGCCAATTTTGGACATGATTTACATGGTCATTCTTGGTTGCAAAGTTTATTTATTTCTTATGGCGATTATAAATCACCAGTCTTTATCTGGCTCGCAACTTTAAGTGTTAAGTTATTTGGAGCAACTAATTTTGCATTAAGAATTGTTAGCGCTTTGGCTGGTCTAGCTTCAATGCTGCTGAGTTTGTTAATTGTTCAAGAATTATTTCCTAAGGTTAAAAATAGACTTTGTTTGTTGCTAGGTACAATTTTCACTATTGCTCTCAGTCCTTGGGCTATTATGTTTAGCCGCACTGCGTTTGAGGGACATTTGGCTCAAATGCTTGTTTCTGTGGCTGTTTTATTTTTGCTCAAAAGCAAAAAAAAGAAATGGATGTTATTGCTGTCGATATTTTGTGCCAGTTTAGCAACATACACTTATTATTCTGTTCGTTTTGTCTGGCCGATTATTTTAGTAGTTGGTTTATGGCTAATTAATAAGCAGAAGAAAAAGTTTGAATGGGGAAATTTTGTGTTAATGGCAGTGGGCTCAGGCTTAATATACTCAGCCTCGCTTTTACCAATGCTAAACTCTCCTTTTTATCAGGCAAGTAATCAATTTCGTTTCAGCGCAAATTCAGTTTTAAATGCTAAAGACTGGGTAGTTGAATCAAATCAACTTAGGCAGTTAGCAGGAAATGTTTTAAATTCTAGGTTTTTTTATCATCGTCACTGGCTGCTGATAAGGAAATTTGCGCAGAATTTAGCTAACAATTTAAGCTTAAACTTTTTATTTGTTGGCGGAGATAGCAATTTAAGACACGGTACAACTCAACATGGTCTATTTTTATTTCCGTTTGTAATTCCGTTTTTGGTCGGGTTGTATGTACTAGCGAAAAAAAGATTTAGAGAATTACTGTTCTTAGTTTGCTGGTGGCTGGCAGCTTTAGTTCCAGCCTCAGTACCCCTGGAAACTCCGCATGCGCTGCGATCATTAAATGCTCTCATGCCGCTAACTTTGATTATCGGTTTTGGTAGTTATCAATTACTCAATCTAATTTTAGTCAAGCAAAAAAAACAAGTATTTTTAAGTAAGATTTTTTCATTAATAACAATAGTTTTATGTCTAGCTTCCTTTGCGGGATTTTCTTATCATTATTTTAATGTCTATCCCCAGGACTCTGCTCATAATTGGCAGGCTGGGTATGAGCAGCTGGCAAAAAAAGTTTGTGCTTACCAAAATAAAGCTGACAAAATTTGGATTCAGCTGACTGACCAGCGCTTCTTTTTATGGCCGCTAGCATATTGTGA
>JAYEJP010000096.1:0-9317 GCA_034660615.1 Patescibacteria group bacterium
TAGGGAAAGGATGGCTGGTAAGATAGAAATGAATCAGCACTAAAACTAATTAAAAATAAAAATAGCCTCCAAACTAAGAAGCTAAGAAAGACTAACAAAATTGGTTTTTTGTTTAATTGACTCCAGATATTTGCTAAGTGTTTTTTAACAGGCATTTATTTTTCCTGAGTCAAATTTTTTAGTTTTAGTTAAGAAGCTTTTTTAGTTAAGGAACATTTTTTAGACATTACTAACAACAACAAGGCAACTAAACTAACAGAATTGCCAATAATTCTAGGCCAAGTTTTTTGAGTAAATTTAGATTCAACTTCATAAGTTCCAGCGGGCAGGCGATAAGCAATCCGGCCTGCAACCTCACTGTTGTTAATATAGGAAATTTTTTTATTATTGGCATAGGTCTGCCAACCAGCAAAGTTCATGGTTGGTTCAGTAATTATAGATTCTTTTTTAAGCTCCAGTGAATAATTGCGTTGTGAACCATTCCATGTTCCAATTTTGACATCGCCTTCTCCTTGTAAAATTTGAGCTGTTGGCTGCCAATCAGCAATATTTTCATAAGTAAAATTTTTAGTTCTATTTTCATTTTTTGTGCTGGTAGATTGAGTAAAAGCATCATAATCAATATTTGTTTTATGAAAGAAGTCGGCTGGTTGAAAGCGACGTACAGAAATAATTTGTAAAATCAACATGCTTATAACAATAATCTTAAAAAATAAATTTTTAGCAAAATAAGTCAGCCAGATTCCAGTTAACAATGTTAAAAATATTGACAAAAATAAACTTAATCTCCAAGGGAATTGAATGTAATGAACTAGCGGTAACGCTTGCCAAATTGACTGAGTAAATCCTAATTGGAAAACAAAAAGTAATAAACTGATGGCAATCATGACTAGGGCAGATTGTCTTTTGCTTTTAACCTTTTTAGAAAGCAGTGCTGGTTTAGAAAGTAGCGTTGGTTTAGAAAGTAGTGTTGGCAAAAATACTATGCTAAGCAAGAGAATAATTAGTTGGTGCTTACCAATAGCAAATGATAATGAGTCAACCGGGCTAATTTTTGAAAAACCAAAACTAAGAGATGAAAATAAGAGCTGACCAATTCTTATAAAATGTTGACTAAATCCTAATGTTAAATCATCGTTGTCTAACACAATTAAATTTTTCTCTAACAAAGCAGGCAGCCAAAACCATAAACTCAAACCAATTCCCCAAGTAAATAATTTAAATAATTTAAGCCAGTATTTTTTGTTAAATTTGAAGCGTAGCAGAGCATAAACCAAAATTAAACCAGTTCCAAAAACAGCTGTAATATTATGACTAAGTAAAAAACTAGCCGTAATCAAGCTAAATAAGAAAAACTCTTTTTGCTGCCATTTTTTTTGAACAATTTTTTCTACCAGCACCCCCAACCAAACAAATAAATTCATTGCTAGCAACTCGCCAATATTGCCGCGTACATAGACCAAATTAACTAGATATGGAGATATCAAATAAGCACTCATGGCCAAATTTAACAATGCTTTACTTTCAACTTTAAGCAGTATTAACCATTTTCTTAATCCCAGTAATCCGAACAAAATGCTGCTGACAGCAATTATTTTGAAGGTCAGTTCATAATTAAATTTTAAAAATGAAAAGGGGAGAGACAAGATGTTGGCCAACGGATAATTATAATTAAAAACAGGATAACCATAGTGATTAAGCAAATTTGGTGCGAATCTTGGCGGAAACTGACCTTCACGAAGAGCTATTTTATAGTTAGCAAATCTAGCTAAATGATTTTCGCCATCATGTGTGTAGGGGAATTTATTACCTAGGTAAGGCTTAATTAAAACGATCAGAGAAGCTAATAATAAAACCAATGAAAAAATTCTAAATCTCCATCTAAATTTTCTGCTCATGATAAAATTTGTTCATAAACTTTAATGGTTGCCTGAACTGTTTTTTTCCAGGAAAATATTTGACTCCAGTTGTACGCATTTTTTATTGCCTGCTTTCTTTTCTTAGTATCCCATTTTAAAATTTCTTCAACTCTTTGTGCCATTTTTTCTGCCTCAGGTTGTGTATAAAGAGCAAACGCTCCACCAACCTCTGGCAAAGACCCTTGATTTGAAGAAACCACTGGAGTTTTGCACTGCATTGCCTCTAACACAGGCAAACCAAAACCTTCATAAAGTGATGGCTGCACATAAACCTCAGCTTGAGCATAAATAGCAGACAGCTCCTGATCTGCGTCCCCAAGTATTTCATTAAGATAAATTACTCTCTTCTCGACTTCACTCATTGTCACTTGTGCCTTGACCCAACGCCATTCAGGAATATTCTGTTCCTTAAAGTTTTTTCCTACTAAAACCAATTTAATTTTTTCTGGAAGAAATCTAAGAGATTTAATTAATTGGGGCAAATTTTTATTGTAGTTAATATCGCCAACGTAAAGAATATATTTTTCAGGCAGTTGATATTTTTTAATGACTTTATTGACAATTTTTTTCTCAGGTTTTTTCAACTTGGGATTAGCAGCCAAATAAACAACATGAATTTTGTCTATTGGCACTCCTAGATGCTGATGAATATCCCTTTTTGAAGTTTTGGAGTCTGTAATAACTGCTTTGACTGTATTTAGTGCCAGCTTTTGTTTTTTAAGTTTAATCGTTCCTTTTAAACCTGGTTCATACTGCTTTGGATAAAGTAAAGGAATAACATCATGGATAGTAACTACTGTCGGTTTGCTTTTAACTAAAGGTAGAGTTGAAATAAATAAATCAAAGAACGGGTAATGAATTAGATCGGGTTGAAAATCTTTATCTTTGTCACCTGATCTTTTAACCTTAATATTCTCTTCTTTTTCTAAATATTCTGCTAAACTCCGAGTATACATCCCTACGCCACGAAGAGCATTGGCATCAGCCAGTGGAGAAGTGTCTAGTAAAACTTTCATTTTTTTTGTTTGAATAGCCATTATTTTTATAAGTTGGTGGATTTAATAATAAGTTTAGCACACTCTCTCTACTCAAATAAGTTTAGCACTCTCTACTCAGGGAAACAGGTTTAAATTAATTCGCAAATTTGTATTGATAAATTTTCCCGCAACAAGCTGACAAGGTATAATCAAAATTAATATAAAGAATTGTATAATTAAACAATGTCCAGAAAAACAAGCTTAATCGTCAAGATAACTATTTTTTTTATTACATTTTTAGGATTTCTCTTGAGAATAGTTAATCTCAATCACAACCCCAGCCGTCTTACGCATGATGAAATGAGTATTGGCTATAATGCTTATTCAATTTTAAAAACTGGGGCTGATGAGTGGGGGCGAAAACTTCCCTTAGACTTTGAGGCGTTTGGAGATCATAAACTACCAGGAGCAATTTATGCTGCCATACCTTTTATTAGCTTGTTTGGCTTGGGTAATTTAGGGTTAAAGTTGGTGTCAATTTTGGCCGGTACAATATTGGTTTATCTTGTTTATTTAATTGTTGAGTTAATCTTAAAAGATAAAAAACTAGCTTTAGTTGCCGCTTTTTTAATAGCCACTTCACCGTGGACAATACACTTTTCTAGAATGATGCTCGAATCTAACCTGGCTTTAACTTTATTTACTGCCGGTTTATTTTTTCAGCTTAAAGCTTGGAAAAACAGAAAAGGACTATATTTTATTTTGAGCGGATTATTATTTGGACTAACTTTTTATTTTTATATTGCTTATCGCATGATTAGTTTATTGATTTTTATTAGTCTATTAGCTTATGGTTTTGTTTACCAAAAAAACAAAAAGTGTAAAAACACTAGACTGGGTTTAATTAGCTTTTTATTAATTATTTTTCCGCTTTTTTCTCAGCTTTTTTCTCAAGGCGGTACGGCTCGCTTTAATCAAGTTTCCTTTTTAACTGACCCTGGTTTAGAGAGTAAGGTCCAAGAAATGCATAATTACTGTTTTATGAACCTGGCTCAAACCTCTCCTCTTTTAGCCACTGTTTGTCGCAAAGTCTTAAATAAACCATTTTTTTTGCTTAAAAATTTTGCATCTAATTATTTGCTTTTAATTTTTCCTACATTTTTATTTGTAACTGGCGATCCATTACTCTACTTGCGCAACCCTGATTTTGGCCAATTTTTTATCATTCTAGCTCCTTTATACTTGTTTGGTTTAATTAGACTCACAAAAATTAATAAGAGAATTAGAAATCTAGTTCTATTATTGCTCTTTATTGCCCCAATCCCCTCTGCTCTCACTGGCGAACCGCAAACTGTCAGAGCTAGCGGTATGATTATTCCTATTGTCTTAATCCTTACTCTTGGTTGGCAGCAGCTTTTACTCTGGCTCAAATCTATTAAAAAAGAGAGGTTAGTGTATTTATTTACAGTTGTTTACGTGGGTTGGTTGACCGTTTTTTTAGCTAATGATCATTTGTTATATGCTCATCAATCTGCTCAATATTTTTACGAACTGCCCTTTTCTGCTTTAGATAAAACTGAAGAATTGAAAAACAATTTTGATTTTGTATACATTGATGATGAATTCCCTGATGCTCACATTGCTCTCGCCTTTCATACTAAAATTGACCCCTCCTACTATCAGACCAATATTATTAGGCCCAATCCTGATGAAGTTGGATTTTCTCACCCAACACATCTGGGTAAATATCAGTTTGGTGATAAATTGCTTAGTACTTTTTTATGCCAAGATGAGGAAAAAGTCTTGTTTGTGACGAGAAATTATCAAGATCTTGAGCCAACTTATGAATTTAAGGATTTTAGTCAAGTTCATACTCACACTCAGCTTTTTGATTTGCCTCAAATTAAAGAAAAGTTAAGTGAAAAAAAGTTAGAGAAAATTTGTCAGTAAGTATTAATCTGAGTTCTCTAAATTGTCTTCAATCAGAGTTTTCTGCATCATCTTCAACCAAAGGGCGGTCAAGATAAAACTCAGTCACTCCGTCTAAAAAACTTACCTCATCAACCCGCTCATAATTCTTAGGAAGTTCGCAGGTTGGCATGACAACATAGTAATGATTGGGATTAGTATCTTCTAAGTCGTGAGGGCAAGTATCTTCACTAAAAACATAGTGCCACATTGACCACTGTTTAGCTCCTTGCTCAATGGCTTTATGAGACAGCCTTTTTTGATCAAGAGCTTGATATGCTTCTGGATCAATTTGGTTATAAAATAAAATTGCCATAAATGGCTCATTTTCGCGATTAGTAATTGTGATTTTTTCTGCTTGATTCAAATTATTAAGTTTAGTGATTAAATTTTTATAGCCAAATTGACGATGCCATGGTCGATGAACTTGTTGGTGAACGCGATATTGATGCCAACCTCGAGCAGTGAAAAAAGTTAAGATAGCAAGAGCACCTATTATTAATAAGTAATTTAAAGATTTACTTCTTGGCTTGTTTAACTTTTCAATTATAAAATTTATACCCAAACCTATATAAATCGCTACTACTGGTAATAGATATAAAGTGCGATAAGTATGAGGAATTTCTGCCGTTGTAAGTGAAGCTGGAATTGGAGCTAACAACAACCATATTAGCAGCCATTGATCAAATTTGCACCATTTTTTTAGACTGATAGCGATTCCGATTAAGAAAAACGGTAAAAAACAAAGCAAAAATTGCCCAGTTTCTGGAATAGTTACTCTTGGAGGCTGAGCACCTCCTAAAAATAAATAAGATAAAGAGGTATTGGTTAGATAACTTTTAGTGAAAGTCTGAGCTAAATAATAATATTTGTTGTGAAAAATTCTGGTTAAAAGTAGAGGTGTACTAATTGGTCCACCATCTTCACGTATTGCTTCAGCTTGTAATAGTTGGGTTTCACGGTCTGAGAATAAGCTAATTTGCGCAAAGCGCGATGAGCTACTGGTCAAAGAAAGTCCTATGCCAATTAAAAATAAAAATGATGCCAACAAAAATAGTTTTTTGCTTTTCTCTCGATAAACAACCAATTTCACTAATAAAAGCAATGGGAATAAGATGCGAGCAGTATGATAGGTGTACAAAATTGCTAAACTTAGAGCTGCTAACAGTACATTTTTGCCTTTGAATTTAATCTTTTTGTCAATTAAAACATAAACCAACATCGACAAGCTTAAAGCTACGCCCGCCTCAATAGCAGTGCGAGAAATTTCTATGTGCCAAGGGGAAATTGCAATTACTAGAGCTGAAATTAACGCTGTTAGTTTGTCTTTGGTGAGCTGCTTAACTAAAAAATAAACTAAAATCGACAAAAGGCAGCCAAAAATGGCTGCTGGCAAACGAGTTGAAAATTGACTTAAGCCAAACAAAGCAATTCCAGGAATACTCAAGTATGAATAAACAGCTGGCTTGTAGTCATCAAAACTTCTTAAAACTAACGGCAGTCTTTCTCCCCATTCATCCTTGCCAGTTCTGAGCAAAGACCAGCCATTATAGCCTAGAGCCATTTCGTCAGTATGAAATGCACTTGGCAAATTACCCAACTGATAAAAACGCAAACCAAGACTAATCAACAAAATTAAAATTAACGAAATCAGGGAAACCTTTTTACTAATCTTAATCATTTTGCTTCAATTCCCACAATTTTAAATAGGCCACATGATGATGCAATCCACTAAAAAGCGCAAACACAAAGCCGGGAAAACCATCAACAAAACCTTTATGCCTAAAATAAAGTTTTAAAAAAGTAATGACAGGCTTGAGCAGTAGATAATTAATTGCTGTTAGAAAATTCAGTTTCAAATCAACTTCATTAAGCTGTTGGGCCTTAAATGAAGTATAGGTATTAAACTTGCGCCAATAATCCTTAAAAGTAGGATTGGCATAATGCAGCAAATGGCCTTGTGCAGTCGCTATTGAACCATCAACCTGCATTTGCTCATGCACATCTTGCTGTGGCAAACGAGCCTTGCCATTAATATAAAGCCTAATAACTGGGTCTGGATACTGCCCACCTTTTTTTAGCCAGCGCCCCATTAGTAAATTTTTACGGCGGATATACCAAGCAGCAGTTTTAATTTGTTTTGGGTTTTTCTGTAATTTATTAGCCAAATCTATAATGAATTTTTTTAAATCCTGATCAACCACTTCGTCGGCATCTAGCTGCAAAACCAAATCGCCCTGAGCTTTATCCATAGCCATTTGTTTGTTAATGTGAAAGTTAGGCTTGTTAGTAGTTTTAACTACTTTTGCCCCCAGTTTCTTGGCGAGCTTTCTTGTTTGATCAGTTGAGTTGCCATCAACTACAACTATTTCATCAGCCCAGTCCTTAACAGCTTGTAAGCAGCGTTCAATATTTTTTTCTTCGTTGTAGGTTGCTAAAACTACTGAAATCATTAATATCTTTCTACTTGCCACTGGTTATTATTTTCATCCCAAAACACTAAAATTCTCTCTTTTTCGCTGCGATCACTTTTGTCAGCAATAAAGTGATAATTTATCACTTGCTCACCATAACTGAGACCAATTTTATCAGGATTTTGTCTAACGTTTGTGGTGAAATATTCCTCCGGGCTGATTTTTAAATACCAAGCAGCCAGAATATACTGGTAACCATCTGCCACAACAGCTACTGACTCTTGAGGAAATTTCTCATTTAAACTCTGAGCGATTATATCAAAGCCCGGTTTATAAGCTTGTTGCTGCTGGGGATATTCTACAAAGTACTGATTAAAATATAAAGCTGTTTCAATACTAACGGCGACAAAAATAATTGTGAGCAAGGTTTTACTCTGTTTTTTTGCTAATTTTAATGTGAATTTAAAACCATAGATACTTAGTAAAGTGAAAATGAAAAAGAAAAGCAAACTGCGAGTGGCGTGAGGCGCATCAACTGTGACCACAGCTGGAGCTAAAGAGAAGATCAGCGTACAAATTAAAAAAATTTGGTGTTTAAGCTTTATTTTTTGTTTTTTTGTTGCTTTCTTCTTTTTAAGTAGTGAATCGATGTTCTTTGCCACAACACACGACCCCACCAATCCCAACAAATAGGTGGAAATATAAAGATGACCATGATGAGGAAGGTTATGCCAAGGATGATTACCACCTTTAAAAATTAAATATGATGGACTAAAACTAGCTAGAAAATTTTTAAAAATTAAGGTCAACCAAAAAATATAGCGATTGCCAAAGATAAGTTTAAGCCCAGGGCTAAAGTTCTGCCGATACTGACCATATTGCAATAATAGTGTCTCATCAGTAAATATAGTAATGCCGCTTTTTTGCTGAGCAATTGCTTGAAAAAGCACAAAGCCAATGACAAAAATTACTGCTAGACCAAAAACAGGCATTTGCCAATCCTGCTTCTTTTTTGTTTTTCTGAAAAAATAGACTAAAGGGAGTAAAAATGGCAAATACAACCAGGGAGTATTGTAGGTAAAACTAGCCACTAAAATCAATGCTAGACCAATAAAATCATTACGCTGCTTATTTTTTTTCTTTTTTTCATTAAACAATAATAGATAAAGACCTGACAACAGAAAAAATAAAGCTAAATTTGCCTCCCATGCCATGCGGGAATAAAAAATAAAAATGGGTGTTACGGCCATAAACATAGCAGCAAACAAAGACCACTGGTCAGATAACTTTAGTTTTTTAGCATATAAATATGTCAATATTATTAACCCCGTACCAGCTAAAACTGAAGGTAGCCTAACAACGAAATCAGTTGCTGGCAAAAAGCTAAACAATGCAGAAAGTGTATAAATATAACCTGGTAATTTGTAGTCGCCAAAAGATTTGAAAACTAGAGGAAGTGTTTGCTGCCATTCATCTTTTCCAGTCTGAGCAATTAACAAGCCGTTATAGGCGAGAGCTGCCTCATCCCGGTTGAGAATACTTGGTAGTTGATGAATATGGTAAATTCTGAGAATAAAACCAAGAAGAATAATCAAGCTTAAAACAATTTTATTTTTCATGGTTATTTTTCCAGATAAAAAATACTTGTTTGTTGTCACCAAAAGTGTATTTGCTCTCAATTACCGATGATGAATCTAAGTGGCTATTGTCTGTAACCAATAATACTCGACCTGGTTCATTTGTAAAATCATTTTTGTCAAAATAAATATTGTTCATTTTTGCCAAATAATAATGATCATTAAATTCAAATTTATTAAACTCTCCTTGGCTATATTCACAATATGCTAGCGGCCATAAAAAGAAGCGCTGGTCAGTCAGCTGAATCCAAATTTTGTCAACCTTATTTTGGTAAGCACAAACTTTTTTTGCCAGCTGCTCATACCCAGCCTGCCAATTATGAGCAGAGTCCTGGGGATAGACATTAAAATAATGATAAGAAAATCCCGCAAAGGAAACTAGACATAAAGCTATTGTTATTA
>JAYEJP010000097.1:0-9102 GCA_034660615.1 Patescibacteria group bacterium
AATCACGCGGTAGAGACAAAGTTGTAATTTGAGCTTGATTAAAATCAATTTGCGCAAGCAGCATCGTGTCTGTCAAAGCTGGCGATCCTGGCCTTTGCTCAAGCGAATCAACTCCCAAAACTAACAAGCTAAGTTTGTCATCTTCTCCTAAGACAGTAGAAAGATTTTGATTATAGCCTGCCTTCACCAGTTGATAGAACTGATCTTGATTCAAGTTAGCTCCAGATAAAAATTTATTATATTTAGGCCTAATAATGAGGTATAGACTTATTAATGCAATAAGAACTAAGGCTAGAATTGAGCAGGCAAAGATTAAATAGAGTTTAAATACTAATTGCCAACCTCTTAGTTTATTTTTTGACTGATCGGATTTTTGTTCTTCTGTCATGATCGTATTATCTCATTAAAAGCATCTGATGCAACTAAAATACGAGAAAAACCAGATGTGGACATCCTTAAGCAATAAGCATGAAGTGCATCTTGTTAGAAATTAGACACCTTGTCAGTTAAAATAAAAGAGATGAAGAAAAAAGTTGTTGCTTTCCTGTTGATATTAATTTTTTTAGGTTCAAGTTGGTCTTTGCTTAACAATAAGTTTTTTAGAGCTCATGACCATACTCATGGCGCTAGAATTGCTGAAATGACCAGGGCCTTAGAAGATGGTCATTTTCCAGTGCGTTGGACGCAGAATTTTGGTTATGGTTATGGCATGCCTTTATTTGAGTTTTATGGACCGCTTCCTTTTTATGTTGGATCAATTTTTTACTGGTTGACTAACAATTTGGTCGGTTCGATTAAGTTTTTATATTTGCTGTCAAATTTGGGAACTGTAATTGGTGCTTATTTGCTCGGCAAAGAGTTTGCCAAAAGACGAGGGGGAGTGCTGACTGCAGCTTTAATTACGCTCGCTCCTTATCGAGCCTTAAACTTATTTATTCGCGGTGCTTTAAATGAAACCTGGGGCTTAATGGCGTTGCCTTGGATTTTATGGAGTTTAACCAAAATTGTAAAAGGCAAAAATAAATATTGGCCATATCTATCTTTGAGCTTGATGATTATGGCTCTCAGTCACAATCTCACAGTTTTGATAGCTGCTCCATTTATTCTTATATATTTTTTAGTTTTAGTGTTTCATTTGCATTTTGACAAAAAAATAAAACTGAAATTATCATCTTTTTTTAGTCTTTTTTGGGCAGGCTTAATGAGTTTAATGACTTCTTGTTTTTATTGGTTGCCTTGTTATGTAGAAAAAAGTTTTACCAAAATGGAAGAAATGATTTTAACTGGGTATTTTGATTTCAGATTACATTTTTTGTATTTAAGGCAGTTTGTTAATCCTTCTTGGGGTTTTGGCGGTAGTTCCTGGGGGCCTGATGACAATATTTCATTTTTCTTAGGTTATGGTCAAATTTTTGTCTTACTTGGCTTGGGAGCATTTTTTGTTATTAGTTTATTAAAATTATTAAAAAGAAAAGAGAAATTTTCCCAACTTCTTCAAACTTTAGCTTTTCCTTTCAATTTGTTGATTGTTTTCTTGTTTGCAACTTTACTAACCACGCCTAAAACTAGAATTATCTGGGAAAATATTGGTTTAATGAAATATATTCAGTTTCCGTGGAGATATATGGTGGTAATGATTCTGCTGATTGGTTTGCTGGGGGCAATTCTTTTGGGAATCAAGTTTAAGAAATTCAAAAAGCTGAATCGAAGTTTCTTCGCTTTGGTTTTGGTTTTAAGTTTATTTAATGCTCGCTTTTTTCATCCTCAGGAATTTCTTACAAATCCTACTAATTTTTATTATTCAGATGAAGAAAAGATCAGAACTAATATGAGTAGTATTTTACCTGATTACATCCCGTCTAGCTTAAAATACAACATTCAGCCAAGCCATCAATTAATTAATCAAGAATTAACTGTTGCAGATTTGGCCAAAGTTGAGGTCGACAAGACACATGAAAAACTAATTCAAACAAATTTTCAGGATGAGCAAGATTTAACAATTAACTTAGCAGATTATCCAGGTTGGAAGGTATTTGTTGATGAACAAGAAGTTGTCAAAACTAGGACTGAACAAGGCTTAGTTTCGGTTAAAGCACCAGCTGGCCAGCATTTAATTAGTTTAATCTTTTCTTCTACACCAATTAGGCTTTATGCTGATGTAATCAGTTTTGTTGGTTTGCTCCTATTTCTTATAACAGTCTTAAACAAAAATTATTTTGAAAAATTAATTACTCATGATAAATAAAACACCAGTTGATACGACTGAAGATTACGAGGAAGCACTTTCTCACGAGGAAGTGCAGACTATCAAAAACAGATCAGTGACTGGCGCTGTTTCTTACTTTATCAGAACAGCTGTTTTGCAGGGAATTGGTTTAATTTCAGCCATGATCTTGAGCGCTTTTTTCTCCCCCGAAGACTTCGGAGTTTATGGTTATGTGACACAGATCATTGGTTTATTGATTTTCTTTTCAGATGTGGGCCTAGCAGCTTCTCTTATTCAAAAAAAAGATCATCCCACAGAAAAAGATTATCAAACTGCTTTTACAGTACAGCAATCATTATCGTGGTTAATTGTAGTTTTCTGTCTGATTATTATCCAATTGGGGTTTGTGCAAAGCAAAGTAGGTCCAGAGGGTAAATGGATTTTATTAGCCTTAAGCTTATCCTTTCCACTAGCTTCCTTGAAGACTATTCCTTCAATTAAGTTGGAACGTAAGCTGGAATTTTCCAAATTAGTGATGCCCCAAATTTTTGAACAAATCACTTTTCACGGTATTCTTATAGTTTTAGCGTGGAAAGGGATGGGAACAATGGCCTATACTTGGGCAATTTTAGCAAGATCAATTGTCGGGACTATAGCCATGTCTTTAATTCAGCCTTGGTCGATTGGTATCCGCATTAGTAAAAAAGCTTTAAAAGAACTCATTAGTTTTGGAGCCAAGTTTCAATTAAATGATTTCCTAGCAAGAATAAAAGATCAACTCTTTTATTTATTTTTAGCTAATTTCTTTCCGCTTCGACAATTTGGCTATATTCAGTGGGCAAAAACCTGGTCAATGTATCCTTATAATTTGACTGTGCAAAATGTAATGTCGATTACCTTTCCTACTTTTTCACGTTTGCAAAAAAGGAAGGACTTGCTAGCAAAGGCAATTAATAAATCTGTTTACTTTATAAGTTTGGCTATTTTTCCGATTTTGGTGGGAATGTCAGTCTTTATTTACCCATTAACTCAAGTTGTGCCTCAATACGCTAAGTGGCAACTGGCAGTTCCTAGTTTTGTCATGTTTGCCCTGAGTATTGGCTGGTCAGCTATCTCCACTCCGTTGGTTAATACATTAAATGCCATCGGCCAAATTAATAAAAGTTTAAAACTCATGGTTATTTGGACAGTGCTGACTTGGGTGTTAACTCCTGTTTTAATCTGGCAATTTGGTTTTAACGGTGTAGCTTTGGCCGCATTAGCCATTTCCTTCACCTCATTTTTAGCTATTAAAGAAGTAAGAAAGATCTGCCCAATTGATGTCTGGGGTAATTTAAAAGTGCAACTGCTAGCCAGTGTTTTAATGGCTTTGGTGGGGGTGGTTGGCTTGGAGAGATGGAGTCAAAGCCTCAGTTGGTTTTTCTTTGGGGGGTTCGTATCTGCATTAGCTTACATTTTTGCAATTTTTGTGCTTGGAAAAAAACAATTATTTGCTGAAATTGCTTCACTTAAGTCATAATTATGAAAGTTGTAAATAGAGCTATTCCTTACTTAAAGTCTTATTGGTTTTTATTAACTCTTTTTTTGTTGTGTGTTGCTGTTAAGCTTTATTTTATTTCAGACGACTTTATTTATTTTTGGTATGATCAGGCTAGGGATGCCACTATTGCCCGTAGAATCTTAGAAGAAAAGGATATAAAAATTCAGGGGCCTTCGGCTAGCGGTACTAAAGATCAGATTTATCATGGGGTTTTATATTATTATTTAATTGGTCCTCTATATACATTATCTAGTGGAAGTCCTAAGTTTGTCAGTTTAATCATCATTATTCTGACATCTTTATTTGTTTTTCCTGTATACGCATTATCTAAAAGTTTAACAAATTCAGAATTGACAGCTAAATTAACTACATTATTGTCTGTTTTCAGTATAGATGCTGTTACCACGGGTGTTTGGCTATCTAATCCAGTTATGCTAATTGTGTCAGTTCCGCTTTTTTATTATTTAATTTGGCAAGTTTTTTTTAAACACAAGACTAATTTAATCTGGTTTTTAGCTTTAGTTTTAGGTGTTTGCAATCAAGCTGCTTTATCCAGCATCTATCTACAAATTGTTCTAATAATCATTTATATATTTCAAAGCATTAAGCAGAAAAAGTTATTGATCTGGAAAGTTAAGCATTATTTGATTTTTATAGGAGTTTATCTAATCACGATTTTAACTATGATACTGACGCAGTTAAAAATGTTTTTTGAGGGTAGTTTCAGTTTAAAAAATCTTTGGTCTTCTGCTCATATTGACACTAGCTTGATCGAAACATTAAAGGCAATTGCTCCAGTTTATTTAAGAAAAATTGAATTAAGTTTACTGCCTAATTTCCCCTATTTATCGTTGATTATTTTGCTTATTTCTAGCTTTTTTCTTTTATATAGAATTAGTAATAACAAGCGTTTTTTGTATCTTTTATCATTTTTTGGAATTGGTCTATTTTTATTTATCCATTTTCGTGATGCCCACCATGGATTAATTGGTTTGACACCTATAATTCTTTTACCAATTAGTTATGGATTATCTAAAATTTTGGATTCAAAAAAAAATCTACTTAAGTTGGTGGCCGTATCATTTTTAGTTATTTATGTTGGTTATCATTTGAGAACAATGAGCATCAACAAGCAGAATAGATATTATGAGCTAGCCATTCAAAAGGGTTTTATGCTAAAAGATCAGCTAGCACTAATCGATCAAACTTATAAAATTGCTAATGGCAAACCTTTTTCAATTTCTACACTCACTATTCCTTATGGGTGGAATACCACATGGGGATATCTCTATAATTGGTACGGTCAAAAAAAATTCGGGTACAAGCCATTATTCCTTGGTCCAGATCAAACTGGAATTTTTGGTCAAAACTATTTAATTTCAACCAATCAAGCTCAAGATGTTCACTTCACAATTTATGAACCTGAGGTTAACATAAATCAAACTTTATTCAATCAATTTGTTGAATCTCAAAATCAAGCTGGCTTGGCAATAAATCAATTCAATTACAGTCAGTTAATATTAGAACAACGATAAATTAATTAATACAGCGCAATAATAACTGCTATGAAAAAAATTAAATTCTTATATCAAAAATACTGGCCTTTTTTACTTTTCGTTATTCTTAGTTTTCTGCTTCGCTTAGTTAATTTTCAAAAACTGCTTTTCTTTACTTGGGATCAAGGTCGAGATTATTTCGCAGTCAAACAAATTTTTAATGGCAATTTAACTTTAATAGGACCAACAACTGGTTTGCAAGGATTTTTTCTTGGGCCTCTATGGTACTATATTGGCTTAATTGGTTTCGCTTTTGGCCAAGGAAGCCCTTTCTTCTTCTCGCTTTTCTATGTTTTGGTGACTTGCAGCGCAATCCCTTTATATTGGATTTTTTCAAAGCAGTTGTTTAAGCAAAATAAATTTGCCCTACTTACTGCTATTGGTTTATCAATCGCTAATAGTAGTGTGTATGCCACTACTCGTGTCTGGAATCCAATGATTGCAGTGCCATTAATGCTGTTGGTTTTCCTATTTTTATCACAAGCCAAAAAATCTCGTTTAAACTTATGGCTAGGTTTTTTGTTTTTAGGATTCACACTCCAAGCTGAATTCGCATATGCTGTATTTTTTGTAGCAGTTTTATTTCCCTTAGTTTTTTGGTTGAGGCAAAAGTTTTCCTTAATTGATTATTTGATTGCTGGGTCGGCTTTAGCTTTAACACTGGTACCCCAACTGTTGTTTGAATTAAGACATCAGTTCATTATGAGCCAGTCTTTGCTTAAATCTTTTACCAACAAAGAAAACTCAATTCCTTGGAGTCTGCATTTTATACAGCGGCCAAGAGCGTTGTTGATTACAACTAAGCAACTACTTACTGATTCCTCTCTAGCTAGCTGGCTTGTTTTTGCATTAATGTTCATCCTCATGCTAATAGCAGTTCGAGTTATTATTAAAAAATCTGAATTTAAGTGGAAATTGCTCCTGTTATTAGCCTTAATTCCTTATCCATTTTTTCTAATTTGGAAGGGCAATTATGGCAATTTTTTTGATTATTATTTAACCCCTCACTTTATTTTTCTGATTCCATTGGTAATTTATTCGCTAAAAAATTTGTTAGAGAAAAAAATGTTCAAACCGATTCATTTATATTTTTTTCTAGGAATGGTTTTTAGTCTCTATTATGCGAACATGAGCTGGAGGTTTTTTGAGCCAGTCAACAATGCTGGTTATTTGACCATGAATAAAGCCATTGGAACGATTTATACTTGGATAGACCAGGATAAAGTTAAACCAGGAGTCATTCGAGTTTTTACTCCTAATGCGGAAACAGAACACTATGATGCTTTAATTCACTATCAAGCTAAACAAAAAGGAAGAGCAATTCCTTCTACTGTTAAGAAAGAAGAGGATAAAAACTGGTATATTTTAATAGAACCAGATTATCAGCTTAAAAAAAGGTTGGACAATTGGTATCGAGAGGCAACAGCCAGTGGTAAGCTAACAAGAAAGAAGAAAGTTGGTGACTTAACTATCGAATCGTGGCAAAAAATTAGTGGCTCAGTCAATGAAAATTAAAAAAAAGAAACTCATAATTTTAATTACCCTGTTGATTTTAGGTTTTGTTCTCCGTTTTTACCGCTACTCATATTTTCCAGTAATTGGAGAAACAGCTGATGAGTCAGCCTGGGCAATGCTGGGAGCGAGTTTGATTCAGGATCAGGAGCCAATGGCCTGGTCTCATTTTGGGGCTTATGTTGAACATGGAGCAGTTGTTGACGAGGATTCGCATTTAGTCAAGCCTTCACTAGATCATCCCCCTTTGTTTTCTCTAATCCCAGGAATAGTTCACGCTCTCCAGCAAAGACCAATAGACCAGCCTTCGATCAAGGCAGTGAGATTCCCAATGATTATTTTGGGGGTGATCAACATCTATTTGCTTTACGTTCTGGCTAACAAAATTTTTAAGAAAAATAAGTTAGCTGTGTATTTTTCAACAGCCATTTATACCATGGCTCCTATTTTTGTTTTTTCTAGTAGGTTGGTTTTAGCAGAAAATTGGCTAATTACATTAATTTTGCTTAGTTTGATCTTTATTTATAAAAAAAAGAAAACAAAGCAAGATTATCAATTACTATTCCTCATCTCTTTAGTAGCTGTTTTGTCAAAATTTAGCGGCTTAATTTTGCCTGCTAGCTTACTTGTTTTAGGATTTAAAGAAAACAACCGTAAATATAGGAAAATTGGTTTGTTCAGTGCAGTTTTAGGCTTAAGCTTATTTGCTCTTTATGGAGCTATTTTTAATTGGCAGTTATTTGTGGATGTTTTATTATCGCAATCTAACCGCCAGCTTGGCCTAGCAACCATTCTTAATTGCTTGTTTTTGCATCCAATGATTGTTGATCGCTTATTTATTGATGGGTGGTTGTTTTTGGGTTTGTTAGCAGGTTTTAGTCTTATCTTCTCGAAACAAAAGAAAACTAAAAAATGGCTTCCTCTAACTATTTTATTTTTGATGAATTTGGGATTTGTTTTAATGTCTGTTGGTGAGCAATCATTTCATGGCTGGTATGGTTATCTAAATTATCCCTTTTTAATATTAGCCAGCGGAGATTTGTTGGCCAGAATCATTAAAAAAGGAAATACCTTATTATTTGCCTTTATATGGATATTACTTTTACCTAGTATTAGACTAGCAATGAGGTGTTTAGGTATTTATTTAGAAATGGATCAAATGATACTGAGGTTAATTGGATTATTGGGCTTTATTCCTCTAGGATTAGATTTTTTCAACAAAAAATTAAGCAAAAAAATGATGTGGCTGGTATTAGTTATCATCATATTAGCCAATCTATTGGTGGTCTTTAAATTAACTCACGAAATTTACTGGGAAGACAATTTGTTTTTTTAATACTAATAATCAATCATAAAAAATGATCAAACTAACTGCTGTAATCAATACTAAGAACGAGGAAAAAAACATCGAAGATTGTCTCAAATCTGTTGAGTTTATTGATGAAATTGTTGTTGTTGATATGGAAAGCCAGGACAACACAGTCAAATTAGCTAAAAAGTATACTAAAAATATTTTTAACCACAAGGATGTTGGTTATGTTGAGCCTGCACGTTCTTTTGCTTTGAACAAAGTTAAATCTGGTTGGGTGTTGCTAATAGATGCTGATGAAAGGGTGCCACTGCAATTAAAAAAACAGATTAAAGATATTATTAAAAACCCAGAAGCAGATGCGTATTTAATTGCTCGCAAAAATATTATCTTTGATAAGTGGATTAAAGGAGCTGGTTGGTGGCCTGACTATCAGGTGAGATTGTTTAAAAAAGGCTCAGTTAGTTGGAATAAAGAAATTCATTCTCAGCCGAAATTAAAGGGAGAAGTTAAAAAATTACCGGCAGAAGAAAAATTATCTTTAATTCATTACAACTATCAGACTGTACAGCAGTTTGTTGAACGCTTGAATCGTTACACTGATGTTCAATCTAGTGAAATACAAAATTATGACAAAATTGACTCCGATGCTTTTCAGCTAGTTTCAGCTTTTGGCGATGAGTTTTTAAAAAGAATGTTTGCCACCAAAGGTTTAGCTCTAGGAGCACAAGGTGTTTCATTATCATTTTTACAGGCTTTTTATCAAACAACTCTGGCAATAAAAAAATGGGAGCTCAAAGAATTTAAAACTAATGGGCAAGAATTAGAAGCTGATGTTTTAAGTGCCTTAAATAGGTTTAAATCAGGTTTGAGCTATTGGATTGCTGATTGGCAAATTAAGCATACAACGGGACTAACACAAATTTACTGGAAATTAAGACGTTACCTAAAAATATAGAATAACAAGTGCAGGGCAACT
>JAYEJP010000098.1:0-1856 GCA_034660615.1 Patescibacteria group bacterium
ACCCTTACAGATTTTGTGGATTAATTTGGCATCTGATTCTTTGCCAGCCCTAGCTTTAACAGCTGACCCAGCTGATCCTCATGTCATAGATCAAGAGCCTTATGATCCTAAAAAAGAAATTTTTTCAGGAATTATTCAGTTTTCAGTAATAGTAGGCATAATTGATTTCATTTTTACTTATGGCTTCTTTGTTTATCTACTAAAAGTTTTAAAATTGCCAGTTGTTGAGGCAAGGACGATGTCTTTTACTGCCTCAGTTTTCTTTGAATTTTTCTTAGTTTTTGCCATCAGATCACCTTTTCCAGCTAAATTAAAAGATTTAGTTAATAATAAGTTCTTGCTACTGGCTGTAGCTTTGGGAATTTTCGCACATTTGGCTGTGATTTATGTTCCTTTTTTACAAGAAGTTTTTTCGACCACGGCCCTACCAATGAAAGATTGGCTATTAATAATTCTAGTTTCTTCAATAGGATTTTTTGGGGTTGAGTTGCTAAAACGGCTAAAGGTTTTCAAAGCTTAAGTAAATAATTTTGGCTTCAATCTTTTCATCTGCTGAGTTACAATACTTTTCTATTTTGATTGAAAAATATTATGAAAAATACATTTCAGCCAAAGAAATATCTAATTTATGAGCAGTTAATTAAGGCTGTACGTAAATTTTTTGATCAGCAAAAATTTCATGAAGTTATTGCTCCGGTTTTGAATCAGAGCATGCCTCTCGAGCCAAATATATATACTTTTGAAGCTAAATGGCATTATCGCGATCAGGAGGAGGTGCTTCACTTACCAACATCTTCAGAATCAGCATTAAAGAAAATACTAGCTTTAGGTTTTGCCCCCTGTTATGCCATAGGCCATTCTTTTCGCAACTTTGAGCCAGCAGATGAAGACCATAATCCAGAATTTTTAATGTTGGAGTGGTATCGAGATAATGCTGATTACAAAGATGCGATTCAGGATTGCAAAGAATTAGTTATATTTGTAAAAAAAGAAATCGATCAATTTCTGAATCAAGAGTTTTTACTGCTCGTTGAGTATAATAATTCAAGTTATGATCTATCTGGAGATTGGCCTCTAATTTCATTAGAAGAAAAATTTATAGATGTTACCGGGAGAAGTATTAAATATTATTTGTCTTTAGAAAAAATACAAGATCTAGCTGCTGATTTTGGTTATCATATTGAAAATTCTTCTTGGGAGTCTTTATTTAATCAAATTTTTATAGATAAAATTGAGCCTAATCTGCCAGAAACAGCTTTTTTTCTGGTTGATTTTCCATCTAAAGTTTCACCCCTTTGTGGAGTAAAAGCTGGCAAGCCTTATTTATCAGAACGCTTTGAATTATATTTTGGAGACTTGGAAGTTGCTAATGGCAGCACTGAACAAACTGATAGAGATATTGTTGGAAATCATTTTCTGCAAGAGAAAAAATATCGTCAGAAAAATAATTTACCAATGCAAGCAATAGATCAAGATTTTTTAGCTACTCTCAGCAAACTTGATGAAAAAAATGTTTCCTATGCTGGTGTTGGACTGGGCTTAGAGCGGTT
Source organism: Patescibacteria group bacterium (assembly GCA_034660615.1). Lineage (GTDB taxonomy): Bacteria > Patescibacteriota > Microgenomatia > UBA1400 > PJMF01 > JAYEJP01. The sequence continues at coordinate 1,551 of JAYEJP010000098.1, forward strand.
ATTAATGTTTTTGACTAATAGTAAGGCAATTAGTGAGTTTAACCCTTTTTCATTGCGAAAAGCTTAATGAATCTCTTTAATAGTCATGCTCGACATGCTATTCACCGCTAAAGTTGTATTTATTTTTTTAGCAAAACTTTTAGCAGATAAACAAAAAATCAAAAAAAGTAGCAGATCTCTTTAGGCACCGTATTTCTTAAGTTTAAGGCTATGGGCCATCATTAGAGGTAATAATGATTGATGTTTGATGTGTCCTAATCCGCCTTTCATGCAGGTTTTTTCTGTATAGGCGGTCATTGCATCTTT
>JAYEJP010000098.1:1956-9041 GCA_034660615.1 Patescibacteria group bacterium
TTTAGGCACCGTATTTCTTAAGTTTAAGGCTATGGGCCATCATTAGAGGTAATAATGATTGATGTTTGATGTGTCCTAATCCGCCTTTCATGCAGGTTTTTTCTGTATAGGCGGTCATTGCATCTTTTCGATTATGTTTAGACCAAATCATTGTTGGTACTTCATGCCATGAGTGAGACTTGAGTGGGCAAGGGGTGCTATGATCACCTGTCACCACCAACACATCTGGATTTAACTTAAATAATTTAGGAATGATCTTATCAGTTTTTTCAATTACTTTTTTTTTGTTTTCAAAATCCCCATCTTCTCCATAGCTATCAGTTTTTTTAACATGAAAGAAAAAATAATCATAAGAATCCCAGTTTTCTCTAAGCGTCTCAACTTCTTCACTGATAGTAGTACCTGTGGGAATGACAGTCATTCCACATAGACTGGCTAAACCACGATACATTGGGTAGGTAGCAATTGCTCCTAGCTTCATTTTTGTAACAGAAGGAAGTTGTGGAATGTCAGGTTTTTTGGCAATTCCTCTGAGATTTAAACTATTGGCTTTTTCCTCATCTTTCAATAATTCTCTGGCTTGAGTAATCCACTCATTAACTAGTATAGCCGTTTTTTCAGCTTCTGGATGGATTGCCTCAACTGGCAAAGAAGGCACACCAGTTTTTTGTGGGTCGGTTCCTTTTAAGCCGTCGACTAAGTCCGGACTTCTTAATACTAGAACAAAGCGGTATTCCTTCACTGGTTTAACAAATATTTTGACACAATCTATTTTTATTTGGCTAAGTTTTTTTGTTATACGTTCGCACTCTTCAGTCGGAATACGGCCGGCTCTTCTATCTAAGATTAAGCCCTCACTATCAATAGTAGCAAAGTTGCCACGAGCTGCCAGATCATTTGGTCCTAATTCGAAATCAATTCCCAAAGACTCTAAAACTCCGCGACCAATATCCCATTCTAGTGGGTCATAACCAAATAAACCCAAATGAGCTGGTCCACTTCCTGGAGTAATTCCCGGTCTGACAGGAGTGCTCATACCAAGTAGAGATTGCTCTGCTAACTGATCAAGATTCGGGGTATTTGCTGCTTCCAAAGGAGTGAGACCTTTTTCATTAGGAATGTCTCCAATGCCGTCAATGATTAATAGTATTATTTTTGCATCATTTTTTTGGCTAAGCTCTCCAAGCCATTGCATTTGTTTCATAGTTAGATATTTAGTTAGTAAATTTATTATAACCTGTTAAGATTTGTTAAGTTAGTTAAGCGGGCCGCAATATGCGGCCCGCTTTATTAATATCTCTACTTCGCGTAAGGCATCTTAGCCAATTTAGCCTTGTCGCCCAATTCTCTTTCAATTCTCATCAGTTGGTTATACTTAGCAACTCTTTCACTGCGGCTGGCTGAACCAGTCTTAATTTGACCAGTGCCAGCACCAACTACAAAGTCGGCAATAAAGGTATCTTCTGTTTCTCCAGAACGATGAGAAACAACAGCTGTCATACCTGCTTTCTTCGCCATTTTAATGGTTTTAATAGTTTCAGTGATAGTGCCGATTTGATTGAGTTTAATCAGAATTGAATTACACGCTTTTTCTTCAATGCCTTTTTGCAATCTCTTAGGATTGGTTACAAGCAAATCATCGCCAACAACCTGAATTTTTTCTCCTAATTCAGCAGTCATTTTTTGAAAACCCTGCCAATCATCTTCAGCATGGCCATCTTCAATAGAGACAATTGGATACTTTTCCACCCACTGTGCGTAGCGTTCAACCATCTCTGTAGAGCTTAGCTTTTTGCCTTCAACAGCCAAATCATATTCTCCATCATGATAAAATTCACTAGCAGCAGGATCCATAGCAATACCAACTTGTTTGCCTGGTTTGTAACCAGCTTTTTTAATAGCTTTGACAATTAATTGCAAAGGAGCTTCATTTGATTCTAGCTTTGGAGCATAACCACCTTCATCACCAACCGTGGTTTGTTGACCCTGCTCTTTAAGAATTTTTCCCAGCACGTGGAAGATCTCAGAACCCCAGCGAACAGCCTCTTGAATGTTGGGTGCACCAACTGGCATGATCATGTATTCTTGCATGTCTGAACTGCCAATAGCATGCTTGCCACCATTGAGTACATTCATCATTGGTAAGGGGAGAGTATAGCTATCTGTTTTTTGTCCAAATAGTTTAGCTAAATAGGCATAAAGAGGCATATTTGAGCTCTTGGCAGCAGTTTTAGCAGCAGCCATAGAAACTGACAAAATGGCATTAGCACCAAGATTAGTTTTATTTTCAGTACCGTCTAATTTAATCATTGCTTTATCTAAAGCGATTTGATTAGTAACTTCCATTCCTTCTAATTTAGGAGCAATTTGCTCATTAACATTAGCAACTGCTTTAAGCACACCTTTGCCTAAATAACGTTTTGGGTCTTTGTCGCGCAACTCCAAGGCTTCATGAGTACCAGTAGAAGCTCCAGAAGGGACTGCGGCTCTGGCTTGAGTTTCGTCTTCTAAAGTAATTTGTGTTTCGACTGTCGGATTGCCCCGACTATCAAGAATTTCTTGAGCAAGAATTTGCTTGATTTTCATAAAAACTCCTTTCTTTTTTAAGAAAGTTAATTAACAATTACCCATATAATACACCGTCAGCTTGCTGCGGGGAAATTTATTTTAATGTTATCAGATGGGGCTTTATCTTGTAACAGCAAATTTACTTATTTATTCTGTTTAGAGCTGTATATTAGTCTTTTTTTTGTTACAATTTTTTTCATATTTCTGTTTTTATATTTTTGTTTATTGCCTTAACGGCTATCCCAGGGTTTTAACCCTCGGAACTTAATTTAATGACCTTATTATAAATTTTACAAGCTGCCCTAGATTGGAAATTTAAAAGTGTCGCCAAGAAAAGAGCGTGGTGGGGGAAGATATGGTTTTAAAAGAGAGAGAGACTCTCATAAGCACGTTAGATTAGTAGGTCCTCGTGGGCAAGTTATATATGTAGAGCCGAAGAAACAAAGAAAAATTGATAAATTAGAAGCTAGAGGTTGGATAATAACTAGAAGACGTGACTAATTTCGTGACTTTGATAGTCTCGGACTTTAATAGTGTCTTCCTTGACCTTTTCATTTGCTTGTAATTCAATTGACTTATGATTGTTGATCTTCACCTCCACTCTCATTTTTCTCGTGCTACGAGTAGCAGCATGGATTTAAAACATATGTATCAGTGGGCTAAACTCAAGGGAATAAATGTATTGGGGACTGGGGATTTTACTCATCCTGAGTGGTTTGAGGAGATTCAACAAAATTTACAGCCAGCAGAAAATGGCTTGTATCAATTAAAGCCAAAAATTGCTCAAAAAATTGATAAAGAAATGCCTGCTAGTTATCGCTCAAACAAGCTTAGATTTATTTTGACAGTTGAAATTAGCAATATTTATTCTCGTGGCGGCCAAGTACGTAAACTGCACAATGTAGTAATAGCTCCTGATTTAAAAACTGTTTCAAAAATTAATGCTAAGCTTGATGAAATTGGTAATTTACAAGCAGATGGTCGGCCAATTCTAGGCCTAGATTCTGAAGAGTTGCTTAAGATTGTTTTAAACGCTGATAAAAGAGCCATGTTGATCCCAGCTCATATTTGGACCCCATGGTTTGCAATGTTTGGTTCAAAATCAGGCTTTGATTCAATTAAAGAAGCATTTGGTGATCTAGCCAGTGAAATTAAAGCAATTGAAACAGGTTTGTCTTCAGATCCTTTTATGAATTGGAGACTATCGCAGCTTGACAATGTAACTCTAGTTTCTAATTCTGATGCACACTCTCCATACAAGCTAGGTAGAGAAGCAAATATTATTGATGTTGACTATGACTATGATCAAATTATTGAAGCTATTAGAACTAATGATGACAGGTTTGTAGGGACAATTGAATTTTTTCCGCAAGAAGGTAAATATCATTATGATGGCCATCGCAAATGTGATGTTTGCTTTTCACCTAAGGAAACCCATCAACACAAAGGTATTTGCCCTAAATGTGGTAAGCCATTGGTGTTAGGTGTTGATTATAGAATCGATCAATTAGCTGATAGGCCAGCAGACTATAAGCCAAAGAAACATAAGAAAGTTGAATATATTATTCCTCTGCCTGAAATCATTGCTGAAGTTGAAGGAGTAAAAGGAACCAGGACCAAAACCGTACAAACAAAATTTAAAAAAATGCTTGAATCTCTGGGTGATGAATTTAGTATTCTGCGTCAGACTCCAGTTGCTGAGATTGAGGAAGCTGGTTTTCCAGTAATGGCAGAAGCAATAAAGAGGATGCGCTCTAGACAGATACATATTCAACCTGGTTATGATGGTGTTTACGGAGAAATAAAGCTATTTGCCAACAAAGATGAGCTGGATAAATTTAAAGGTCAGTTGGGGCTTGGTTTTTAATTTTTCTTAAGCAAATTAAGTTATACTGGATGAGGATATGTCATTTGATTTAGCTCAATTGAACCAAGAGCAATTACAAGCAGTGAAAGCTCAAGACAAGATAGTGGTAGTTAAAGCTGGTCCAGGTACAGGTAAGACTCATACTTTAACTAGTAAGCTATTGCTTCTTCTAGAAAATGGGATTGATCCCGATAAAGTTGTTGCTTTAACTTTTACTCAAAGAGCTGCTCAAGAAATGAAGGAGCGGTTGACCTCCAACCTTTCTTTAGAATCTCGAAAACCGTTTGTTGGCACATTTCACGCTTTTGCTTTAAAAAAACTAGGTATTTCGTCTGAAGCTATTGTTAGTGATAGTCAGCGTAGGAAAATTTTATTGCAGACTAAAATAGATCTAGGGCATTCGCAAATAAAATTAAAAGACTTGGATTTGATAATCACTCAAACAAAAAACAAGGCTTTGCCAGTTAGCCCAGAATGTCAGGTTGAAAAAACTTTAAGTATTTATCAAAAACATTTAAAAAACCTAAAAAAATTTGATTATGATGACCTACTGCTAAAACTTAAAGAGCAGACTGAACGATATAAAGACATTGATTATTTACTAATTGATGAGTTTCAGGATTTGAATAAACTCCAATTGTCAATTATTGATTGTTTACTTTCACACTTAAAGCAATTGTTTGTAATCGGAGACGTGAATCAAGCTATCTATGGTTTCAGAGGTGCTCAAGCTAAGGGATTTGAAAAATGGGCAATCAAGTTATCGAATGCAGTAATAGTTAAATTGAAAAAGAATTATCGTAGCGACAGAAAAATAATTGAAGCTTCAGCCTCGCTTTTTCTCGACGAAGAACAGCTTGAGCCTATTTCTAAAAAAGATGGTGAAGTTAAGCTTATTAAAACTTTAAATCAATTTACTGAAGCGAAGTTTATTAGAGAAAATATTGAGGAAAAGCTGGGAGGAATTGGTTTGGCCCAAGCAAGCGAATATCATCAGGCTAAAGAAACCAAATTTTCTAATTTTGCAATAGCATATCGCACTAAATTTTTAGGCAGGCAAATAAAAGCAGAACTAGATCAAGCAGGAATTCCAGTTCAGCAAGTCGGAACAGATTCTATTTATTTACAGCCAGAGGTAATTTTTTTAGTCAACTTAATATGGTGGAATGTTTTGATAAAAGGAAAAGACGAGATTAATATCAGTTTAGAAGAAGTAGAGGACAATCTACTACAGTCTTTATTTTTGCAACTGTCGCTCAAAACAATAATCAAATTTGAAACTTTAAAAAAGGAATCTAAGCAAACCTGTCTAATTAAATTGTTGCCTTTATTAATAGCTGACAGCAATCTTTCCAAAAATCAGCAAGAAGCAGTACAAAAGTTTATAGCAATTTTACATGCTTTAGAAAGCAATCGAATTGAAGAAGATTTAATTCAACTGGCTGAACGAATAACTGGGTTACTTAGAGCACAATTTAATTTAAAGGATTCTCAACTAAAAAATATTTACCAATTTAAAGCTAACTTGTTAAGTTTTTCTTCAGAAGAAGATCAATTTAAATTATTTCATCAATATTTACATGAGCTTCAACTGAGGGATTATTATGAGCATCAGGCAGATCGGGTGAGCTTGTTAACAATGCATGCGGCTAAGGGACTAGAGTTTGACTGGGTTTATCTAATTGGATTTGAAGAGGGGCAAATTCCTTTTATTAAAAATGACGGCTTCAAGCGTTTATCAGAAAAAGATTTAATTGAAGAAGAGAAAAGATTGTTATATGTGGCGATGACACGAGCAAAAAAGGGATTATTTCTTTTAAAACCAGCATATCGTTGGAAAAAGAAAACAGCAGATTCACAGTTTTTTAGTTTGATTAAAAATAAAATTAAAGTAATGACTGACAAAAGCTTGATTAGGTTTAGTAAAAAACAAAAAGAGAATGAATTGCGATCAAGACAATCTAGTCTTTTTTAATTGCTGAAATTTTTAGTCTTTTTTAGTTAGATTGCTGAAATTTAATTATCAAATTTGGGCTTAATTCAAGTTGAGCCCGAATTTGGCTACAACTGCTTGATGATCACTTAATCCAGATACAATTTTCACTGAATTGGCTTGATAAGAGTCAGTGCTAAAAAGACCATCGACAACTAGTTGTAGAGGACCAGCTCGATGCAAATCAGGATCAATTGTAGTTTTAACTTCCTGAGGAATGTTGTCAGAATACCAGCTAGCTAAAGAATCATAAATATACTCGCCCCGAGGGTTATTAAAATCTCCACACAGGATAAATTGATCTATTTTGTCTAGTTTTTGTTTTAGCTTTTTTAAATCATTTTTTTGAAGATCGCTAGTTTTACCGTTGGCAGACCAGGTGAAGTGGGTCGTAGCAACATTGAAGCGTTTATCTTGGCAATCAAAAGCAGCGTGTATTAGGCAACGATTAACCTGATTGGGATTACACTCGTGAAGAATATGTTTGGGTGCTTCTGATTGGCCGGTATAGCAAACTGAGTCGAAGTTAGCTTTACAATTTGTGGCTATCAAATTACCTTTATTACCGATAAAAGTATCTGTTTTTGAAAAATCTTGGCAAGTTTTAACAAAGAATGAATTCATTTTCAGTTCTTTTTCGAAATTTTTTTGTTGATG
>JAYEJP010000099.1:0-35066 GCA_034660615.1 Patescibacteria group bacterium
ATGCGGTTTTATATTTTTTGCTCTATCAAGCTTTTAAACAGCTTGGTACAAAAACAAAAAACATCTGGAAAAAAGCTTTTATCATCAGCTTAATTTATGCCCTTACTGATGAATTTCACCAATCACTCGTACCTGGAAGATCTGCCACTCTAAGAGACGTTGGATTTGACTTTTTGGGAATATCTTTGATAATTTTAAGAAAATTCAAATACATCTAGTTTTTAGGGGTTGACTTGATACATCAAACCAATACACTTAATATCATATTTGTTGCCATCATTTAGTTATTAATAATTTATTAGAAAGGATCGGCATGACTAAATCAGACTTAGTCGATATTGTCGCAAAAAAAGCCCACTTAACCAAAAAGGCCGCTAAAGAGGCTATTGATGCTTTATTTGAAGAAGTGGAAAGAAACTTAGTTAAGGGTGATAAGGTAGTTATTTCTGGCTTTGGAACTTTTTACGTCAATAAAGTTGACGATAAAGTAGTCGTTCCCTTTGGCAAAGAAGATAAAAAGCAGGTAGTAAAAGCTCATCGCGTCATTAATTTCCGCGTTGGAAAACCTCTGAGAAACAAGGTTTGGTAATCTAAATTTTTAGAAAAAATAAACAAGTTAACCAATTTAATTATAGGTTGGCTTGTTTTTTTTGTGCTTAAATTTTGGCATTAATGGAAATTTTGTAGAGAAACTTGGCTTAATTTAAGTTAAGCCAGAAACTCATCCCCAACCTCAACAGCATATAAAATACATAAATTAAAACAACTGTTCAACAAGAATATCGCTAGAGAGAGTTAAATTACCACCGGATTACTCCCGTGGATTTGATGAAGTGCAATCTTAAGCTTGTCCAAATTTTTTAAATTTGGAGCTAACTTCATATTTGCGTTTACACCCAGAGACTTAAGTTCAGACTATTAAAGTTATCTCTTTGGAGACTGACGTTTAGAACGAGCTTTTCCACCCCTGCCAGGCTTCCTGGTTTCCTTCATGCGTGAATCACGGGTAAGCAAACCCTCTTCTTTTAAGAAAACCCTTAGCTTTGGGTTAAATTCCTCTAAAGCCCGAGCTAATCCGTGTACGATTGCATCTAGCTGGCTTCTTTTACCTGATCCTTTAACCAAAACTGTTACCCCAAAATCCCCTTCTGTTTTAGTAACAGAAAATGGGAGATTGTATTTTTTAGCAGCCAAAGAAGTGCTAGCAAAATAATCTTTTACATCCTGATCATTAACAATAAAATTTCCACCCTTTTCGTAAATTCTAACTCTGGCAGTTGAAACTTTTCTACGACCAATAGCCTCAGTATAGCGACCGGCTGGATAAACTAAATTATTGTTTTTTTTAGAAGTTGCTTTATTGTTGCTTGCTGACTTTTTCTCAGCCTGCTTGATTTGATTAACAACTTTATTAATTCTTTTCTTATTTTTCATAAATAACTAGCCTTGGCAATTTTATTTGTGCTCCAATTGTGACTGGTGTGAATGCTCCTCACCAGCATAAATTTTTAATCTTATTAGTCTGCGTTTTCTCATTTTATTCTTCGGCAGCATATTTTTTACTGCATGATGAATAACATAGTCTGGTTTATCATTGATCATATTTTTAAAACTTTTTTCTTTTAATCCACCTGGATAGCCAGTGTGCCAGCGGTAAACTTTTTTCTGCTCTTTGTTACGGCTTAAAGTTACTTTAGCTGCATTAACTACTACTACAAAATCGCCCCCATCAACGTGAGGAGTATAAGTTGTTTTGTGTTTGCCAATTAACAACTCAGCTATTTCAGTAGCAACATGGCCTAAAATTTTACCTTCGACATCAACTAGATGCCATTCTCTTTTTATGTCTTCTTTACGCTGCATTGGAGTTTTATTGTCTTTAATCATGATTATTTCTCCTTCTTTGTTTCTTTCTTTTTCTCCTTCTTTTTCTTCTTTTCAACTTTATCAAGGGATCCAAGGCCCTCAGGCTTATCAATTAATTCAAGTCGGGCCATCACAGCATTATCACCTTTTCTTTTTCCTAATTCAGTTACTGAGCAAAATCCTGACTTTCGATCTTTAGTGGCAGGCGCAACTCGATCAACTAAGGCATTTACTACATCTCTTTTACCAAAAAATCGATGTAAATTACGGCGAGCATTTAAATCATTCTTTTTAGCTTTAGTAATTAATTTATCCAAAATTCTCTGCACCTCCTTTGCCTTAGGCTTAGTGGTCTGAATAGAGCCGTGAGTGATAACCTGTCGAGCTAAATTACGAAACAAACTGTTTCTATGATCTGTAGCTCGACCTAATGTTTTTTTCTTAACTCGATGTCTCATATTTCCTTTGCAATCTGTTTAAATGTTGCTATTTAAGACTAACACCTTTCTTTTTTAAGGACTCTCGTACAACTAGCACACTCTTCTCACCAATGTTTTTAACTTGACCAATATCTTCTCCACTCGCCTCAACCAAATCACCAACATTCTTATATCCGCCACGTCGGAGTGCATTAGCTATTCTTGTTGGTAAATCAAGTTCTTCAACTGTTAATCGCAATGTTTCTGCCTCTTCAGGAGTCAGCTGAGGTCCAGTCTCTTTTTTCTCAGGAATAACTGGATTAACAAATTGATTAAACTGAGTTGTTAAGATTAGAGCAGACTGTTCAATCGCATCTTTTGGAGTAATAGTGCCATCAGTCATAACATCTAAAATTAATTTGTCATAGTCAGTTCTACGACCAACACGGGTCGACTCAACCTTATAAGAAACCCTAACAACTGGTGAAAAAATAGCATCAACTTCAACCTCACCAATTGATTTTTTAGTTTCATCTCCAACTCGATAGCCAACGCCCGATTCAACTGTTAATTCCATTGACAGCTTGCCCCCTTTATCTAAGGTGGCGATATGTTGTTTTGGATTAACGATTTCAAAACCAGCCTCACATTCTAAATCAGCAGCTGTAACTTCACCTGCTTCATCTAGCTCAATTCTCAGCAAACCTTCTTCTGCGCCATCAGCTTTGATTTTAATTTGTTTTAGATTAAGCAACAAATTGATCACATCTTCCTTAACACCCTTAATGGTGCTGAATTGATGATCAGCCCCTTCAATTCTAACCTTAGTAATAGCCGCACCAGGTAAAGAAGAAAGTAACACTCTTCTCAAGGAATTGCCAACTGTGTGACCATAGCCTTTTTCTAAAGGCTTAATTGTTAAAATTGAATGATTTGAATCTTTTTTCTCTTCAGATATAAGAAAAGTTGGATTCATGTATGGATATTGTGATAGATCTTGACTCATAATAGTATCTCCTTGTTTCTCCTCTCCCTTTTAGGGAAATCCGTAGCCGGATGGATATTTACTTATTTATTTATTAATAATAATTAACGACTGTAATACTCCAGAATTAATTGCACATCAACCTTTTCCTCAACCTCTCCAGCTTCAGGCATTCTTGCAACCTTACCAACATTATGTTTTCTCTCCAACCATGCTGGTGTCACATAGCTTTCATCCTCTAGTCTTTCTTTAACTGCTGGGATACGACATGCCTTTGATTTAAGTTTAACTATATCGCCTTTTTTAACAGTATAAGAAGGAATGCTCATTTTTTTTCCATTTACTTTAACATGGTTATGAGCCACCATTTGTCTGGCAGCTGCTCTGGTAGGAGCCAGTCCCAAGCGATAAATGACATTGTCTAGTCTTCTCTCAAGTAAAATTAATAGTGCTGGACCTGTTCCTAATTGACTGCTTTCAGCTTCTTGATAAATTTTTCTTAATTGCTTCTCTAAAATACCATAAATATATTTGAGTTTTTGCTTTTCTTGCAATTGCACACCGTAATCTGATAAACGCCTTCTTCTTTTTGCCCCATGCTGACCAGGTCGAACATTAATTCTTTTTGCAGTTTTTAAAGCATTGGTTTTTAAACCCAAGTCTTCACCAATCTGTCTTTGTAATCGTTGCTTTGGTCCAGTATATCTTGCCATAATTATTTTCTTTAAATTAATTTCAGTTTCGTGTTAGTTTCTAGATTTTCTTGGCCTAGTGCCATTGTGTGGTATAGGAGTTACGTCAGCAATTAATTTGATCGGAATTCCTTTAGAGCGCAAAACGTTTAAGGCGGCTCTTCTTCCTGGACCAGGTCCTTTAATAAATACTTCAGCTTCTTTCATTCCAAGCCCAACAGCTTTATTAATTGCATTGGTAGCAGCAACATTCGCAGCATAAGAAGTTGATTTACGAGAACCTTTAAACCCTGAACTGCCAGTTGATTCCCAAGAAATTACATTTCCCTTTCTGTCAGCAACTGAGACGAGAGTGTTGTTGAAAGTAGAATTGACATAGATTCTAACCTTTTGCACCACTTTCTTCTTATTCTTGTTTTTTTTCTTGCTATATTGTGCCATGTTTGTTTCCCTTTATTTCTTCAAGTCCTTATTTAACGTCTTTTTTAACTGAGCCCACAGTTTTCCTGGGACCTTTCCTGGTTCTGGAATTAGTTCTAGTTCGCTGGCCACGAGTTGGTAAGCCTGCAATATGTCTTAAACCCCGATAACACTTAATTCTTTTAAGTCTATTAATATTTTCATTGATATTCTTCCTCAAATTACCCTCAACCACATAGTTTTCAATCAATTTTTGAATTTTACTAATCTCTTTGGTCGTTAGGTCTCTAGCTCTTTTATCAGAATTAATCTTAGCTTGCTGAACAATTTCATCAGCAATAGCTGGACCCACTCCAAAAATACGTCTTAGGGAAAAAGCTACTTTTTTGTATCCTGGGATATCTGTTCCTGCTATTCTTGGCATATTTTTTTATCCTTGTCTTTGTTTGTGCTTAGGATTATCACAGATCACCCGAACTACTCCTTTGCGACGAATAATTTTACATTTAGGACAACGGCGTTTGACTGATGATCCGACTTTCATAATTATTTAAAAATCTTTTTTAATATTTTTTCTAGTTGAACGATAAGTGATTTTACATTTGCCCAAATCATATTTTGACACATAGCCCTTGATTAAATCTCCAGGCATAACTCTAATTCGATAGAGACGCATTTTACCAGATAAAGTTCCCAGTAAAACCTTGCCTATCATTTCTGCAACTTCACAATCTGTGACTTTGACTCTAAACATTGTGTTTGGCAAACATTTCTCTACCTCGCCATAAACAATAAATTTATCCTTACTAGAAACTTTCTCCTTTGTTTCATCTACCTGTCTTTTATTTTTTGCAGCTCGTTTATGTTGTTGAACTTTACCCATATATACTTATTTTTTTGTATTTTTTCATTAAAAACAAACTCACTCTTTAAGCGAGTAATCGATTATATCAAATTAAAACCTTTTTACCAGATGTAAATAGGGTAAATCATTTTGCTAATCAATCATTTAATTTAGTCACAATATCATTAAAAACTTTTTTAACATCTTGCTCACCATCAACTTCAATTAAACAATTTTTCTTTTTATAAAACTTTAATACTGGTGTCGTTAGTTTATGAAATATTTCCACTCTTTTTCTAATTGCTCGTAATGTTTCATCTTCACGATCGCTAACTCTACCAGAAATTCTCCATAAGGCTTCTTTATCTGAAACATTAATGAAAACAACTTTTTCATCCCCTTGATAAAAAACCCTGGCTTGGGCAATTGTTCTAGGAAAACCATCAAGAATATAGCCTTTTTGATATTCTGGTTTTTTTAAATACTCCATCACGATCTCTACTGTTGTATCGTCCGGAACTAAGGCTCCAGCATTTAATGTTGCTTTAAGCCATCGTCCTAATTTGGTTTTTCTTTTAGCCATCTGACGAAAAATGTGGCCAGAAGACAAATAAGGAGCTTTGTATTTTTTAGACAACAGCTCACCCTGAGTTGACTTGCCAGCGCCCTGAACTCCAATTAGAACAATTTTTGTTTTTTTTGACATAAATTAATTAATTATTAGGGCAGATTTGTAATTTATCTTATTCTGACTCTTATTTCAAGAGAAATTCTTATTTTTTAAGCAAAACGATCATAATTTTGACCAATCATCATGCTGTCAGCCTGCTTAGCTGTATCTAGAATTACTGACACCACAATTAGAACACTGGTTCCACCAATGGCCAATGATTGAATCCCAGTAAAAACCTGAGCCAAAGCTGGTAGTAAAGCAATAAAACCTAGAAACAAAGCTCCAACAAATGTTACTCTTGTCACCACAAACTCTAAAAAATTCTTAGTAGCCTCACCAGGTCTAATGCCGGGAATAAAAGCGCCGCTCTTTTTAAGCTCTTGGCTTAAATCTTCAGCATTAAAAAAAACAATTGCTGAGAAAAAGCTAAAAGCAAATACTAAAATAAAATATACAATCATATAGACTGGGGAAGTTTGATTAAACCAAATTGTCAATTTTTCTCCTAAAATTATTAAAAATTGCTTGTCTGTTGACTGCATTAAACGAGCCACGAATGAAGGGACTAGCATAATCGACAAAGAAAAAATGATTGGCATAACGCCCGCAACATTAACCCTAATTGGCAGATGAGTTTTTTGGCCACCATAAACTCTACTTCCTCTAACTCTCTTAGCATACTGAACATTGACCTTGCGTACCGCCTCGTTCATAAAAACAACCAAACCAATTACTGCCAATAACACACCAATAAAAACAATAATCTTAAAGATATTTTGTCCGTTTAAAACAATGCCTGTTTGTGCAAAAGCTGTTGGAATTTGGCTAGCAATACCAGCAAATAAAATCATTGAAATACCATTGCCGATGCCATAATCAGTAACCAATTCACCCAACCACATGGCGATCATTGCTCCTGCCACCAAACTAGCAACCACTGCTACCATCTCAATGCTAGTATAAGGAGTCAACAACTGCTGAGTGCGCAAAAGAGCAATTACAGAAATACTTTGTACAACTGCCAAGGGAACAGCAAGCAAGCGAGTATACTGATTGACCTTAGCTTGACCAGATTCACCTTCTTTTCTTAATTCCTTTAGCTTAGGATACACCATCCCTGCCAGCTGCATAATAATTGAGGCAGTAATATAAGGGTTAATACCCACAGCTGCAATTGAGAATCTGATTAAAGTTCCACCTGAAAAAATATTTAGCAAACTTAAAAATTGGCTACCTGAAAAAATCGTTTGGATTTTGTCTACATCAACAATTGGTACAGGAATATGAGCAAGTAAACGAAAAACAAAAAAAACTCCGCCAGTAAACAAAATTTTCTGTCTCAACTCTTTATGAGAGAAAACTTTTTTGGCGGCAGATATAATTTTTTCTAACACAATTATTTGGTTATTTTTTTAGAGGAATAATTTTTCCACCCTTATCTTTTATAACCTTGGCTGCACCTGCTGATACTTTTAAGCCTTTAACTGTAATTGCTTTTTCTAACTTTCCTGTTTTAATAATTTTAGCTTTTTTAAAACGAGGATCAATTATTTTATTAGCCTTAAGTGTTTCTAAACTGACGATATCAAAATCAAATTGGTTAATATCATTGAAATTAATTTCGGCAGTTGGGTCTAATGATTTAAAACGACTCTTTCCTCTAATCATTGGAATTCTCCTTGCTAGAGGGGTTTGTCCACCCTCAAACAGTAAAGGAACCTTACTCCTGGATTTTTGACCCTTCATTCCTCTAACAGTAGTGTGGCCACCCTTACCAGAACCATAACCACGGCCTAATCTTTTCTTTTTTTTACTGGTAGTCTTAACTAATTTATTAAGCAATGACATAAAATGTGTTTATTTCTCTGATTTTTTCTTAGCTTGTTTTTTGGTCTTCTTAGACTTAGACTTTTTTGTTTTGGCTATTTTTTTCTTAGTGTTCTTAACTGTTTGCTTCTCACTCTTCTTAGCTGTTTTTTTCTTACTCTTCTTGACTGTTTTTTTAGCTTTAGTTTTATTTGGTTTCTTGCCAGACTTCTTTTTTCCACCTTTTTTTCTAGATCTAGACTTTTTTTGAGCTTTTAAAAGCCTATCAACTTCTTTTTCTTCTTTATCAGCCTTTACTTTAATTCCTTTAATTCCAACAATTTGAGTAATAGTTTTTAAAGCTTTAACTGTTGCTAATACACTTGAGCATTGATTGTCGGAACCCAAAATTTTTGCAGAAACATCTTTAATTCCAGCTGCTTCCATAACAGCCCTAACTGAACCACCTGCGATTATACCTGTTCCCTTAGCTACCGGCTTTAAAAGCACCTTGCCGGCCCCTTGTTTAGCTCTAATCTGAAACGGAATCGTGGTGCCATCAACAACTACTCTGAACATATCTCTCTTTGCACGTTTGCTACCTTTACGAATAGCGGCAACTACATCTCTTGCCTTGCCTACTCCAACCCCAACATTGCCTTTTCTATCACCAACCACCATCATCACAGAGAAACCAAATTGGTCTCCCCCCTTTCTCTTTTGTGAAACTCGAGAAACTCGGATCACTTTTTCTATATAGTTGTTTTTCCTTCTGTATGACTTACCCATAGTTTTAAAATTTCATTAATATAGTATTTAAACTTTTAATCCTGCTTCGCGCAATACTTCAGCAATTAATTTAATTCGACCATGATAACGATAAGCACCACGATCAAAAACTAATTTTTGAATTTTAGCTTTTTTTAACTTTTTAACCATTTCTTCAGCAACCTTTTTAGCTTGCTCCATCTTAGACTTTTTCTTTTTTCCAGACTTATCCCCTCCCAAATCACTAACTGCCGCCAAAGTTATAGCCTTATTATCATCAATAGCTTGTAGATAAATATGTTGATTGGAGCGGAAAACAGTTAATCTTGGTCGCTGTGCAGTGCCGTGAATTTTACCTCTCACAGCTTTCTTCCTTCGTTCTCGTGATTTGATCTGTTTGACTCTTTGCATATTAATTTTCTGCTTTTACTCAACAACCGTCTTTCCTGGCTTAAGTTTAACTACTTCACCTTCATATCTAATACCTTTGCCCTTATATACTTCTGGTGGGCGAATTGCTCTGATATCAGCCGCTACTTGCCCAACCTTTTGTTTATCAATGCCGCTAACATGAATGGTGTCATTTCCCTCGATATCTAGATTTACTCCCTCAACTGCTTTAACCTCTACCGAATGAGAGTAACCAACAGTTAATTCCAGGCCAGCACCTTTTTTCTTAACCCTATAACCAGTACCTACCATTTTTAAAGTCTTTTTATATCCTTCATTCACACCATCAATGCAGTTGGAGATTAAGCTCCTTACTAGTCCATGAAAAGCTCTGATCTGACCTTTTTCACTAGTCCGACCAACAACTACCTGATCATCTTTAACTTCAACTGTAATTCCTTTATAAACAGGAGCAGTTAATTCACCCTTAGGGCCCTTAACTCTAACCAGATTCTTTTCAACAGTAACATTTGTTTGATCTGGGATGCTAATGGGTGTACGACCGATCTTTGACATAATTTAAAGTTTCCGTTATTACCAAACTCTACAAAATAATTCTCCTCCAACATTATTTTTTCTAGCTTCTTGATCAATCATGATCCCTTTGCTAGTGCTAACAATGGTAATTCCATAACCATTAAGAGTGACGGGAATCTTATTAACCTTGGCGTAAAGCCTTCTTCCAGGTTTTGAAATTCTTTCAACACCACTTATTGCTGGCAGGCCATCTACATAGCGTAAAGTAACAGTTAAATCTGACTGAGGTTTCTTTTCCTCAATGGTAAAATCCTTAATATAGTTATTTTTCTTTAAAATTTCAGCTAAAGCTAACTTAGTTTTAGAGTGAGGAATAACTACCTGCTGTTTTTTAGCAGTTAAAGCATTTTTTATTCTGGTTAGCATGTCCCCGATTGGATCAGTGATTAACATATTATTTTATTTACTAGCTTTCGTAACACCTGGTAATTCTCCTTTAGAAGCTAATTCTCTAAAAGTAAGACGACTTAGACCAAAGTAGCCCATATAACCCCTAGCACGACCTGTGATTTTACATCGATTTACTCCTCTAGTCGAGATGCGATTTTCCTTACTATCATCTTGACTAAGGTAATTCTTAAAATATTTTTTGCGTTTTTTGCGCAATCTTTGTGACTTAATTATTTTCGATGTCTTTGCCATATTGTTTAAATGATCTAATTAATTGTTTTCTTCCACTTTAGCAAAAGGCAGGCCCATTAACTCTAAAAGTTTGAAAACATGCCCTTGGTTATCACTATTGGTAACGATGTTAACTTGCAAACCCCTGACCTGATCTATCTTGTCATACTCAATCTCTGGAAAAATAATCTGTTCTTCTAAGCCCAAGCTATAATTCCCATGACCATCAAAAGCAGTCCTTGAAACACCTCTAAAATCCTTGACTCGTGGCAGAGCAATTGAAATTAATTTGTCTAAAAATTGCCACATTTTTTCACCCCTTAAAGTCATCATCACTCCAATTGGATCACCTTCTCTCAGGCCAAAATTCGCAATATCTTTCTTAGCAGTAGTAATCTGTGCTTTCTGACCAATGATTGCACCAAATTGTTCAACAATTTCTTGAAGAACCTCTTTTCTCTTGCGCACATCATCTGGCTTGGTGACCCCCATATTTAAAACCACTTTTTCAATCTTGGGAGCCATAAATTTATTAGCTAGTTTAAACTCTTTGACCAGTTGATCAATAAATTTTTCCTGGTATTTTTTTCTTAATCGATTCATGATTTTTTAACTTGTTTTTTCTCTTTTTTAAAATTAATAACCTCACCTGTTTTCTTAAAAATTCTGGTTTTCTGACCATCCTTAGAGACTTTATAGCCAATTCTATCCACTTCACCTTTAGCATTAATTACAGCAATTTTTGCTGGATCTAAGGGTCTTTCCTTAACTACCTTATCACCAGGTCTATCAATCATTGGCATTGGCTTGATGTGCTTGGTGTATAAATTAACATCTTTAACCAAAATCTTATTCTTCTTAGGATAAACTTGAGTAATAACACTCTTCTTACCTTTATCCTTGCCAGCTGTTACTAGAACTTTGTCACCAACTTGAAACTTCATAATACCTCCGGCGCTAAACTTGCTATTTTATTAAAACCTCTGTTTTTAACCTCACGAGCGATCGGCCCAAAAACACGAGTTCCTAAAGGCATTGGTTTATTTCTTGACTCAATTACAACTGCAGCATTATCATCAAATCTAATATATTCACCACTTGCTCTTCTTTTCTCTTTCCTGGTTCTAACAATAATCGCTCTTACAATTGTTCCTTTTCTCAACTCTGAATTCTTCTCTGCCTCAATTACTGACGCACAAACCATATCACCAACATAACCAAACTTTCTCTTTGACCCGACATAAACTTGAATAACGCGTAATCTTTTTGCGCCACTATTATCAGCCACCTTAAGAACTGTTCTTAGTTGTATCATTTTATTTATTCTCTATTTTTGCTACTACTCTAAAATGTTTTGTTTTACTAATTGGGCGACATTCCTGAATTTCAACCTTATCACCTAACTTTAATTCCATGTTTTCATAGTGACAGGCATACTTTTTACTTTTCTTAACATATTTTTTATACAAAGGATGTTTCCGAAGCCTATTTACTAAAACTGCAGCTGTCTTCTCTCTGGCTAGTGATATAATTTCTCCCTTTAAAGTTTTCATGTTGATTTGTTTGATTTAGTTATTTTTCTTCCTTATCAGCTATTTCCTCTTTAGCCTTCCGCATTAATTGCTTTTCGCGCATAATGGTTTTAATTCTTGCCACATCATCAGCCAATTTACTTGGCAAGTTAATGTCATCTAGTTTAGCAGCGCGCAACTGTAATCTTGCCTTAGCTAATTTAATAAGGGTCTCTTTCAATAGCTCTTGCAATTGATCAACTGTCTTCTGATGTAATTTTTTTAGCTCTGTTTTTTTCATTGCGCTCTATTTATTTCTTAACAAATTTTGTTTTTAAAGATAACTTGTGAGCTGCTTTTCTAAAAGCAGTACGAGCCATTTCTTCAGTTACTCCACCTAATTCAAAAATGATTTTTCCTGCTCTAATAACTGCTACGTAATGATCAATTTCCCCTTTACCAGAACCCATTTTTACTCCCTGTGGTTTTTTAGTAGCCGGCTTGTGAGGAAAAACTCTAATCCAATACTTGCCAGTACGTTGAGTAACAAATGTAATCTTTTTTCTAGCTGCTTCAATCTCTTTAGCCTTTAGTCTGCCTGATTCAATAATTTTTAGCCCATATTTACCAAAAGCGATACTAGTCCCACGACAAGCCTTACCTTTACTGGTGCCTCTAAATTCTTTACGGTATTTTCTGCGTTTTGGCTGCAACATATTAATTAAATTTTTTTAAATTATTGCTTAACAACATCTCCTTTATAAATCCAGACCTTAATGCCGACATAACCACTGCGGGTCTCTGCTGGAGATTGATAGTAATCAATATTTGCTCTTAGAGTTTGAGTAGGAACACTCCCCTCTGAATATTTTTCAGTACGGCCAATTTCAGTCCCACCAATTCTTCCTGAAAGTTGAATTTTAACTCCTTTGGCACCAGCGCCCATTACTTTATCTACAGCCTGACCAACAGCACGGCGATGAGGATAACGCCCTTGTAATTGTCTAGCAATTGTCTCGCCAACAAGTTTCGCACTTAACTCTGGTTTTTCAACCTCCTCAACTCTAATATTGATTCTTACTTTTTTCTTATTTTTTGATCTTTGAACAATTTTTTCTAGCTTATTTTTAATTATTTTTAAATTAGAGCCACCTTTACCAATAACAACACCTGGACGGCTAACAAATAACTGCACTTTCAAGGATGCCAAAGATCTTTCAATTTGAATCTCGTCCAACCCAGCATGAGACAGATTTTCTTCAAGATACCTTCTAATCGCCTGGTCCTCAACAACTAAATCCGCGTAATCATTTTTATCAGCATACCAGCGTGATTTCCAAGAGAATGTATTTCCGAGTCGATATAGTGTTGGATTAACTTTTTGTCCCATGTTATTTTAATTTTTGATATTCTTTTCTAGACTTTTTTGTTTTACCGATTTTATAATCATTTTTTACTTTTTATTCTTTTTGCTATCTATCTTTTTAGTTTCTTTAGACTTTGTTTTTAAAATTACTTCAACATGGCAACTTCTTTTCAAAATTCCGTGCCCGCGTCCACGACTAACAGCTCGATATCTTTTGTAGGTTGGACCCGTCTTCACTAAAATTGTGTCAATTTCTAAATCTTCAATTTTTAAACAATGATTATTTGTTGCATTAGCTAATGCCTGCCTCATAACTTTGAGCAAAACGATTGCAGCTTTGCGCTCAATTAAAGCTAATTGTTCCATTGCTCTAACAATGGATTTGTCTTTAACTTGATTCGCCACCTCGCGTACTTTGCGTGGTGTCTGTCTAGAGTTTTTCTGTTCAGCTTTAATTCTCATTTTTTAAAATCCCTAAAAATCTCTTAATTATGTCTTAGAAATAGTTCTCTTTACCATTCGCCCATGACCACGGAATCTACGAGTCTTAGCAAATTCCCCCAATCGATGCCCAACCATGTTTTCGTTAATAAAAACTTCTTCAAAACCATTCCCTTTGTGGACCATGAAGGTGTGACCAACAAATTCTGGAGGAATTTGACATGAACGACTCCAAGTTTTAATTGGCTTCTTTTTCCCAGTCTGCTTTTGTCGGTTTACTTTTTCCAACAAAACTTGGTCAACGTATGGTCCTTTTTTACTACTTCTTGACATAAGTTATTTATTTTTTGTTATTATTTCTCTCTTCTGTCTTTAACAATAAACTTATTACTACTTTTCTTCTTTTTCCTAGTTTTCTTTCCTGGTGATGCAATTTTACCCCATGGAGTCTTAGCATATTTGCGACCAACACCAGAACGACCCTCACCGCCTCCATGTGGATGGCTGCCAGGATTCTGTGCAACACCTCTTAAAGAAGGACGAATCCCCATCAGTCTCTTTCTGCCTGCCTTACCAAGCTTTCTATTCTTCCAATCCTTGTTTCCAACTTGCCCGATTGTAGCGTAACATCTCAAGTTAATCAATCGGTGCTCCTTAGATGGCAGCTGAACAGTGGCGTATTTTCCTTCTTTTGAAAGAACATAAGCAGCTGTTCCTGCTCCGCGTACAATCTGACCACCTTTACCAATAGTTAATTCTAAATTGTGAATCGGCATCCCAATTGGTGCTTTGCTGAGTGGAATTGCATTACCCACTTCAAACTCGGCTTTTTCGCCAGCCATAATTTCCTGACCAACCTCTAATCCATCTGGTGCTAAAATGTATCTTTTTTCACCATCTCTGTAAAAAATCAAAGCAATATTAGCACTGCGCATTGGATCATATTCAATTCTTTTAACAACACCAGGCACATCTCTTTTATTTCTTTTAAAATCAATGATTCTTTGTCTTTTTTTAACTCCACCACCACGATGTCTAACGGTAATTCTACCTTTATAACCACGACCCTGTCTTTTCTTATGACCTTTTTTCAATAAAGATTTCTCTGGTTTGCCTTTATGCAAATCACTACGATCTACGTCGATGCGGTGTCTTCTGCCTGGTGTAGTTGCTTTATGTTTTTTTAACATGATTTTTCTTTTAGCCTCCAATGTCAAACAATTCAATAGAGTCACCCTGTTTAAGTTTAATCATTGCTTTCTTGCTCACCGTTTTCAATTTAACGCTCCTAGATTTCCTAGATCTGGTTCTCTTACTTGGAGTAACCAAAGTATTAACTCTTTCAACTGTGACATCAAACATCTTCTCAATTGCACTTTTAATCTGTGATTTAGAAGCTTTTAAGCTAACGATAAAAGTATAAACATTTTGCTCATTGGCCAATTGGGTTGACTTTTCTGTTACAACTGGTTGTTTAATAATATAAGGATTCATCTTAGTTAATTGACTCTATTTTGAATAATTTCTAAAGCTTTGCTTGTCATAACGATCTTATCAGCTTGAGCAACGGCCAAAGTATTAAGCAAATTAGCCTTCAACACTCTTACCTTGGGTAAATTTTTGACAGCCCTCATTAAAAGATCATAATTCTTATCTATTACTAAAAGAAGCTTACATTTATTAAAATCTTGCTCGTTTTTATCACTCATCTTGCTAACAATTTTCTTTAAAAGCTGATAGGCCTGCTTAGTCTTGCCCTTCAATTCTTCAACTTCATCATTAACTGCTACGTTTTCTACCTGAGCACTTAAGGCAGCGCTCAATGCTTTTTTCTTTAGCTTTTTAGATAAAGTCTTTTTCCAATTTTCACGCCCAGTTGGACCATGAGCTGAACCCCCGCCAACAAAAATATGGGCACTGCGAGCACCATGACGAGCATTTCCAGTCCCCTTCTGGGCGTACCACTTACGTGTGGTCCGGTTAACCTCAGATCGCGTCTGAGTTTTACTGGTTCCTTGTCTTTGATTAGAAAGATAAATTCTAACTGCCTGAGCCAATAGCTGAATGTTGGGCTGATTGAAAGCACCATCATCAACGCTGACTTGGCTGTCTTTACCGGTAGTTCTAATTACTTTTAGTTTCATTTTATAAAATTATTTTTCTTCTTTTTTGTTTTTAGCTGGCTTTTTTTCTTCTTGTTCTTTTTTTGGTTTGCCTTTTTTCTTAATCTTTTTTTTCTGCTTTTTTGCTGATTTCTTTTCTTCTTTTTTGACTTCTTTTTCAGCTTTTGCTTCAGTAGGAGGTTTTTCTTCAGCAGGAGGTTTTTCTTCAATCCCAGAAGCTTTTTTATTAAGCTCAATTGGTCTTTTTTCACCAGTCTTAACAATCTGTACAACTGAAGTAATTGAGCCTGGAATCGGTCCACTTATCCACAATTCATTTTTGTCTGGATCAACATACAAAACAACCAAATTTAGAACAGTTTTTCTTTCCCCTCCCATGCGTCCTGGCATCTTTTTGCCCTTCCAAACTCTACCTGGGTAGGTCATAGCTCCAATAGATCCCGGTGAACGTTCTCTATCCCTTTGACCATGTGTCCTGGGGCCGCCTTTGAAATTATATTTCTTAACAACTCCAGCAAAACCCTTACCCTTGCTGGTACCAACCACTTTAACAACATCTCCTACTTCTAAAATTTCTGATAAATTTAATGTGCCACCAATTTTTAAACCATTTTCTTCGGTCTTCTCATCAAAATTAAAGACTTTAACTCCCCTAATTTGTTTAACACCAAAAGAAAAACCGCTCTGTTTTATTTTTTCTTTGAGCGGTTTGGGTGTATTTTTTAATTTTTTCTTACCATAGCCAATTTCAAAAATAAGGCAAGGTTGTTTTTTAGAATCGTCGCCTTGGTTATTTACAGCTATACATTTTTGTTTACCAACTACAATGTTATCATCAACATAACAGCGAGTAACAGGAACTCTCTTTCCTGCCTTTGTCCAGGCTTGGGTCATCCCACGTTTGGTAGCAAAAATTGTATCTAACATTTTCTTTTTTTGATCCTGTATTTAAATTTTTCACTTCAATAGTGTGCTTTTTAACAATCTTTTTAAACTACATTTTAATCTGAATATCTACGCCAGCTGGCAACTCTAAATGCATTAGAGAATCGATTGTTTTATTAGTTGGCTTGACTATATCAATTAATCTCTTGTGTGTTTTAATTTCGTAATGCTCTTGTGCATCTTTATCTGCATTTGGCGAAACTAAAACTGTAAATTCTTTACGATGAGTGGGCAAGGGCACTGGGCCAATTACTTTAGCTCCGGTTGATAATGCAGTTTGCAAAATTTTTCTGCAAGCTTCATCAATCACCCGATGATCATAAGATTTTAATCTCACCCTAATCTTATTTTGGTAATCTTCTTTTTTATTACTATCTGCCATTTTTATTGTTAAATTGTGCTTTTTTTATATTCTATTTCTTTAATAGCGACAGGGCGTGATTATAATAAATTTCTACCAATTTGTATAGCCTTGTTTACTCAAGTAACATTTTTTATAGGCTAACAATTATTTTTTACCTTAAAAGCACTGCTTAAGAGAAAACAACCCCGCCAAAAATGGCGGGGTTGTTTCCTTCAAATTTCTTTTTACTCAATTACATTTGTAATTGCTCCTGCACCAACAGTAATGCCGCCTTCTCTGACAGCAAATCTGACTCCCTTATCTATAGCTACTGGAGCAATAAGCTTGACCTTCATCTTAGCATTATCTCCTGGCATAACCATTTCTACTCCTTCAGGAAGCTCAATCTCCCCAGTTACATCTGTAGTTCTAATATAGAACTGTGGCTTGTAACCAGTGAAAAAAGGTTTGTGACGACCCCCCTCTTCCTTTTTAAGAATGTAAACTTCAGCTTCAAATTTAGTGCGGTCTTCAATGCTGCCTGGTTTGGCAACAACTTGACCACGTTGAACATCATCCTGCTTAATACTTCTTAAGAGCAAACCAACATTGTCGCCAGCTTGTCCTTCGTCGAGTTGTTTACGAAACATTTCAACACCAGTAATAGTAGTTTTGTGTGGTTTTTCAAAACCAATTATCTCAACTTCTTCACCAACTTTAACTTTACCGCTGGCGATACGACCAGTAACAACAGTGCCACGTCCTTTGATTGAAAAGACGTCTTCAACTGGCATTAAAAATGCTTTATCAAAATCTCTTTCTGGCTCTGGAATATATTCGTCAACAGCTTCAATCAATTTCATAACCTCATCTTCTTGCTCTGAATCACCTTCTAAAGCTTTCAAGGCTGAAACGCGAACAATAGGAACATCATCACCATCATAACCATATTTAGTTAAAAGTTCTCTGACTTCCATTTCAACCAAATCAAGTAATTCCTCATCATCAACCATATCAACTTTGTTTAAAGCAACTACAATTTTAGGAACATTGACCTGTTTAGCTAAAAGAATATGCTCTCTAGTCTGAGGCATTGGACCGTCAGTAGCAGCAACAACTAAAATAGCACCATCCATCTGAGCAGCACCAGTAATCATATTCTTGATGTAGTCCTCATGACCCGGAGCATCGATGTGAGCATAGTGTCTGTTTTCAGTCTCATACTCAATGTGTTTAATATTAATAGTAATACCCCTAGATACCTCTTCTTCTGAAGTTTCGATATCTTCGTAGGTTAGAGCTTGGTTAATATCTGAAGGTACCTTTTTTGACAAGACGTGGGTCATTGCAGCAGTAAGAGTAGTCTTACCATGATCAACGTGTCCAATAGTACCAATATTAACGTGGGGTTTAGTTCGTTCGAACTTTTGCTTATCAGCCATGTTATCTCCTTTTTAATTATTTATATTAATTAATTACTAATTTATAAAAGTGAATTTATATTTTATCTAAATTTTGTGTTTTTGTCAGGCTTAAATTTAATTTAAAGCTTATTTTCCTTTTTTCTCTTCAGCAATTTCTTGTGCAATCTGATCAGGAACAATTCCGTAATGAAATGGTAGCATTACACTACTGGCTCTACCTTGAGTCATGCTCCTCAGAATTGTAACATAACCTTGCATTTCTGCTAAAGGCACAATTGCATTGATGATTACGACATTTCCTCTATTTTTTGTTCCTTTAATCTGTGCTCTTCTTCCACCAAGGTCTCCAATCACATCTCCCATGAAATTCTCAGGAGTTGTAACTTCAACTTTCATAATCGGTTCTAATAAAACTACTTTAGTTTGTGCTAAAGCATTGCGCAAAGCCTTGGCTCCAGCCATCTTAAAAGCAATCTCACTAGAGTCAACTTCGTGATAAGAGCCATCATAAAGTCTAGCCTCCATATCAGTTAAAGGGAAATTGGCTAAATAGCCTCTATCCATTTGTTCTTGGATACCTTTATCAATTGGGTTAATAAATTCCTGAGGAATTGCTCCACCCTTAACATCATTAACAAACTCATAGCCTGTGCCACGATCTTTAGGCTTAAATTCAATCAAAGCATGCCCGTACTGACCACGACCACCTGATTGCTTAATATATTTACCTTCGCCCTCAACAACCTCAGTAATAGTTTCTCGATAAGCCACTTGTGGCTTACCCGTATCAGCATCAACATTAAACTCACGGCGCATTCTTTCTACTAAGACCTCGAGGTGTAATTCACCCATCCCACCAATTAAAGTTTGACCTGTTTCTTTATCAACTTTAATTTCAAAAGTTGGGTCTTCTTGACTCAATTTATTCAAAGCTATGCCCATTTTCTCTTGGTCATCCTTAGTTTTTGGTTCAATAGCTAGATAAATAACTGGCTCGGCAAAAATAATTCTTTCCAAAACAATTGGTTTTTCTTCTGTGCACAAAGTGTCACCGGTGTTTGTTTCCTTCAACCCAATAATAGCTACAATTTCTCCGGCCCTTGCTTCTTCGATTTCTTCCCTCTCATTAGCGTGCATTAGCAACAATCTGCCAACCCTCTCCTTTTCATCAACACTTGAATTGTAAACATAACTTCCTGCTTTCAAAACTCCAGAATAAACTCTGACATAGGTTAAACGACCAACATGAGGATCAGTTTGGATTTTAAAGGCCAAACTACAAAAATCCTCTTCTGAAGCTAATTTTCTAACCTCTTCTTCTTCTGTCTCTGGATTGATGCCTTTAATTTGATCAATGTCTAAAGGTGAAGGGAGATACTCAATAATTCCATCTAGTAACACCTGGACTCCTGTATTTTTTAGAGAACTACCAGCAAAAATCGGCACCAGTTCATAATTGATTGTTGCTTTTCTTAACCCAGCTTTCAATTCTTCTACCGAAATATCTTCCTCCATCAGAAATTTATCCATTAACTTTTCATCAGTTTCAGCAATTGCCTCTACTAACTCAGCTCGTTTGGTTTCAACTTTATCTTTATATTCTTCTGGAATTTCTTTAACCTCAGGCTCAGTTTCAACAATTTTACTTTCCCAGAAAAGGGCTTTTCTTTCCAATAATTGAATTATTCCCTGGAAATTATCCTCTGCACCGATTGGTATAACCATTTCAGCTGGTTTAACTCCAAATTTATCTTTAATATCATCAACAGTCATATAAAAATCAGCTCCCAACTTATCCATTTTGTTTACCCAACAAATTCTTGGTACATTATATTTATCCGCCTGTCTCCATACAGTTTCTGATTGAGATTGAACACCCTCACTAGCATCCAAAACAGTAACACCTCCATCTAAAACACGAAGGGATCTTTCTACTTCTGCAGTAAAATCAACGTGACCAGGCGTATCAATAATATTAATACGATAATCCTTATCTGATAAGTGAATTTCGAAATAAGGCTTCCAAAATGTGGTAGTTGCCGCTGACTGAATGGTAATCCCTCTTTCTTGTTCTTGCTCCATCCAATCCATGGTAGCTTGACCTTCATGAACTTCCCCAACCTTGTAATTTTTACCCGTGTAAAATAAAATACGCTCGGTAGTAGTAGTCTTACCAGCATCAATGTGGGCAATAATTCCAATATTTCTAGTTCTCTCTAGAGGAACCTGTTTGTGATAGTTTTTTGTTTGCGACATAAAAATTCCAAGTTAAATTTATTTATTCTTATAAAAATTGTGAGTATTACCAACGGAAGTGGGCAAAAGCTTTGTTAGCCTGAGCCATACGATGTGACTGATTGCGTTTGTCAATCGCTCCTCCTTTATCTTCAAAAGCAGCCAAAATTTCTGCAGTTAACTTATTAGCATATGTCTTATATTCTTTGTTAGGTCGTTTATTAGCCTCAACCACCAGCCAACGCAAAACTAAGGAAGTTGCTCGTCTTGGTTTAACTGGGACTGGAATTTGGTAAGAAGCTCCACCCACTCTTCTTGAACGAACCTCTTTTTTAGGAGCAACTTTTTCAACAATTTGCTCAACTATTTCTGCTGGTTTTAATTTTAATTTTTTGGAAGCATTTTCTAAAGCTTGATAAACATGTTTGCGAGCAATTTCTTTTTTGCCGCTGCGCATTGAACGGTTGACTAGCTTAGCTACCAAAACCGAATTATATTTTGGATCTGGTTCAATCTGTCTGGTTTTATGTTTCTTAGTTCTCATATCTGTTAATTCGTGTTGATATATTATGGCTTTTTAACACCATACTTACTACGACTGGTCTTACGGTTTTCAACGCCAGCACAATCATAGACTCCTCTAACGATAGTATATTTAACTCCTGGCAAATCTTTAACTCTACCTCCTCTAACCAAAACAATACTGTGCTCAGCTAAATTATGGCCTTCTCCTGGAATATATGCTGTTACTTCTACCTTGTTTGACAACCTGACTCTAGCAACTTTTCTCAAAGCTGAGTTAGGTTTCTTAGGAGTCATAGTTTTAACCAAAGTACACACACCTCTTTTTTGAGGATTTGGTGATTTGGTAACTTGACCAGTTCTAGAATTAAAATTCTTGCGCAAAGCAGTTGCTTTAATTCTTTTCCTTTTTGATTTACGCCCTTTACGGACTAATTGATTTATCGTTGGCATATTATATTTTGTTCAATTCTTAATTTCTGCCTAGATTCTTTCTTTTTCAGAAGTCAAAGTATAACATTTTTTACCTGACTTTGCAGTACCAGTTAAGGCTAAATTGTGTTTTTTCTCTTCTATATTTTTTATCTATTTTATCTAATAATTATTCTTCAATTCTGGCTCTTTCAGGTGTAGTTGGAATTAGACGACCAATAATGACATTTTCTTTTAATCCCTCAAGATAATCAATTTTGGCAGATGAAGCCGCATCAGTCAAAATTCTCTTGGTATGCTGGAAAGAGGCTGCTGACAACCATGAATCAGTGTAAAGAGCACTGCGAGTAATACCTAGCAGTAATACTTTAGCTGTAGCTGGCTCTCCACCTGAGGCCATAGTAGTATCATTAACATCAAGGAAGTTGGCTCTTTCTACCACTTCACCAGTTTGCAAAGTAGTATCTCCTGAGTCCTTGATCCTAACTTTATCACCCATCTTTCTCACAATTGCTTCAAAGTGACGATCATTAATATTAATACCCTGGGATTCATATACATATTGCAGTTCTTTAACAATGTCCATTTGAGTATGAAGCAGGCCCTTAATCTCAAGCAACTCTTCATGCTCAATTGAACCTAGGGTTATCTTTTGACCCGCATAAACTAACTCTCCTGATTCAATAGCTGGTTTCACATTCTTTGGAAGAGGATATGATTCTTCTGTATCATCAATTGTTGATTTGACTGTAATTACATTCTTTCCTTTGTCCTCTTCAATCTCAGCCTTGCCTGAAATCTTACTAATAATTGCTTTTGATTTTGGAGTTCTTGATTCAAATAGCTCTTCAACTCTTGGCAGACCCTGAGTCACGTCAAGACCAACGATACCAGCAGAGTGTTTGGTCCTCATTGTTAGCTGTGTACCAGGCTCTCCAATTGATTGAGCCGCTACCACACCTGCTGGAGTACCAATCTCAACTAAATTTCTGGTGGAGAGATCGCGACCATAGCATTTAGCACAAATACCTTTTCGTGCCTCGCATGTTAGTGGTGATCTCACTTTTACTTTTTCTACACCCTTCTTAGCAAATTTTTCAGCTAATTTTGGTAAAATCATCTCATCAGCACCCAATAGCTCTTTACCCTTAAGCATCACGGGTTCTAAAGTAATTCTGCCAGAAATTCTCTTAGCAAATGAGTCTGGTCTGTTTTCTCTATTGATTTCAATTCCTTTACTAGTACCACAATCTTCTGCTCTTATAATTACATCATGAGAAACATCAACCAAACGTCTAGTAAGATAACCTGCATCAGCTGTTTTCAAAGCTGAGTCAGTTAAACCTTTACGAGAACCTCTGGCTGAGTTGACATATTCAAAAATTGATAAACCTTCTCTAAAATTAGACTTAGTCGGCATCTCAACAATATTGCCTAGAGGATCAACAACCAAGCCTCTCATAGCAGCTAGCTGCTTAACCTGGTCTCTAGAAGCACGAGTTCCTCCAGAATTGATAATTACTTTCAAAGAATTGTTATCTTCATAAGATTCCCAAGTCTTGTTTGCCACTTTTTCTGTAGTCTCCATCCAAATATCAAAGTTCTTTTTCTTTCTTTCTTCTGCAGTAATCATGCCTGCCTGATAGTTTTGGTGAACTTTGGCTGATTTCTGGTTGCCCTCATCAATAATATCGTCCTTATCATCAATAATTTGACAATCTGTCACACCAACAGAAATACCGGAAAGAGTGGCTGCCTTGAAGCCTAAATCTTTGATCTTATCAATAATATCAACAACTACCTCTGGCTCTAGATTTTCAATTCCTTCAACCACAATATTTTTAATTTCCCCAGAATTAATCGCTGTGTTCATAAAAGGAATTTCTTCAGGGAAAATGTCATTGAATTCGATTCTGCCAACAGTAGTCCGAATGATCTCTGTTTTACCATTGCGAGTCAATCTAACCTTGATTGGTTGTCTGAGATTAATGACCTGAATTTGATAGGCATAATGTGCCTCATCTTTGCTAGCAAAAATTTGAGGATGTTCTTCAAGATTTTCATCAATGATGGTGTGATAGTAAATTCCCATGGCCATATTTTTGTTAGGAACAGTAATTGGCTGACCATCAGCTGGCTTTAAGAGATTTTTGGTTGCCATCATTAAGGCAATCGATTCTTCCTGGGCATGTTTAGTCAAAGGCAGATGAACTGCCATTTGATCTCCATCAAAGTCAGCATTGTAGCCAGAACAAATACATGGATGAATTTGAATCGCATTTCCGTCAATTAGCTTAGGATAAAAAGCTTGAATACCGAGTTTGTGTAAAGTTGGAGCACGGTTGAGTAATACTGGATGGTTTTTGGTTACTTTTTCCAAAATATCATAAACCTCCGGCACTTTTTGATCAACTAAATTGCGGGCACTTTTAACATTAGGCGCAATACCTTGCAAAATTAACTCATGATAAACATAGGGCTTAAACATTTCTAATGCCATATCTTTAGGCAAGCCGCACTCATTAAGTTTCAGCTCTGGACCAACAACAATAACACTTCTGCCTGAGTAATCTACACGTTTACCAAGTAAGTTGCGGCGGAAACGACCCTTCTTACCTTTAAGCATGTCTGACAAAGATTTGAGTTGGCGACGATTAGAGCGTCTTCTGCTCTTAGAATTCTTATCAATCAAAGAGTCAACTGCCTCCTGAAGCATGCGTTTTTCATTTCTTAAAATAATATCAGGAGCACCCAAATCAATTAGGTGTTTAAGTCTGTTGTTGCGATTAATAACGCGACGATATAAATCATTTAAGTCTGAGGCAGCAAAACGACCACCTGACAACTGCACCATTGGTCTTAAATCTGGAGGTAAAACAGGTAAAACAGTTAAAAACATCCAGGTTGGATCAAGACCAGCTTTACGGAAACCCTCAACAACCTTCATTCTTTTAGTAATCTTGTCAGCACGAGTAGTGCCTTTAGATTCCTCTAAATTCTGTCTTAATTTATCTTCTAAATCTTCCAAGTCAAGCTCTTTAGTTAAATCCAAAATAGTTTCTGCTCCCATTCCCACATCTAAAAAGGCGTCTGCTCGATAGTCCATCAATTTAATATATTCATCCTCACTCAAAATTGATTTCTTTTCCAATCTCTCCACCATAGCTTCAACTGTTTCAAAAATCTCCTTATTCTGCTCAACTTGTTGATCCAACTCCTCTTTAATTCTGACAATTTCTCTTTTTGCTTTTAACTCTGTTTCTTCAGTTTTGATTTGCAAGGTTTCTTTATCTTTGATTTTTTCTTTAAGAGTTTTTTTGTCTTCTTTTAGTTTCTGTTTAACAGCCTTAACATTTTCTTCTGCCTGTTGGCGCAAATCTTCTTCTTTTTTAACTTTATTAACATCTAAATTATCTAAAATAGCCTCCCTTTTAGCTTTGTCAACTGATTTGACAATATATTGAGAAAAATACATTACTGAACTTAAATCTCTAGGCGAAATACCCAATAAACGTGATAATTTAGAAGGAGCCCCTCTGAAATACCAGTTATGAGCAACTGGAGCAGCTAAATCAATATGGCCCATTCTCTCTCTTCTAACACGAGAATGAGTGACCTCAACACCACACTTGTCACAAATAATCCCTTTATATCGCTTTCTCTTGTATTTTCCACAGTGACATTCGTAATCCTTTACTGGGCCAAAAATTCGCTCATCAAATAAACCATCTTTTTCTGGCTTTAGGGAACGATAGTTAATGGTCTCAGGATCTTTAACCTCGCCATGTGACCAATCTAAAATTTGCTCGGGAGAAGCTATTTTAATTTGTAGGGCTGAGAAATCAAAAATGTTTTTCATATGGATTTTACCTCTGACTGCTATTTACTGATGGTTTAGTTGTTAATTATTGGCTTCTTCCTTTTCATCTTCTTCCTTTTCATCTTCTTCGTCGCTTTCCTCATCAGTTTCTACTTCTTTGTCTGATTTAGTATCTGCTTCATCTTCCTCTGTTTGATTTTCTTCGCTTTCAACTAATTCCTCCTCCTCATCTTCATCTTCATCTTCATCTTCATCTGCATCTTCCGATTCTAGAGGAATAATGTCTAAGCCTAGTGAATTGAGCTCACTTATCAAAACCTTAAATGATTCTGGGATAGTTGGTGCAGGAATCTCCTCACCTTTTACCATTGCTTTAAAGGCTTTGGATCTACCCCTGACATCATCAGACTTGATTGTCAGCATTTCTTGCAAAGTATAAGCTGCTCGGTGCGATTCCAGAGCCCAAACCTCCATTTCACCCAATCTTTGACCTCCCATTTGAGCCTTGCCGCCCAGAGGTTGCTGCGTAACTAGAGAATAAGGACCAGTTGAACGAGCGTGGACCTTATCATCAACCATATGAGATAACTTCAAAATATAAGAAATTCCAACAGCAGTCTTTTCACTCATAGGTTCTCCAGTTCGACCGTCATAGAGCTGAATCTTACCTGACCTAGGCAAACCAGCCCTTTCCAATTCATCCCAGATCTTTTCCTCTTCAACGTCCTCAAAAACTGGCAACGCCACTTTATAACCTAATTCTTTTGCAGCCCAACCAATATGACTCTCCAACAATTGACCTAAGTTCATACGGGCCAAGACTGAAAGAGGTGAAATAATCAAATCAATTGGAGTCCCATCTGCTAGGTGTGGCATATCTTCAACTGGAGCCACTTTGGAGATAACACCTTTGTTGCCATGACGACCAGCTAATTTATCACCAACTTTAATTCTTCTTTTTTCAGCAACTCTCACTCTTACTTGTTTAATTACGCCTGGATTAAGCTCGTCACCTTTATCTTTATCTAAAACTTGAACATCAATTACAGTTCCACATTCACCATTAGGCATACGAAGAGAAGTATCTCTAACTTCTTTTGATTTCTCTCCAAAAATAGCTCTCAGCAATCTTTCCTCTGGACTCAACTCAGTCTCTCCTTTTGGAGCAACCTTACCCACCAAAATATCACCTGATTTAACTTCACTCCCAATCCTAACAATTCCTTCTTCAGTTAAGTTGGCTAAGTAACTTTCTGAAACATTAGGAATATCATTAGTCAATTCTTCTGGACCAAGGCGAGTGTCCATCACTTCTGCCTCATGTTCACTAATATAAACAGAGGTAAGAACATCATCTTTAACTAGGCGGTCAGAAATAACAACGGCGTCCTCATAACCCAAGCCGTCAAAAGAGGAATAAGCAATCATAACATTTGCTCCTAAAGCTAATTCTCCCTGATCAGTGGCTGGGCCATCAATGATTAAATCACCTTTTTTAACTCTATCTCCTTTATTAACTAAGGAACGTTGCGAGTAAGCAGTGCTTTGAGAAGTTCTTTCGAATTTTGAAATATGATAAATTTCTTTACCATCTTTAACTTCAATTGTTTCATATTCTTCAAGATCTGGAGCATTTTCCGCATCCTTTAATTCAGTTTTGTTCAACTTAATTTCAACTCTGGTTGCATCAACATAATCAACTACTCCACCATGTCTGGCCACAATAGTTCTTTCCATTGCTGCTGACACTACTGGCTCCATGCCTGTCCCTACAACTGGAGATTCAGGTTTAATCAAAGGCACAGCTTGACATTGCATGTGACTGCCCATCAAAGCACGGTTGGCTTCATCATTAGCAACAAAAGGTATAAGCGAAGCTGATGTTCCCACCACTTGTCTTGGAACAACATCAATATACTCAATATTGTTGGCCGGACCTTCTAAAAATTTATTATTAAAACGATAAGCCACCCAGTCATCAGTAATATATCCTTTATCATCTATCTCAATCTCAGCATGAGTAATTTTGTGATCTTCTTCTTCATCTGCTGCCATATAAACAATTTCATCAGTTACCTTCATCTTGCCTTTTTCTTCAACTACCTTGCGATAAGGAGCTTCTAAAAAACCAAGCTTATTAACTTGTGCGTATAAGGCTAAGTAAGTCACCAAACCAATATTTGGACCTTCCGGAGATCTAACTGGGCAAATTCTTGAATACTGGGATGCATTAATGTCACGCATAGAGAAAGAAGCCCTCTCTCTAGTAACACCACCACTGCCTAAAACAGACAAGCGTCTGAGGTTATCAATTTCAGCTAAAGGATTTGTTTGGTCCAAAATAGCTGATAAACGATTTCTTCTAAAAAATTGAGAAACTGTAGCAATTAAAGGTCGAGCATTAACCAAAGCGCTTGGAGTCAAACTTGAATCTGTTTTAGTTAATGACATTTTTTCTCTAATTGATCTTTCTAGTCTAATCAAACCAATTCTGAAAGCTGTGTCTTTAACTAATTCACCAATCCGACGAACCCGACGATTACTCAAGTGATCAATGTCGTCAACTTTACCCTTGCCATTTTGCAAACCAATCAAATATTCAACTGTATCCACAATATCATCTTTGGCTAAGACTACGGTTTCTTGATCTATTTTTAATTTGAGGCGACGATTTAGCTTATAGCGACCAACTTCTCCGAGATTATAGCGACGAACATCAAAAAAATGATTATTAAAATATTCTCGAGCTGTATCAACTGCGACTGGCTCACCTGGTCTTAATTTTTCGTAAACTTCTATCAAGGCTTCTTCTTGATTAGAAGTACTGTCTTTTTCTAAAGTGTTTAGAATCAAATTGTATTCGTCTTCTTCAGAGACATCTTTATAAAAATCTAAAATATCCTCATCTGTTTCATAGCCTAAAGCTCTAAGCAAAACAGTAATTGGCATTTTGCGGCGGCGATCAATTTTAACAGTAATTACATCACGACGACTTACTTCAATCACGATCCAAGAACCTCTTAATGGCCTCAACTCTGCTGTGTAATAAATTTCGCCACTAGCCCGATGCTTTTTACCACTAAAGAAAACTCCCGGGGATCTAACTAACTGGGCTACAATCCCTCTCTCGATACCATTAATAATAAAAGTTCCAACTGGAGTCATTTTGGGAATATCTCCCATAAAAACATCTTGAGCTCTTCTTTCTCCAGTTTTCTTATTAGTTAGAGTTGCTTCAACGTAGAGAGGAAAATCATAAGTTAAATTTTTATTTTTGGCCTCTGAAGGGCTGTATTTAGTCTCACCAAATTTATGTTTTCCAAATCTAAGCACCCAATTTTTTCCAGTATAATCTTCAATCCCTTTGCCTGCATTGACTTGTTCCAGGGATTGTTTGATTCCTTTCTCAAGAAACCACTGATAGCTCTCCTTTTGCAATTGAGCTAAATCTAACTTTGGAAGAGTCTCGTATTTATTTCCCCAGATTTGTCTTTTCGATTGTTGCATTCGGCTCCTTGTTTTGTGCTAAATTTTAAGTTGACGTCAATAAAAAAGAGACTCCGTCAGTCCCTTGTTTAAAATGATAGAATTTGTTTAAGTTTGAGAAAACACTAATAATCTTTTATTTAATAGCTATCCCTTATACTATCCCTTATATTAGGGATGAAAAACCAAGACCCATGCAGGCCTTGTTGCATAACTGGGTATTTTAGCACCTATTTTTTTTCAACGCAAGTATTGGCTGATGTTTTGATTGTGTTGCGACAGGTTTGAGGCAAAATGAATCCTGCCTTCACGATCATGCAAATAAAAAAGTTGGTTATTGTCAACCGGATTGAGAGCAGCCTTAATCGCATATAAACCGGGACTACAAATTGGATATGGCGGCAGACCAGGGCTTTGATAGGTGTTAAAAAGAGAGTTAATTTCTTTATCTTTGGCTTTTGGATGTGCCCACCATGATTGATTTTCTTCTGAATATCCAGCTGCATATTGCAAGCTAGCATCTACTTGCAGCGCCATTCCCATATTAAAACGTTTCCATAAAACTCCAGAAACTTGTGCCATTTGCTCGTATCCTCGAGCTTCTCTTTCTAAAATCGAAGCCATGGTTAATATTTCATTAGAAGTATATTCTGAGTTATTAATTTGGTCGGCCAAATCTTGATCAATTTTGTCATCAAAAGTATCTGTCAAAAGATTAATGACTGCCTTGGTCGTAATCATGCGCGGCATTAAATAAGTCTCAGGAAAAAGTTTTCCCTCCAAACCAACTGTTAAATCCAAAAATTTATCTTTGTCATAAGCCTCAAGATCATAGTTTTCCAAACTGGTCGCAATTTCTTCCCGACGCAAACCTTCTTGCAAAGTCACCCAAACATCATCGGTTCCTTCAGTCAAAGTTAAAATTATTTGATTGAGGTTCATTGAGGGTGATAAATCAAAACTACCTGCCTGCAGCTCGTTTTGAATATTTTTATATTTAACTAGCAATTTGAAAACCAAGGGCTGTTTAATTAAATTTTCTTGTTTTAAGGTTTGGCCAATTTTTTCAACGCTTGTTCCTTTGGCAATTGCTATTTTTTTAATGGATTTATCATTAATATCAACTGGTTTTGTTTGCAAATAAAAAAGAAGAGCGACTAAAGAAATAATTGTAAGAAAAACAGAAAAAATTGGGATAAGAGGCTGAATTTTTTTAGGCATTGCTGTTTTTTAATGAATATTGTCTAGTTTATCATAAAACCAAACTTTGGTGTGTAAATTAATTCGAAAACTTGTATTAACTAAAATGAAGAATAATTATTTACTGGAGTTGTAACCACTCTTGAAGAAAGGAGGCAGCTACAAAATGGTCAATCGGACCTCTTTTTTTCTTTTGCTTAATCTTAGCCTTATTTAATTTTTGTCGAGCCTCTTGAGTCGATAAGGTCTCATCCATAAACTCTATTGGCAAACCAGCCTCAGCCTTGAGTTGCTTAGCAAACTGAGTTGTCTGTCTCGCCATTTCTCCTTCAGATAAACCCACCACAATCATTTCCACTTGTAGCTCATTACACAGATCTTTAATATTCTTTAACAAATTACGATCATTAATCAACACCTGCAAGGGTTCAGCCAGATTAACTCTAGACACAGCTAAACCAACTCTTTTTAGCCCATAGTCAATTGCTAGAATAACTCGATCTTTTTTCATAATTTATTCTTTAACTAATTGCGCTGTCACTACGCCTCTTTTTAGATATGTACCTTCTGGCACACAGGTTACCAGTTTTATTAATCGCTGACTGTAATCTTGAGATAAAATAAAAGTATCAGTTGGGCTCACTTCTGTTTTGCTTTGAACCATATATGTATAGCGCACATCTCCATATGTAGCATAAATTTTGTCACCCTTTTCCAACGTCATAATATAACTAAAAATAGAATTATAGCGACGCGGATTATTAATCTTAGGATTGTAAAATTGCCGTAAAACCGAGTGGCCAAAAATTACAGGCGAACCTGGTTTTCCTGGCAAGGAAGTGCCAGGATATTGTATTAAACTTTCATCCAGATTAGTTCCCCCTATTTTAACCACTGCCTCGGGCAGGTCAACTTCTGGTATTTCAAGAGTGAACCTCCCGGTTTGATCTGAGAGTAAACTGGTTCTATTTTTTAACTCAGAGATTGAGGAATCGTCAAACCAATTAGATAAATTAGTGTAATCTAACTCAGCATCTACAATCACCGGACCAACATCAACTTGAGCTAATTTTTGCCCTAAGTCTTGGCCATTATTAGCTTGAGCCACCACCAACGGAGTTACGTCTAAAACCTCACTCGCTGGAATTGGGGCAACCAAATTTTGCGAAATCATCTCCGGAAAATTCTTAACATAAAAGCTTAAAATTGGAACAACTGCACTTCCTAAAAGCAAGAAGCCGACCACAATTAACATTGCTGGTAGAGCATTAGCTCCCAGCCTAACTGCCATTGGCAGAGACTTCTCAAGTTTTTCTGATTTTTCTTTATCTTTTTGTGCTTCTATTTTGCTTGCCACCTTCATCCTTTTTATTTTTTTAGCCACTTTTTGATCAAGACAATGTAAAGATTGACCTTGAGCAAGGCTCTTGCGATAGATTTGAATTAAATCTTGGTGATTGAAATCAGAGTGCCCAGTTTGTGACATTGCTTTTATTGATTGATTTTCACCTCAATTCTTTCCGTTTTGGCAGGCAAATTCTTGAAAAATGTTTTAGCTATTCCTGGCCTAAACAACAACTGAGCCTGATCAATATTTTCTTGTTCATTTAACTTAGCTTTGGCTTGACCCAATTCCAAATTTTTTAACTTCTCTTGCCATTTGCCTGCATCTATTTGTGCTACTGTTTGAGAACTCAAGTTCAAAACAATTTTATATTGGCCACTTTCTTCATCTTTTTCAGCTGGCTGAGACAGAATTTCAGGGTTCCCTTCAACTAATTGATACCCTTCAGTTACTTTTTTAGTTAACAATTCTTCAGCAATTGGTTTAATATCTTCAACAGTATAGCTCAAGCCCTTTAGCTCAAGACTCAAATCCAATTCAATTTCTTCAATTTCTTCACCAACTTCAGCACTATATTCCTGCTTGATAATCTTGTACTGATCAGTTGCCACTACATATTGACCTTTCCCCAATTCTTTTTCTAGATCATCTTTTGCCTGATTGATTAAAGATTGCTTAAGATCGTTGAACAAACCTGTTTGATCTTGTTCTGCTACAACTCGAATCTCTCGGCTTGATCCACCTGAAAAATCTTCAATTGCTTTAGCTGAATAAGTCTCGTCACTAAAATCAGAGATCTTGAATTCAGCATCCTCCTTAATATTGCCATCAGCTCCAATCTCTACCGCTAGCAACTCAACCTCTATCTTGCCATAAACTTTAGTCTCGCTATCGCCTCCCTCATTTTCCTCTGTGTCAGCGGCCGGAACTACCAAATCCTCCTCAATAGCAAACTCGAGTTCTCCTGTTTTGAAAACAGCTCCTTTCTCAAAGGTTTTTTCCTCAGTTGTTTTATTAAAAACTGTTACTTTTCCTTTAGCCTTTTCGCCCACTAACTTTACTCCGGTTGTAACTTTTTTATCAGTAGATTGTACTATTTTTGCAACTTCTTCTGCCTTCAGAATTAATTCGTCAGCGTCACTTTCACTCACCCCTGGATCCAAAATCACTTCAGCCTCTTCACTAACAATTTTTGTTTGTGGCTTAATCGAAACTAGAACTGAATAGCTACGATTAATAAATAAATACCCAAACCCAACTAAAGCAATCAACCCAGCCAAAATTCCACCAATCATAACTCTTTTAATCTTCACACCAAATCTATTTCTGCTGGATAATCTTTTTCTTGTAGGCCCACTTTCCTTAACCGCAGTCTGTTTTGTGTTTTCATCAACAGCTAATTCTGATTTAACAAACTTTTGCTTGACCGGAATGCCAAAGGTTGTTGCCTGAGCTTGCTCCTCTTTCTTAACTTCTGTCTGTTCTTTGACTCCATCCACAGACACGACTCTTTCTTTATTTTCTTCTTTTGGCTGAGTTTGCATAACTGCCTTTCCACCTTCAGTTACGATTGCATCAATAATTTTTTCAGGGGTAAAAAGTTTAAAAACTGGATTTTGCACAAAATTAAAATCCTCAGCCCAATTCTGTTCAATTAATTTCTGCTGATAATTTTGCAATTCTTCAAAAGAAATAACAGCTGAAGCCAAAACCACATTGGGTGGAAACTGAGTTGAGCCAGGAGCATTTTGCAAGAAGCGAGCAATGGCCTCTTTTAAATCGGAAATTAACTCTTCGGAACGACCAACCGACTGCGAATAGGTCAGCCTTCCTTGCCTGACCAAACTTAAATTAACAAAGGCTTCGCCAATGTAAAGAATCACCGCTGACAGCATCTTGTTCTCTTGCAACAGATATTTATACAAGGCTTCATTTGTTATCACATACCCAATTGGATTAAGTCCCAAACGTTTTTTAATATCTTTAAGACACTTCTTTTTTGAGCTATCAATTCTTTCAGTTTCAGCCCAATTAGGGTCTAAACCAAAAACAACATCATCAGTCTTCTGTGAATCCGGACCTAAATCCTGCAAGCTAAGATCGATTTTTTGTAAACGATCCTCTTCATCTTCAGCTTTGTAGGAGTGTATCTGAGAACGATGGCTGACAACAACATTATCGTCCATAACCTTCCACAATGCAGATTGGACTACACTATCTGACAAAAGTAATGCCAAAAATAACTTATTTTTCAACTCGGGTTTGGATTGTTTTTGCGAAAAAGGATTAGGCAGTTTCATGATTATAGCTTGGTCTATGTATCATTATTAAACCAGACTGCAAACATAAAAAAAAGAGTCTCAACTAGGACTTATCAGCCTCTTTTACATATATTCTTCTCACTCCAGCTGCAGCCGACTTCTCTTTGAAAATTTTAACTGGCAATAATTCTTGAGTAGAATTAACATGCGGACCACCACAAAATTCTCTAGAAATAATTTGATCGTCTTCTTCAGAGAAAATTATGTAGACTGAAACTTGCTCTGGATAGGCTACTCCTGGAATTGTGCTCGCCCCACTTTTCAAAGCCTGATCTCTGCTCATCACTTCTTTTTTTACTAAATATTTACCCTCTATCCAAAAATTTGCCAATTCTTCAACTTGCTGTTTTTCTTCACTAGTCAAAGCTGCCAAATGAGAAAAATCAAAACGCAATCTTTCTCCAGTAATATTAGAGCCCATTTGATGAACATGTTCTCCCAAAACTTGACGCAAAGCTGCTAAAAGCAAGTGAGTGACTGTGTGATACTTTGTTACTTGTTCTGTTTTATTGGCTAATCCACCACTGAACTTCTTTTCCGCTCCTGCTCTGGACTGCTCTCGATGCTCTTTTTTTGCCTGCTGGAAATTATTTTCTAGACTATCTTCAACTCTTAAATCTCGCCTTTTAGCTTCTTCAACTGACATTTCTAAAGGAAAACCATGTGTTTCGTATAATCTAAAGGCCAATCTGCCAGTCAAACTTTCTTGCTTCGCAGTTGCTT
The DNA here is from genome assembly GCA_034660615.1 of Patescibacteria group bacterium. Classification (GTDB taxonomy): domain Bacteria; phylum Patescibacteriota; class Microgenomatia; order UBA1400; family PJMF01; genus JAYEJP01. Next base: position 34,319 of record JAYEJP010000099.1, read on the forward strand.
GATCAAATTCTCGTAAACCACGATTAATTGTCTTTTCAAACTTCTTTTCTTCCTGAGCAACAATTTCACTAATCTCTTTTTGCTTATCTAAAAGATGGGGATAAGCATCAGCGTAAACTTGAGCCACAACCCCCACCAATTCAGCCACAAAAGGATCTTTTATTCCCAACAACTTGCCATAACGAATACTTCTTCTCAACAATCGCCTTACCATATAGCCCTGTTCTTTGCTGTCCGGCCTTACCCCATCATCGATCAGCATTACTGCTGCTCGAACATGATCGGCAATGACTCTAAAATTAGCCAAATTTTCGCCTTGATATTTCGTCTGACTTAAAGTCTCCAGCTGATTAATCAAAGGTAAAAATAGATCTGTCTTGAAGATATCAATTTGATTATTAGCTGCAGCCAAAATTCTTATCAGACCACCGCCAAAATCAATATTTTTTTGCTCCAAAGGTAGAAAGCCATTTTTAGTATTTCGAAACTGCATAAATACACTATTGCCAATCTCAAGAAACCGGCCACAGTCACAATTCAAATGACATGGCTTGTCAGCAAAAATAGAATTTTGATGGATGCTTTGACCCTCATCAGTTGCTCCAAAATCATAAAACACTTCACTATCAGGCCCACCTGGTTCGCCAATTGGCATGTTTTTTGGCTCACCAGCCCGAGACCACCAATTTTCCCATTTGTATAAAAAGATACGACCTTGGCTCATTCCTTTCTCTTCAGGATTTTCAAC
>JAYEJP010000099.1:35166-36978 GCA_034660615.1 Patescibacteria group bacterium
TTTGCATAAATAAAAACTAATTAGACTCCCTTAAATTTCCTTGGCTTTTTTCTTTGTTTTTTTGGCTTAGAAGTAGAGCGTAAAAGTGGCTTCTTGGTGGCTGCATCCAAATCAGTCCAATTTTTTTCCCCGAAAATAATATCGATTAAGTCTTCTAGCGGAACATCCCCAAGCTTAAAATCTTCCAATTGAGGGAGATTGTCTTTAGCCTGATCCCAATGACTCTTCAACTTCTTTCTTAGTTGCTGACCTTCTTTAGAATTAAGCAATAAATAACCACTGATACCAACCAGAAAACCCAAAACTATACCTGTAATAAAACGACTATTTTCGTTGTCTTGAAAATTAGATTTGCTCTGTTTCATCCTGATTATCTTTTTTTCTTTTACTGAGCCAAGAAGCAAAAGTTTCAAAAACTTGCACTCCAGTTTTAACTCCACTGGCAATTCCACCCAAACTCTGCATTGAGTCCACTAATCGGCCAACTTTCAATTCCACATCAGACGCTGTGCGATTTATAGTTTTTAGAGTTTTTCTAAATTGGGCTAAAACCAAAACCAATTGAATTCCAACTACCGTCAGAATCACAGTAAGAATAATTAGCGAGCTAGTAAAAACTATAGGAAGAACTTCTGACATATATTATTTTTTTATTATTTTATATTTATTTAAATATAACACAGCTAGAACTTAACATAGATAGTTCTTTGCTCTAAGCTCGTCTTGCCATTCTTATCTGTTGATTCAATTGTAATTGTTGAGATGCCTTCTCTTGGTAAAAGTATCTCTGTTCTGAAAGTTCCATCAGGGTCAATTGCCACCGGCTGAGCATTAACCGTTACTATGGTTTCTTCTTCTGTTTGACCTTCCACCACAACTTCAGATGAAACAAACTGATTTTCTTCAGGAACAAAAACTTCAAGTTTTGGCGGACGATTCAGACTAAACCACTGCCAACCAACGTAGCTAATCAAAGCTAAAAAAACTGTTACCACTCCCAACACTACAAAAGTAACTGGCTGTCGGTATTTACCTTGGCGAATAACCGGGTTAATAAATTCTCTTGGAAGAAGCTGTCCTCCTGCTCTTTCTTGATAGTCTCTCCTCAATAAAGCTACTAATGATTTAAAGTCAATATCTAGAATCCTGGCATAAGCCTTGATATAGCCTCTGACAAAGGTGGCTGCTGGGAGTTGATCAAATTGATCGTTTTCTAAAGCTTTAAGATATTTGAGCTTAATTTTAGATTTCTCAGAAATATCCGTTAAACTATAGCCTTGCCTCAGGCGTTCTTCTCTTACAATTTGACCGATCGTCTTTGACTGCATAAATAGATATTACCTTGGAATCAGAAATTAAAAAACCGCTTAGACCATTTTTCTTACCAGTTGAGCCACTTTTGATCCTTCAGCTTTGCTGCCAACTTTTTGCATTACTTTACCAATCAACGGCCCGGCTTGATCTATTCCTGATTCAGCTTTGACTTTCTCAATTACCTGTTTTATTTCTTCTTCAGATATTTGCTCGGGTAAATATTCTTTCAAATATTTAATTTTTTGCTCAGTTTCCTCAACCAAATCTTCCCGACCCCCACGCTTATAGTCTTCCAGCGCATCCTTCCATTGTTTAATCTGTTTACCAACCACTTTTTGTACACCAGCGTCATCAAGCTCGCCCTCGTCAATTTCTATATTTTTAATTCTAGAACGAAGCATTCTGACCACCTCAAGCTTAACTTTTTGACCAGACTTCATAGCCTGCTTCATCTCTTCTAATAATTGTTTTTTAAGTGACATAGCTCCCTTATTTATT
>JAYEJP010000100.1:0-31267 GCA_034660615.1 Patescibacteria group bacterium
CTAAATTCAAGCTTCTCAAGAGGCTTGGCTATGGATTTAAAGACAAGGAGGTTTACATTCGAAAAATGGCGCTTTCCTGTTTGCCGCTAACAGTTTTTTTACCCCACTGTTTGCAATAGAGCCAACTACCATTTGACAAAATAGGGGCTATTTTGTAAACCATCAATTACAGAATGAAAAAAAGAAAAATTACTCCTCAAATTTCCAACCAGCTTAATTCTAAGGAAGTGGTGGTCATTACAGGCATGCGCCAAGTGGGTAAAACCACCCTTTTAAAGCATCTTTTTGATCAAGTTAGATCAGACAACAAACTCTACTTAGATTTAGAAAACCCGCTGTACAGAAAAATTTTTGAAAAAGAGAACTATGACGCAATTTGGGATGATTTAACTCCACTCGGTATTAATCAAATTGATAGAGCCTATCTTTTTCTGGATGAAATTCAAAACGCGCCCAATTTACCAAAAATAGTTAAATACCTGTTTGATCATTATCAAACCAAGTTTTTTTTAACTGGCTCCAGTAGTTTTTATTTAAAAAATCTTTTTTCTGAATCTTTGTCTAGCAGGAAGCTAATTTATGAGTTGTTTCCGCTCGATTTTGGCGAATTTTTAACCTTCAAAGGCTTGAGGCAAAATTTTACAACTACCAAGCATTCTTTTAAGAAGTTGGTTAAAAATAAAAATAAAATTCAATACCAACGCTTAATTAAAGCTTACGATGAATATATGCGCTTTGGTGGCTTCCCGGCAGTAGTTTTAGCGCCAGATAGAGAAACTAAGGAAAATTTATTAAATCAGGTCTTTAAATCTTATTTTGAAATTGATGTCAAAAACCTAGCAGATTTCAAGGACCTGTCAAAATTAAGAGACCTCATTTTACTGTTGGTACCTAGGGTTGGCTCAAAGCTAGACATCACTAAACTTGCTAACGAGTTGAGGCTGACTCGTCCCACGATTTATGCATATCTGGAGTTTCTTGAGCAGACCTACCTAATTAAGCTTTTACCAAAATTTAGTAGCGTTGATCGGCAAAAAGCTGGCAAAAAAAAGTTATTTTTTAACGACAGTGGCTTAGCCAATTATTTAGGCCAGCTTTCTCAAGGCGCTCTTTTTGAACAAAGTGTTTTTCAAAATCTCCATTCCCAGCATCAGCTAAGCTATTTTTACAAAAACAAGGCTGAAATTGATTTTATTGTGGATGAAAAGCATGCTTTAGAAGTTAAATTAAGTCATACCAAGCAGTATGAATATAATTTAAAACGTCGTTTTAAAACCCTAGACAAATTGAGTAATTATTACTTAGTAACTAATAATTACCATCAAAGTCAAAGGGTGATTTTAGCGACTGATTTATAACTTTTTTCAACCCAGGTGATTATAATCACCTAAATATTATTTTCAAAAAACAAATTATTGATACCTTAATCAAGTATTCTTTTTTTGATGATTCTGCACAAAAGGTATTGTCTAAGTACCAACAAGCCAAGACTCGCTATTGACGACACCTACTATTAATTAGTAATCTATAAACAGGGCATAAAATTTGCAATCCTGTCTGCAATGAAAAAAAATACTTTGACATACTTAGTGATATTTTTATCTTTAGCTTTTGCTGGTGGCGCTGTGGGAATGCTTATCAACAACAAGGATAATCTTCTAAAAAATAAAGAAAGTACCCCCACCTCTACCCTTTCAGTTTTAGGTGAAAAGAAAAAAACTAAATCCGAATATGATGAAATGGCTTCACAAATAATAGCCTGTATGGATAATAGGCTAAAAAATGAAGATGGCATCTATTATAGTAATCTCATCTGCGATCAAAATGATAATTGTGATCCAGTGTTCAGCAATAGATCATCCACTCCTCCAATTTGGGCTAAGTTTAAATATGCTAAGCTTCATCAAGATCAAGAGATGTTTGACTCTTTGCTAACTGATGCAAAAAATGTCAAAGATAACGTCAATACAATTCAAAACGTTTTTTGGAACTGCAAATTTGTAGCTGAAGTAATGGATGATTTTGAAATTTTAAGGCGTGCTGGAATAATCACAACTAAAGAAAAACAGTTGATTACTCTCAACTTATGCATTGAACGAAATACTTACTTTTATGGCAAAATTACAGAAGGACAAGAAAAAAGCGTTCCTGACGAACCAATTCAATTTAATTTACAAGAGTTAGCAACCGCTCTTGAAAATCCTGACTATCAAGGAAAATTTGTTTTAGCAATGGAGGATCCCAATTTTGTCACATTCCTACCCAGCGAATATTTGGCAAAATATTGGATGACTCATCAAGAAGAAGATTTAAAGAAATCCAATTTCTTCTTTCATCAAGCTTTAGAGTTGGTTAAAAAACAACATCAAACAATGAGCCCTGCTTATATCTGTATGGTTGGAGAAACAAGCTTAGATTATTTCCGCTTATTTGAAGACAAGTATTACTTAGAATTAGCTAAAACCTTGTATAATAATACTAATATAAAACCAGATAGCTTGAAAACGATGGGCATACTTGATCAAGCTGTTTGTGGCCGTTTTGTTAAAGGTATGGCAACCTTAACAAAAGAAAATGATTATTACTTGCACTCTAATCAAATTATGACCAACTTAATCCAAAATCATCGAGATAACTCTGGTTGTTTTGTTGACGGTTTAAACACTTCTGAAAAAGAAGTGCCTATTTATGCCAATTCTCTAATAGTCGACTTGCTGCTAGAAAGTCAAGATGAATAAAAAATTTAAACAGATGGTTTTGCCACTAGCCGCTTTTGTCTTAACTTTTTCTGGTTTGGTGGCAACTTATGCCCTTACCAAAACAAGTCAAGATATTAGGCAGCAAGCTTATATTCCAGATTATAATTGTGAAGAGCCAGGTGATTGTGGTAACGCAGCTGAATGGTATTGTATTGATGGTAATTGTCTCCCCAAACCTGATGACGATGAGTGTCCCAGCGGCTACAGTTCTTCCTGTTCTTCCAGTGATTCAAGTTGTGGTTACTGTGTTGCTGATAAATCTCGAATTTGGATAAATGGGGATGTTTGCCAGGCTTATTGTATCCCCAAGTGTAATTCGGGATTAACAGCCATATGCTCTTTTTATTGTAGTCCCTGTGGTAATGATAAAACCTGTAATCCAGAAATAACCGAAATTCCTCCGAGCATTACATCAACTCAAGAGACAATTACACCAACACAGCCGGAGAATGAAACTCCAACTCCAACTGAACCAGTCATTGGCCCGCAGTGTCATGAATTACATGTATATTTTGCACCAGGAGGTCAAATTGACTTAAACACCGGCGCACTAACAGGTAGTATGGATTCGCAATTAGATGTTGGGACTGAGGTTGTTTTTCGTTGCAGCAACTCAATAAATGGAGACGGCAATTTACCATCAGGATACTCTTATAAATTCAGAGTTTACGCCCCTTGTCCAGATAATCCTAGTGAAACTTGTCTAACAGAGGGCAATAGCATCAACCCAACAAATAATGGCTCTCTATCGCAAACTTATGTTATCGGTGCCACAGGAGCTCACTCAGCTCAGTGCGCGGTTTGTGATCAAACAGGTAGTTGCGATTGGGAGAACTAAAACAATACATCAAAACAAATAACATGCATGTTGACGACAAATTAAAACCAAATTTATATAAAAGTAAAAATAAAAATACTGATGGTAGTGTTGTGTCTCAATCAAATGCTCAGCCTGTTGCTAATGCTGATAAAAATAAAAGTGAAAAAGTAAAAAGTAAACAGTTAGAACAAAATTTTCAATTAAATCACAGAGGATCCAATCAAAGAGTTGATGCTCAAATTCCTCAAGCTGAATCAAAAAAAAAACCAAATGAGAAGCTTCAAAAACCTCAGCTAAAATTTCAAAATAATTTATCAGGAGGAAATAAGGGTAAAAGCTCTGGGAAAAATAAAAAGCAACAAATTGCTTTAGCTTTAGTCGGCTTGCTGGTTTTTGTTGGCGGCACCGCTACCTCTATTTTAATCACTCAAAAACAACAGCAAGAATCCGGACCAATTGCCCCAAGTGCGCCACAATCAAAGCCAAGCGCAGATATTGGTGGCTCTGGTTGTTCTCTAACTTTCAATGTAACACCAGAAAACACTCCTACTCCAACCTCTACTATCACAAGTACACCAACGCCAACTAGCACTGTTACGCCAACACCTACCGGCACACTGACTCCAACCCCAACTGGAACTTTAACCCCAACTCCAACAGTAACGCCTAGCGCTACCCCAACAGCTACGCCAACACCAACTAATACTCCGACCCCAACAGTAACGCCTAGCGCTACCCCAACAGCTACGCCAACACCAACGCCAAAACCCATGGAGTGTGCTTCTACACCGTGTGACGATAATAATGATTGTAATGGCGACTTAGTCTGTGTCACAGCAGATGATGGTGCAAACTACTGTTCAATAGTGGCTTATGTTGAGGCTTGTCAAGACAATCCGAGCTACGAAGCATGCTGTACCGCCCCAACAAGCACACCTGTTCCACCAACAGACAGACCTGTTCCACCAACAAATGCACCTGCTCCAACCAACCCACCTTACAGTTCGCCGGTACCAACTCAACCAGGGCAACCGCAGACATATATTGTGGAAACACAGCCTGAGTGTAATGACGTCTGCTCTGTCAACTCTGACTGCGCCAATATGAGTCACATTTGCTACAATGGTCGCTGCCGACTTGACGTTAACCCTGAAGATGAGAACTGCCAATTGCCAAGTGGTGGTACTCAGGTTGAAAGAGTTGCCACTCAGCCTCAGGAATTGCAACAGGCTGGTCCAAAGGATTGGTTGCAGTACCTAAAGGCCGGAATCGGTGCACTGGGCGCAGGCTTACTCTTACTCCTCTTCTTATAAAAAAGCTGTTGACTTAAAAACCCAATAACAAAGAGTGTTTGCTGTCACTCCAACTTAAAAATTTATTTATCCAACTTAACAACTTATTTAATTGTCGACAGATTGGTTATTCTTACTTTATTTTTATTGATATAATATCCTTTACACATCGAGCCGGTAGCTCAGTGGTAGAGCGGAAAGCTTATATCTTTCTGGTCGAGGGTTCGATTCCCTCTCGGCTCACATTGTATTCTTAATCTAGGTGGAGTAAAGAAACATGAGCCCAAGCACGGATGAGCCCAGGCACGGTCAAAAACTTTATCTTTTAATGGGATGTTTAAGAAATTAGCATAGGTAAATTTAAGTTCTGGATATTTTTTCCTAGCAATATTTAAAAGACCTTTTGATAAATCAATACCTACAACTTTAGAGCCCTTATCTGACAATATTTTTGTATCTCTGCCAGCAGCGCAACCAACATCTAAAACCTTTGGTTTTCATTTTTTCCTGGCTTTTTTAATTTTCAAGGCCAACATTACAGTCATGAGCAATAAGTAAGACCCACCATAAAACATCAGCTAATTCATTTTTAGGCTTAATTTAAGTTAAGCCCATTTTTAAATACTTACTTTTTGTCCATTGAAATAATTCTCCTGCTTCTAGAACCAAAGAGATAGCCATGGACTTGAGAGTGTGATATTTTCCCCAACCTCTTTGCTTTCTAAACTTTAATATTTTTTTGATGAGTTTCTTCTGGTTCATAATTTTTTAATCATCACAGGGCGGGTATTGTTCTGGAGCTTTACCATGAGATTTTTTAGTCATTGGATAAAACCTTCCTGTTTTGGCTGGTTTAATGTTTATTAATTCAACAGTAAAATGCCAAGAATCGCCATAATCAAAGAAAAAAAGCATTTTTTGATTTTTAGGATTAAAGGCTTGACTGATTTTGGTTTGCTCTACACTTTTGGCTTCAGGAGTATGTTCTACTGTAGGAATATCAGTAAAAAGCTCATAAAAGTCTTTTGAGTCATAGATACTTTTAAGATTATCATAAAAACCAAAGCAGTGATCAAAATAGAAATTAAAACTGTTGACAATAGCTTTGGCAAGCCTATAAAGACTTTCTCTACCTATAATAGCAATTTCTCTCCATGGTTTTTCTCTTCTTTGTTTTGGATCAAGAGTTATTTTAAAAGTATAAACTTTATCTATTTTAACCGCTTTTTTCTTTTTCATTTTTTTACCTCCATCTTGGGTGTATTTATCATCATCTTTTTCATTGTATTTTTTAACAAGATCGCTCATATACTCCTGTCCACAGAGTTCTTCTATTTTTGCTATGACCATTTGTATTGATTTATAGAGACCTGTTGGGAGAGAAGAAATGTATTTATATTTTATATACTTTGGTTTCCATGTTTTTTTTAGCAACTTGTTTAGGTGTACAAAAAGAGAAAATATAATGGCATCCGCCTGTTTTGGCTTTAAGTTAGTCATACCAGATTTAAAATCAGGAACACGGATATAAACAGTTAATGACCTTAGTTCATGAGACAACATACGAACAGCTGCATAGCGAATACATCCATTAGAATGGAGTAGTAATTGAAAAAGCCAGGGAAAAAGAAAGTCAGGATCAACTTCTCTGTCATGCAAAAAATATATTACTGAGATAGCCATGACAAAATTCTCCTGCCGCCAGTCTTCAGAAATTTTATCGTATTCTCTTGATGCGCCTTTGACCAATTTCTTAATGTCATTGTATTTGTCTTTTGTTCTTGAAGCATACAGCAATTTTCTAACCTGCCGTGCAGCCTGACGGCTTTTGTTTTTATTGCCCTCTAAAATTATCTCAAAGCATTCTTTGATTGTATTCATATTTTTAGGATTTTTTTGTTTTTTTCAGCCTTGGTTTTACTATTTTTACTATGTTGTTCTAATATATCAGAAAAATGCTCTGACATTTTTCCAACCTCTTTTTTAAGATTGTCAGGAATTTCTTGTTTTTTGACTAAACCTTTTTTTCGCCAGTTTTTAAAGCTCAAAAAATCAAATAGTTCAAAGTTAGAAAAAAAATAATTTTAGTTCAATTATCAGAATTCCAAGAATGTGTGCAGCTAGCAGGATCGTTTCCTTTAACTTCAACTTGTATATTGTCGTCATTGAGTGTTACTAAAGTATATGCGTTGCTCGGTACCCCATCATTATTAAAATTTTCAATAAGTGAATTTACTGTGAAATAGGGAATTTTATTATGAACTGTTTTATTATTCCAATGCAAATGTCCATTAATAACTGCCTTTACTTTCCCAGATGCTTCTAGTATTTTTCTTACTTCTTTTCTGTTGCCAACAAGGGCATTCTTCGGCTCGCCCTCAAACCAAAAATTTCCCTTTAAATCTTGATCAGCAAGACTGTAGTGTAGAAGAATGATTGTATTATTTGAAGCAGTTGTAAGAGTTTTTTCTAACCACTTTAATTGTTCTTGGGGAATAACCGTCTTTATATCTGTTATATCAACAGTATGATTGCCTACCAGCTTTACTAATAATATAACAAAAGACCAGTTTTTGTGATTAAAAGAATAATATAGTTGTTTATAACCAAGAATCTTTTTTATATCTTCTTCTGTCATAGTGCGAAGGTCATGATTGCCGACTATATGATATATTGGCATTTTTAGCTGACTAAGAATCTTAATCCCAGTTTTATAATTAGCCACATCTATTTTTTTATCTGAAATATCTTCAATTACATCGCCCATGTTTACTACAAAATCTGGTCTAACATCATTATTTATTTTATTTATGTATTCTTTGAGTAATTTTTCAGAGAGATTAGAGAGCTTTCTTTGCACGCCTTTTATATAGCCTCTTTCAAGTGGACCAATGTGTATGTCTGATATGATTGAGAATTGCATTAAGTCTATATTATCAATTTTATTGATCTGTATAAATGTCTAATTAAATTCAGCTCAAAAAATTCATTGGTGGCGGTAAGAGAACCACAGATAATAATTTTCATTTTTATTCTTTTCCGGAAAAAATCTCCTTAACCCGCCAGGGCTATCAATAAAAAAAGAATGGAGAACACAGCTAAAAGATCGAATTAAGGAGCTGTCACTGGATCAATATATCAAACTACATCAGCAAGATTGAGACACTCCTTTTTTTATACTGTCCCATTTGTCTCATTTTCTCTGATAGTGAGATAGTGGTAGAATAATCAGTATAGGATAATTGGCTTCCAGACCCGTATGGCTCACATTGTATTCTTACTTACAGAGATTTTAATCGCTGTTAATAAAATTGCTGCACTAAATAAAATCGTTTTCGTTTTAGAAAAAAAAACTAATGCTAAAAAAAGTAAAAGAATTTATCAAAAAAAGATACAAGCTACTAATTATATTAGCAGCAATCATTGCTGGAGTTTTTTTCTTTTTTCGCAACAAAGCAAAGTCAGAAGAAAGCCCCCTAATTTTTGAACAACCACAATACCGAGATATTGTTAAAAAATTGGAAGTATCTGGTGTAGTTGATGCTAAGCGCAAAGCCATAATGAGATTCCCTGCTGGTAGTAAAATTGTTTATTTGGGTGCTCAAGAGGGTGATTTTGTTAAAAAATGGCAAACTATTGCTACGGTTGACAGAAGATCGGTTGAAAAAACGTTGCAAAAAAATCTCAACACCTATATGAAGGAACGTTGGGACTGGGATCAACAAATAGACGATATTGAAGATCGCTCCATTGATAAAGAGGAGCAAAGAACTGTTGATCAGAACCAATGGGATTTAGAAAACAAGGTAATTGATGTAGAACTACAAAAAATTCTGATTTCAGACACGGTTATGTCTAGTCCTTTTGAGGGAATTCTAGTCTACAGCCCCACCAACGTCACCGGTGTTCAACTCTTAGCTACAGATTATTTTGAAGTAGTTGACCCCCAATCTTTAATTTTTATGGCTAAAGTTGATGAGGAAGATATTGCTAAATTAAAAAAAGACCAACCTGCCAACATTGTTCTTGATGCCTATCCAGACGAAAACATCACCTCAAATTTAAACTATATTGCCTATAGCAGTAACACTAGTGCCGCAGAAACAGTCTTTATTGTGGAGTTTCCCCTTGAATCAGAGCTCGAGCTTCCTTTGGAAAAATATAGACTTGGCATGAATGGAGACGCTAAAATTGAGCTAGCTAAAAAACAAAACGTTTTAACCATACCCTTCACCGCCACCAAAGAACGAGACAGCAAAACTTTTGTTGATATAAAAAATGATTTGGGAGCAACAGAGGAAAGAAAAATTGAAATTGGATTGGAAACTGACGACTGGGTTGAGGTTATTTCCGGCTTATCACAAGATGACTCAGTCCTCATCCCTCAAGCTGAGTAATTACTTATTAGAACTTTCGCATGGCAACTAAGAGCAAAAAATCATCACCAATTCTAGAATCACCAATTCTAGAATTGAAAAACGTTTCTAAAATTTATCATCTTGGTAATCAAACCATCAAAGCTTTAGATAAAATCAACCTAACCATTAATCAAGGTGATTTTATTTCAATTGTCGGTTCTTCAGGTTCAGGTAAGTCAACTTTTCTTCAGATAGCCAGCATGCTGGCTGAGCCTACCAGTGGAACAACTCTGCTAAAAAGCAAAGATGTTACCCATTACAATGAGCCAGAAAGAGCAAGACTTAGAAACAAAGAAATAGGCTTTATTTTCCAACAATTCAACTTATTGCCAAGGAGTACAGCTTTAGAAAATGTGGCTCTACCCTTAATTTACGCCAATGTTGATGAAAAAGAGCGCTTGAGCAAATCTAAAGAGGTGTTGAAATTGGTGGGGTTGGGAGACAGGCTTTACAATCGTCCTAATCAATTATCTGGAGGACAACAGCAGCGAGTAGCAATCGCTCGAGCCCTTGTTAACGAACCCTCGATTGTCTTTGCTGACGAGCCAACCGGCAATCTCGATTCAAAAACCGGCGATGAAATAAAAAAAATTTTAAAAAAGTTACACCAACAGGGCAAAACGATTTTAATGGTAACTCATGAAGAAGAATTAGCAGATATTGCTGAAAAAACTATCTGTTTAAAAGATGGAAAAATCATTCAAACCAGAGCTTGTAACGATCAAAAATAATGCACCTAAAAAACACTTTTAAAATTGCCATCACCTCAATTCTCTCTAACAAAGTGAGAAGTTTCCTCACTATGTTAGGTATTATTATCGGTGTTAGCTCAGTAGTGCTACTAATGTCGATTGGGCGTGGCTTGGAGAACTACATCACTGGGCAGTTTGATAAATTGGGTACCAATAACATTTTTATTTCACCAGGAACAGTTTTTTCTGAAGAAGGAAGATTTTCCGGCAAAGAGCAAATGCTCAATACAATCAATATCAGCTTCAATCTGGACGATGTAAAAAATATCAGAAAACTAAAGCCTTATGTAGTTAACTACACCTATTACAGCTCGCAGTCAGACGATGTTAAATTTTTGCAAAATACAGAAGTAGCAACACTTTTAGGGAGCAATGCCAATTACAACCAAGTAATTGAAACGGAAATTGCCAAAGGCCGTTTTTTTAACAAAACCGAAGCCGAGCAAGGAGAAAAAATAGTTGTGTTGGGTTGGGAAATCTATCAAGATCTATTTGGACAAATTGACCCGATTGGTAAAACTGTACAAATAGGCTCAACTGCTTATAAGGTTATCGGGGTAGCTGAAAAAGTTGGGAGTTCTTTTGGTGGAGCTGGATTTGACTCTAATATTTATATGCCATATGAAACTATGGCCAGAGCATATGATAGTGAAAAAATCTTTGACATCGTTGTTAAATCCAATTCTGAAATTGATACTAAAGAAACCATTAGAGAGCTGGAAAAAGTAATGGAAAAAAATTATGAAGAAGATGAGTTTAGTGTTTATGACCAGTCTGAAATTTTATCTGTGATTAATAACATCCTGAGCATGTTAACTATTGGTCTGAGTGGGATTGCCGCCATTTCTTTAGTCGTTGGGGGAGTTGGCATCATGAATATTATGCTGGTATCAGTTACTGAGAGAACTAAAGAGATTGGTCTAAGAAAAGCCCTAGGAGCTACACCAAAATTAATTCTATCTCAATTCTTAATAGAAGCTGCCCTTTTATCTATATTGGGCGGGCTAATCGGCTTAGGACTTGCCTATTTAGGGACTTTGGCAATTCAGTCATACTTCCCAGCAAAAGTAACAATGGATGCCGTAATGCTCTCATTTGGAGTGTCAACTGTGGTTGGTCTAGTGTTTGGAGCCGCACCAGCCAACAGAGCATCTAAATTATCTCCAATTGAAGCTCTGCGATATGAATAATCATCAATAACTAACTATTTCATAATTAAAAACTGATATACTTAATTTTATGAAAGGTTATAAAAAATTTCTCTTTTTTGGAATACTTTTATTCACCGCTATCTTTGGTCTTTATTTTGCTAGCAAACAAGGGTTGCTTGAAGGTACATTTTTAGAAAAGTATGATTTTGAAAAACTTAATCTACTCAATCAGGAAAATCTTGAACAAACTAAAACTCTAACTAACAAAGCTCAAGAAACAGGTGAACATATTCAAAAAGTTTTGGGCGAAAGTGTTGAGGCGGATGATGATGAAAAAAAACCCATTCATGAAAAAACTATTGAATACGCACGCTATTTATATTGCAAGCAAGTCGTAAAAAATTGGGAAAAAGAATAAAACTATAGTTTGGCTCTAACTTTCATTTCTTCCTCAACAACTTGCTTATCTTTACCATATTTCAAACGTGACAAATCTTTAATCATTTCGGCTAATTTCGGGTTCTTTTTGGCTTCAATCTTATCCATATCCTTCATTAAAGAAACACTGAATGGTGCCACTGGCTCATTATCAACAATAGTCTTCATGTAAACATGATATTTTTCAACGTTGCTTAAATCACTCTCACTAAAAGTAGGTGTAAATTCATGCTGTAGAAAATTGGCATCTGTTACACCGATACGGAAAGATACTAGCGTACCAACGTTGCCAAAAACGGCGTTCTTTACATCCTCATCAATCTGACCAATATACTGATTGGCTACCGTTAGATTGAGGCGGTATTTACGTGCCTCGGAAAGAATAGTGGCAAAATCTTGAGTGGCAAAGTTCTGAAACTCATCAACATACAGAAAAAAGTCGGGTCGCTTATCAATAGATGTATTCTGCCGACTCATGGCTGCCGTTAAAATCTTTGGTACTAGAATCAACCCCAAAAATTTAGAATCCTCTTCTCCGATTACTCCTTTAGATAAATTGCATAGTACTATTTTTTTCTCATCCATTGCTTCTCTAAAATCAAAAGCGCTTTGCGGCTGACCAATAATATTTCTCATTGCTTTGTTAGTCACAAAACGACCAAATTTAGAAACAATATAATCCAATACCTCCGACTTATGAAAATCGCTTGTTTGAGCTATTTGATCAGTCCAATAACGCTTCACCATTGGGTCTTTGACATAAGGAAGCATTTCTTTGACAAAATTTTCATCAGTCAGAATACGCACCACTTCAATAAAAGTTGAATTTTCACGACTCATCACCGTTAGCATGGCGTTGCGGATGGCATGCTCAAAACGAGGGCCAATAATTCCTGTTCGATGTGGGTCATATAATTTGTACATTAGATTAATAATTGAGCCAACTACAAAATGCCGCTGTTCTTCATTATGTGCTTCCATTATGTTTAATCCCATAGGTCTATCTCTATCAGAGGGATTGAAGTAGATTACATCCTCTGCTCTTTCTGGAGGCATTAGCTCTAAAACATCCTCAACAAAATCCCCATGTGGATCAATTGCTGCCACTCCATGTCCTGCCTCAATATCCTGTAAAATCATCTCTTTTAAAAACTCAGATTTACCAGTACCAGTTTTCCCGATAACATAAGTGTGACGACGCCGATCTTTCAGACTCATGTAGACCTTACGTTCCTCTCCACGGTAATTGGATTTGCCCACAAACATACCCTCGCTAGGGATTTTGTTTGGTGCTGGAGCATTTTTTGCTGTCAACCACTTAATGTGATGAGTTTCTACTGTTTTATTAGGAAAATGAAAAATAGTAGCCAGCTCAGCAGTATTTAAAATAAAAGCACCCTTGTTAAATAAAGGCATATAACGATAAAGAAAGTCGATCATAAACAGGTGCTTAATATAAATCTTAGCTTTGGTAAAAGAGTTAAAAGCAGAAGTAAACTGAGCAAAAGCTCCTTTAATATTACTGATGTGTGACTCAGCCATTCTGTCATTCTGAGAAGAAACCACCATTCTGATCGAAACCCTAAACCCTGGCTTTGAAATCTTGTCACTAATCGCCTCCATTTCCTTAGGATCATGTTTATAGGTAGCTTGATCTGGATCTGCTTCCCTCTTTTTTTCTTTTTGGATATACCCTTTGCCACCCTTTTGCCACTTACCACCAACTGGCTGAAGCAAAATTTGTAAAACACCACCTTCTCCAGCCTGCATCTTAGACAAAGCTGAGGTAATTAAAGAAAGCCCAT
This sequence comes from Patescibacteria group bacterium, assembly GCA_034660615.1. GTDB lineage: Bacteria > Patescibacteriota > Microgenomatia > UBA1400 > PJMF01 > JAYEJP01. The sequence continues at coordinate 13,436 of JAYEJP010000100.1, forward strand.
CATTGGGTAAATCTTTGTATGTTTTTGCAGGACAATAATTAGCTTCTTTAAGCTTTAATGCAGCAAAATCAACTCGTCCATTTTCATTAAAAATATTAACTTCATCAACTTTTTTTATTCTGGCGGAAGGATAAGCACCGTGAATTTGTTTTTCGACTAAATCCCTAATTTTTCTTGAACAGCTAACATAAAAGCCTATTTCCTCTTTTAAGGCCACAATCTCAAATGAAATAATATCTTGTTTTTTAAAAAATGAGAAAACACCGCCCTTGTGAAGAGCTGAGAGTCCAGCAAACATTTGCTCAGCGGCGTCAATCTTAATCTCGTTATCTTTGGGTAGTAAAACCAACAAATTAACAAAACTTAAAGCATATTCTTCTCTTTTTCTATGCTTGAGCCATTGGAAAACCATATAAGCAAAAACGGCAATAATCAACAAACCAACGATCATCATAAAAAGAAGACCTATTGTTGACAAAATTAAACCAGTGAGTTGACTTAAATCTTGTTGCATAATTAACTTTTGGCTGGCTGTCGATATATTACTTTCCCAGCAAACATTTTAACTATCTTTTTGCTCCACTCAACCAACCAGCGAATGCTAAACTTAGGCGGTTTTTTCTCACCTTCAGCCTCAATTTTTGGAGTAATTGGTAATACTACCACTGGCTCAGCTGCAAATTGCTGGTCATCCTGAGCTAAAGCTGATTGAGCCGCAACCACAATTTCTTCTGGTGCTTTAATTTTTTTATCCTCAACTTTTTTAATAAATTTTTCAACTTCAGGTGGAATTTCTGAAGATTTTTCATGCTCCACAAATTGAATTGATGCGGCTGCCTCAACCCCTGCACCAGCTCCCTTTAAACCTTCTTTTCTTGCACTCCTTGCTTGAGTTTGGATAATTTCTTCTGGTTGAGACGATTGCGTTGGTTGAACTGGCTGTGTTGGTTGAGATAACTGCGTTGGTTGAGATGCAGTCTGACCAAGCTGCTCTTGAACAACTCTCCCCCTAACTAAACCTCTATCTTTTGCAGCAACTGCTTGATTTTGCTCAAACTCCTTCACTATTCCGTCTAATAAATCTAGTTTTTCAGAAGTAGATATTTTCTGAATCATAGATAAATTGTGAGTGTTTTCAGGCAAAACGCTAGTTTGACTGGAACTAGCTCCTGACAAGTTTGTATTTTGCTTGATGGTTGGAGTCGTTTGACTACTCATCTTAGGCTGTTTGTGTGCAGAAGCAGCAACACCTTTCCTTAAAAAAGACTTCGTTTTTGAAGAAAACCTGCTAGTAAATAAGTCGGTTTGATTGGTATAGCTTTGGGCAGATTGCTTGGACACACTTACTATCTTACAAAGAAAACTCTTGATGTTGAAGAGGAGCGGTTAATCATCTCGGGGGACAGTAATCTTTTGACCAATTTTAACCCCATTTCTTTCAATAAAGCCAGAATCAACCTCTAGAACCATGTTTACTTTTTGATTTGGGAGCAGTAGGGGCAGGTCTTCCTCTGCCAATCCTTTGTTGTGTTGAGTTACATTATTTTCTAAATCAACAATTTTACCCTCATTAAGCCAAATAAAATCTAGATCAAACCTCACGTCTTTCATCCAAAATATTGGAACTTGTTTTTCAAAAAAAACAAATAGCATACCATCGCTACCTATTTCTGAGCGACCCCCTAAACCCTGATTTCTACTAAGCTGAGTATTAACAACCTCAACTTCAAACTCCCTCTCGTTAAGACTAATCCTGATTTTCTCACCATCATCTAACCTAAGTAATTTCTTGCTGCTTAAAGAGCGACTTGAAGCAGAGTTGCTAATCTTAAAAAAACAAAAAAGAAAAACCGCTAGCAGGAAAAATATAGAAACAAAAATCAGCATCAACTGCTTGATATCAACGTTGTTAATAAATTTAAATTTTATATTCTTTTTTTTCACTTTCTAGCAATTAATGATGATTAGAAAATAATTAACAAATTCATTAGAATAAAAAACGCCAGACCAGCTACAAAAACCTGAGCAATTAGAGAAAAAGTGGGCTTCACTTTTAGTTCATCAAGAAACCTTTTTTTAAAAGCTTGAGGCCAAGCCCGATAAATCGTCATTTCTATTAACAAATTTAATAAAATTCCCATTATCATTCCAATCCCCAACATACTCATAGTTGAGGTGATCACAAAAATTGAAAGAGGAATTAGCGTTAACAAAAAAAGAAATGATCTGGTAGCCAAAAAAGTTTCAGATTCACTTTCTTTTTTCTCGCTGTAATAACGATAAAAATAACGCTGATCAGCTTCAAGCAAACCCAAGCCAAAAAATACCCCTAATGCAAATAAAATAAACATGCTGGTAGAGCTCAGTATTAAAAAAAAGGGTAGACAATAAACAATGCTAGCAATAATTTTTTTAGGAGTCATATTGTTTAGCTAGTTTTTAATTTCAAACTAAGAATTCTCATAATTTTTTTATCCAACAGTTTTTTAAAACTTTCGTCAGTTTGGTAACGGTCAGTTAGATGCTTTAAAACCTGTCCAAGTTGCGCAGAGTTCGCTTCTTCATCAAACACCAAAACATAGTTGCCAGCCTCAAGAGCTTGCTCCGCAGCCTGACTCAACGACAGTCGTTCTCCGCCATCCTCCAAAGCTGACTCCATGTTAAGAGCATCTGTAAAAACTGTGGCATCTGGAAACACCTGAGAAAACCTGTCCAAACAAACCGAGCTTAAAGAACAAGGCTTGCCACCCAATGCCTCCTCCAACCTAACATGGCTACTCATAACCCCAATATTTGGATATTGCTGCAACAAAGACTGAAAAGCCTGGGTGTCTTTTGGTTCTAAAGCAATAGTTTCAGAAAAATGATGCAGGTTTTTTTCTACTTGCCCTATTCCAGGAAAGTGCTTAATTACAGACATAATTCTGTATTTCCCAAATGACTCGATGTAGTTTTGAGCTGTTCTTTTTATCTCCTCCTCATCAAGACAAGCGCGTGTTTCTAAACTTGAATTTGAACGAGCAACATCAACTACTGGGGCAAAAACAATTTGAATATTTAGTCTGGCTAATTCATTAGCTGATTTTTCATATAATTCTTTCTGTTCGATTGAATCAAGCTGACAAGCCGACATCATGCTAGGAAGTTTTGTAAAATCCTCACCTGCCAAACGTTGAACCAACCCACCCTCATGATCTACAGCTAATAATGGTTTTAACAAATCCGAAGCAAAATTATTGGAAATAGTGGAAGTTACTAATTGAGCAGACTCTGTTGAAATTTGTGAGCCAAACAAGATAATAATTCCCGGCTTGATTTGATTAACCCTGTCTACTTTGCTCACATCACCACATGAAACACAAGCTGTTTCGCTCTGTAACTCATCGATTAGAGTCTCGTTGATCACCAAAGGATAAGCAATCAGCTGAGCCACTCGCTCCATGTCGCTCAATTTTTCAAAAATTTCTCTGTCTGGAGAAAGAGTTGGGGCTGGTGTTGCTTCCATGACTAGATCCTTGAATTCAGTTTCTTGCTCCTGTCTGACAAAAGGTGTTTTAAAATAATTAAAACCCAACAAAACCGCTATGATTGTTAAGACTAAAATAAAAACAAGGGTTGGCTTGCTTTCCATATTACTGATTTTGTTTTTCATCTTTTAATTTCTTTAATTTCCACATAAACAACCTCGCTTTGCTCTTAGCAGATGAATCGATCACAAATCTCAAGGTTTGCTCCAACAAAGCTCGATCCTCTTCTTTAGCCATCTTTATATAAAGCCCTTTATGCCTTAAGTCATCTAATTTAAGCGCCAGCCTATACCCATAATCCTGAAACTCTTTTGTAATATAGCCCTTGTCCTCTTTAATTTGATAGTCATCAAAAAGAGAACCTATTCCCTGAAAACCTTTTTTATCATCAGCAGACCTCTGTTTACTCATAAGCCTATTATAATATAGTGATTACTTTTTTTCGTCGATCAATAAGCTTAACATAGCTCCAATTGAGCCCAAAACAAAAACTCCAGTCCAACCAAATGAAAAAACCAAGAAGAAGGTGAGGAAAAACAACCAAAAAATTAATCCTGATATAGACTGATTAATCATTCGATAAACAAAGTATGAAAAAGCTTGGCTACCCTTGCCTCGCGCCATAATCATCCGGTCAAAAACCAACCAATGATAGTTGCCCACCATTCTATCTAAAGAGTCCATTACTACTACATTCCAAATCTGACTTACCCAAATTTTCAAAATTGTCATTATCGAAATAATGGCTCCAGATATAACAAAGGGCGTTTTATTCTTATGATTCTTATCAAGAGCCCCGCCTATAAAGAAATTCATTACAATCGAAATAAAGAGTGACAAGCTGTAAATAATACCAACGGTGCCAATATCACCCATTAGCAAAAATACATACAAAGGCCACAACATCAACGCCATTGAGTTAAAAAGACGACCTGACTGAGATAAAAACAGTTGGCGAAAACTGTTTTCTTTAAGCCATGAAAAATACTCCTTCCAACCAATGGCATCCAACTCCTGCCTGAGCTTTAAGTTAAGGTGGCCGTAAACAGCTACTAACAAAAATACCAAGCTTAGGTAAAAAATATAATCATAGCTTGAATACTTGATTATTAAACCACCTATGGCAGGAGAAAGCATGGCTACAAAATTGCTCAGAATTACCTTAAGACCCATTGCACGACCAAGCTTGCGACGATTGACATTGCGATCAAGCAAGGTGCGGTAGGATTGCCAAAAAAAACATGATTTTAAACCACTGAGAATAGTTGATATAAAAATAAATATTTGATGCTGATCAAAATAAATCATTGCAAGCACCAACAAAGCAAAAATTAAATCCCCCAAAACAAATGTTCTGGCATGACCAATTTTTCTAGTCAATTTTCCAACAGGGATTGAGAAGATTATGATTGTCAGTCTTTCCAATACAAAAAAAAGTGCAACTAAAATCATTCCTTGTTGCAAGGAACTTCTATCAGATAAATATTTTTTCATGAGCTCAACTTCTGGAGCCATCTGATAGAGAAAAATTGGCAAATAAAAACCGCTCAGCTTTATAGCAATTTGCCTGAAAAAAAGTGCAAAATTAAGCCAATATAAATTTTTCTTTTTTTGATTGAGGGACTGGGACAGTGGTTTAAGCCAAGAAAAATACATTAAGACTAATAATACTATAACAGGCTCTCTTGCTTAATTCTCGTATAACAAACTTCGAAAACAGCGCCTAGTTGCTCAAGTTTTTCCTCTGATAGCTTGTTGAGAACGTAGGCTTCTGGAGGCATAGAACGATCTCCTTCACGATCATCTACCCCTATTCGCAAATGCCAAAAATCCTCGGTATTCAAAGCCTTGTAAATAGAATTAAGACCTTTGTGCAATTCTGGGCCTGTTCCAAATTGTAGTTTAAATTGACCAAGCTCTAAATCCAGGTCATCGTGGGCCACCAATAACTGTTTTTCTGCTAAAACCAAACTAATCTCTGAAAAATAACTAATCGCTTTCCTAACAGCCTCCCCAGACTGATTCATATAGGTTTGGGGTTTAGCTAATATTAATTTAGAGCTTTTTAATATTTTACTATTAAGCTTGGGCTTTACACAAAAAGCTCCATTACCAGACATTACTCTTTCAGCCAGTTTATCAAGAAGCATAAAACCGACATTGTGTCGGGTTTCCTCATATTTCTTGCCGGGATTTCCAAGACCAAAAATAAAACTCATAAGTTATTTTTTTATTCTACCAATAAATTCGAGTTTTGTGGGCAGTCGAGTTTTGTGGGCGGTTATATTAAAATAAAACAAAAAAACAGAAAACCCAGTGCAATAACAAGCGATAAACTTTATGACCTAATCTGACCAACCTATGCCTCATTCTAATTTTACTCAGCAGCAAGCTGCGGGGTATAATCAGAAAATAAAAGGTGTTAAAACCCAGGGCGAGCCCTGGACCCAATATTCCCAAGGCAAGCCTCGGGGTATTAAGCCATAAAATTTTAATAAACATTTATATGAAAAAAAACCATTCAAACAGCACATATTTCACTATTGTTATTCCAGCCCTTAATGAAGAAAAGTTTTTACCACCCCTTTTGGACGACCTAGTCAACCAAACTTTTAAAAACTTTAAAGTAGTGTTAGTAGACGGACAATCTGATGACCTAACAATCACCAAAGCGAAAGAATACCAAGGAAAATTAGATCTTGAGGTTATTAGCAGCAAGCAAAGAAATGTTGGCTTCCAACGAAATCTTGGTGGCAAAAAAGCAACCAGCCCTTGGCTCCTATTTATTGATGCCGACACTCGCTTTCCGCATTATTTTTTACAAGGAATTAAGTATCACTTAGAAAAAAGCAAACAAATTGATTTTTTTACCTGCCTTTTTGATATTGATGCCTATTCAATTAATTTTAAACCTCTTATTTCACTAATGAACATCTCCTTGCAGGTTAGCTCATACATACAACCATTTTCATACGGATCTATGATTGGAGTAAAGAGAAAGATCTTTGAAAACCATAGGTTTGACCCCAGCATTCATTATTGCGAAGATTATCTCTACACCAGAAGTCTGGACAAGGCAGGTTATAAATTTGCTTGTTTCAAAGACCCTAATTACCAAATTTCATTGAGGAGGTTTGAGAAGGATGGGTTTTCAGCCATAGTCACTTCGATGGTTAACAGTCAAATTCAACTCTTAACAACTGGAACCATTCAAAAACAAAAATCTTATCCTATGTTGGGGGGGAGTTACTACAAAGCCAATTCAAATAAGCTAAATAGAAAACTAATTCTGAAAGCCAAAAAATCTTTAAAGAAAATTTTAAACAAATACGAAAAAATGGGTTCTAATTCTTAATAGCCCAATAAATTCGCAAATTTGTATTAACTAATATGAGCTAACCAACCTATGCCCCATTCTGACTTGTTCCCCTGAAGCAAGCTACGGGATGTAATCAGAATCATCTCATATCTTTAAGATAGAAATTTAACTAACTTTAATTTCAGCTAACTCCTTAATTGTAGTGGCCTGATCCCAATTCTTATCTTCTCTAATTTTTATTAATCTGGGAAAGCGCATAGCTTGGCCAGCAGAATGAAGAGGTGATTCTGTTAATTCGTCAGCAGCAATTTCAACCACCAATCCAGGCTCAATCCATATATCTGGTTCCAATTCTTTAGGTACATCATATTGACTTGGTTTTTTGACAGAAGCTAGTTTATCAGCCATGGCTTTTATTTTGACAAACTGATCATCAGTCAAACCAGTCCCGATTTTGGCAATTGTTTTTACACCACCATCTTCAGAAATCACTCCTGTTAAAAATGCTCCTATGCCAAACTGAGCTCTTTTGCCCTTGCCTCGATAATAACCAATCACAACACAGTCTAGAGTATCGCTTAATTTTCCCTGTTTTCCCTCAACTTCTTTGATTTTAACCCAACGCCACCCTTTTCTCCCCCCTCGATATTTCGAATCTACTTTTTTAATCACAGCTCCCTCCAAACCCTCTCCTAGCTGGCAAGAGTGGTATCGCTTCAACTCTTCTGAGTCGCTGGTTTGAATAAATTCTGTTGGCAACAAAACTTTGTTGCTACTAACTAATTCAGTTAATTTTTCCTTTCTTTGAAAAAGAGGCAAATCAATCAACGAACTCCCATCTAGCACCAATAAGTCAAAAACATAAAACCTAATCGGTGTTGTCTCAGCTTGATCACTAATTCCATACTTGCGTTTACGAGTGATTGTCTTCTGAAAAGCAAGCAATTTCCCCGTTTGTTGATCATAAGCAATTGCCTCAGAATCCAAAATGCATCTTTTACATCTTAAATTCACCAAAGCCGTTTTTAACTCAGGGAACATATGCGTCACATCGTCCATATTTCTGGTAAAAACTTGGTAGTGGGGTTTTTTCTCTTTGTTGATATGAATTTGTGCCCTTAACCCATCATATTTGGGTTCAGCCAATACCCTACCCATTTTTTCAATTATTTCTTCGGCAGAGTTAAGCCTTTGACACAGAGCTGGAACTACGGGAGTATTAACAGTAACTTCATAATCGGCTAAAAACTGGGTAACTTCCCCTTTGGAATTACAAGCCAAATATCCCTGAGCCAACATCCCTACATCAGCCCTTTTGTTGTAGGCAGCTTCAATTTTTTGTCTATCAGACTTGTCGTTGTTCTTAACCCAAGACAAGGCATCTAGCATTGTCATTGTTGAAAACCCTAGTCTTAACTTACCCAGAATAACTCTAATTACATATCTGTTTGAAAGAGGGTTTAACTGAGATAGCAGTTTAGCTGTGGCTACAATTTTTCTATCTTGAGACCCTTCACCTTCATCACGAGCAACCTTTGTCAGCAACTTAAAAACTTGACTAATAGACAACTTAAAAACCTGACTAATTGAATGGTTGTTTTTATTTTTTTTATCTTTGTTTTGCCTCGCGACTAACTCATATATTATTTCCGCAGCCAATCCTAAATCCCCCTCCTTTTTATATATTTTTTTAATCATTTTCTGATAATAAGATAGGTCTTGTTGATTAAAAAGGTTCTTGTCTGGAATTTTGTTATCAATGTCTATCTTAGAAATGTGCTGAGCAATTGCCCTTGTAGCCAGCTTTCCAGACATATTGAATTCTAAAGATTTGTGCCGAGGAACCAACCGACCCTGCAACAAATAACAAACAAAGAGAACCTCATCCTCAGTCAATTGTTTAAATAAATCAGCTAAAAGCGCTGTCATCTCCAATCTTGAAGCTGTTTTCTCTAATTTCTGTAGTTTGTCTGAGAATTGATTAAAAAGCATAAATAAATTTTAACACCAAAAAAATCAAAAGAATGCTTCACAAGTCAAAGCATTGCTGCAGAAAAATAAAATTATTTAGTTAGACTATAAGTCACTCCCTTAGTAACACCCTGTTTTTTCACAACTCCCTTATCAATTAAATCATTTAAGTCACGTAAGACCGTATCTATGGAAACATTAGGAAGAACTTCATGAGCATCCTGAGAGACAATATGACCTTGTTTTTGCAAGACTTCTAATATTATAATTTGTCTTTCTGATAGAGCCACTTGCTTGCCTAATTCTTCTTTCATTTTCAAGTCTTTTGAAAGCTTTAACACTTGCTGTTTAACTCGCTCAACTTCTAAAGCTAAGCCATAACAAAAATACTCAAGCCAATAAGTCATGTCGTCATTTTCACTTTGCTGAACTGACTGCAGAGCTCGATAATAATTTTCAACATTGAGGTCAAAATACTCTTCTAAAGAAAAAAAACGTTTAAAATCATAGTTGGTGACATACAAAACTAAAGTGGCCAAAGCCCTGGCAGTACGGCCATTTCCTTCAATAAACGGGTGAATAAAAACCAATTTATAGTGGGTGATCGCCGCCTTGAAAATTGGATGGATCTTATTGGAAGGAGCATGATTTAACCATTCAAAAAACTGTTCTAATAAATAGGGAACTTCAACAGACACAGGCGGCCTAAATACAATTTCACCCTGATGGGAGCCTGCTCCCTTAACAATTACTTGTTTTCTTCGATAGTTTCCAACATCATTTTCATCAAGTAAGTTACTCATTGTTAAAGAGTGAAGTTGTTTTAAAACATCTTCACTAAACAATTTGTCTGCTAAACCCTCTTCTTGTTCATCAATCCAACGAATCACGTTGCGATAATTAATTACTTCCTGAACATCCCTTTGTCTGGCAGCAATGCCGCTTTTTTTAACCGCCTCCTCAGGATCATTCACTAAATCTAACCTAGCAACTTTTTTCGCCTCCTCTTCAGTTAAATCATTCCCTTCTATTTTTGTTCCAAAGTGAATTGTTCTCACCATTGCATCCTTTTTAAACTTTGCGTCCCAAGCTGGAACCAGTGGCGAATTTTCGATGATCGCTTTGGCCGACTCAATCGAGCTAACGTATGTCAACAAATTGTTGGTGATGTTAAAATTAGGCTTAAACATATCTTTTATATTTTAATATATTTTAATTTATTTTTGCAAAATAAGCAAAAATATGTAAAGAAAATAAATTCGCAAATTTATATTAATTAATATGAGCTCATTTCTGAGGGATAGCACCCAATCTGATGTGTTCCCCGCAGCAAGCTACGGGGTATAATCAAAATCAAAACAAAAATAATAATGACTTATCAAAATACCACCAAGCCTCTTTCTAATCAGGAAATCAATGCCTTTCTTGAAAAATTAAGGCTACCCAAAAAAGATTCTCATAAAGGAAATAATGGTAAACTTTTCATTATCGGCGGATCTAACTTGTTTCATGCAGCGAGTCGTTGGAGTCTTGAAATTGCCTCAAAATTTGTTGATATGGTTTTTTATTCATCGGTCCCGACTAATAACCAACTAATACTCGAGGCCAAACAAAATTTTTGGAATGGAATTGTTGTTCCTAGAGCCGAAATTGAAAATTATCTTAAAGAAGCAGATTGCGTTTTAATTGGGCCAGGAATGGAGCGCCTTGATGACTTAAGCTCAGATTCCAACAGCAATATGGGCTCAGGCTCAGATTCAAGCTCAGGCTCAGGCTCAAGCTCCAACAACAATATGGGCTCAGCATCTTTTTCAACTAAGGATTGGGATAATAACACAAAAAAAATTGTTGATTATTTGTTAAAACAATACCCCGAGAAAAAATGGGTTATTGACGCCGGGGCTCTGCAAATGGTTGACCCCCACTTGTTAAACAAAAACTGTCTAATTACCCCTCATCAACAAGAAATGACCAAACTTTTAATAAAGATTGACGCTGAAAATTTGTGGGAAAAAAATCTTTACAAACAAGTATCAAACAAGTTGGGGGGTTGCACCATTTTGGCCAAGGGAGTTAAGGACACCGTTATTCATCAAAATAAAACCTACCTAATTGAAGGGGGGAATGCCGGCATGACCAAGGGAGGAACAGGAGATATTTTGGCGGGATTGGCGGCAGCCTTTTATACCAACAGTGAGATTACTACCAGCGCGGTTGTTGCTAGCCATATCAATAAAAAAGCCGGAGATGCTTTATATGAACAAACCGGACCTTTTTTTAATGCAACAGATTTAAAAAAAGCCATTCCCCACATTTTATGGAAGGAATTAAAAAAAGTTAAAAGAAATTAACCATCCTTCTCTAAATTTAAAAAAGAGACATCGTCATCAAATAAGCTTTTCATCTGGTCAAATATTGTCTCGTCTGTTGCTGTAATTATTGTTTGTTGCTTTTTAATGAGTTCCAAAACTAAATTTCTACTATCATCATCCAATTCAGACAAAATATCATCCAAAATCAAAATAGGTTTTTTGTTAGTAGCTGCTTCCAAGAATTCCATTTCCGCCATTTTTAACCACAAAACTCCTAGTCTTTTTTGCCCTCTAGAGCCGTATAGCTCTAGATCTAAATAATTTTCAACCTCGTTTTGCTCTGAAAAATTAAGCTGAATCGCCAAGTTATCCTTTTGTGGACCAATGAGCGTATATCCTGCACCCAACTCTGCTCTGCGATGTGATTCGATTCTTTTCTGACTTATTACCGAAGGCCGATAATCAACCTCCATTTCTAAGGGAGCTTGAACTTGATCGTTAATAAAATTTAAAAAATCTTTTCTTTTCTGTTGAAGAATTACTCCGTGTTTTACCAAAGTCATGTCCCAATATTTTAAAACTGAAGGAGATTGACTTCCTTCCTTAATCATTGACAAGAGTTTATTCCTTTTTCTTAAAGCTTGTTTGTATTGAGTTAAAGAATGCCTATAATTCTTATCACTGAGACATAAAACATTGTCCAAATAATTTCTTCTCCTAGAAGGCGACCCCTCAACCAACCTTAGGTCTTCAGGTCTAAAAAGTACAACCAAAAGCTGACCCACAAAATCAGACTTGCGTCGCCGATTTTCGTTTACCGAAAATAGCTTTCTTCGAGTTTTTTTTCCCTGAACCTCACCCCTTGTTAAAATTACACTCAAAACTAATTCGTCCAATCCCCCCAAATCAAAGTTGTCAGCTTTCTCGCCAGCCACAATCTTACCTTTAACTCGGGCTAGCTCTTGTTTGAATTTAACCATCTCCTCAACACGAGATGCTCTAAAACTGCCGCCAACAGACAACAAATTAATTGCTTCTAAAATTGAACTTTTACCACTAGCATTGGATCCACAAATTAACAAAATTTGAGAATTACACTTAATTGTCCTGTCTTTAAATTGACGGAAGTCTTTTATTCGCAGTGCTTTAATCAACATTGTCCCTATTGTAAAGGATTGTTGAGACTTATAAATACTTCTTTAGCAATTATTTAAAACTGATCCTAAACCTGATCAGTAAGTATAGCAACATCATTTGCCAATAAAAACAAAAGGTTGTAATCCAGGTTGCTAAAAACGAGAGAGAAGCTTGCACAGCTCCGGCACCAACCATGGCTTTTGAATCAAAAACAACTAAAGCCAAGGGTACAAAAATTAAATTCCAAAACAAAGTAAGAAAAACTAAAATCATCATCGGCAAAATAGCCAACCACACAAACAATTTTTGATCAACCAAATCCTGCATTGTTTGATAAGGGTGGATTAACAAACCAAAAGCAAATTTTAATAGTGCATAAACAAAAGAAACAATAAAATTTACTATAGATGTTGTCTGTTTGTTAGCCAAATTCATTTAATTAATCAATATTTCAATTAAAACGGCTGTTAAAAAGGAAGTTATTAACAACATTTGCCATGAATGACTACCAACCACGCCCGCTAACCAATCAATGTTTTTTGGCAAAAAATGAGTTTCTTCTAGCCGAGCTTGTTTTTGTGCCTCTTTTTGCAATTCGCTAATAAACCTATCAAGCTTCTTTTTTTTTCTCATTTTAATTGCACCGTTTTTTCTCATTTGAATTATGCCGTAGTATGTGGATCCCCACGGACAAATCCGCGGCACCACTAGGTACCCTCCGCCTAAGGCAGAATGATCTCGCTAACGCGAGGAATACTCATTCACGCCCGGCTAAAGCCGGGATGCTCTGTTGCTGACGCAACCATATATAGTTTTTTAAAATCTTCTCTAGCGCGATAAAGTTCAGACTCAACTGCCTTAAATGATCTATCCACTCTCCTAGCAATTTCTCTTACCCCCAAATTGTCAACATACTTCATTAATAGAATATTTTTCCGCTGTTCCCTCATTTTAGTCAAAACTTCTGCAACCCTCTTATTTACCTCTCGGCTATCTTCAATTTTTTCTTCCAAAATAAACTCGGCTAGAGGAACTGTTCTAATTGCTTTTTTAGCATATTTTTTTCGATAATAATCAGCTATTTCGTGACGCAAAATACTAATCATCCATGTTTTTAAGCTTGAACTTTCTCGAAATAAATGAATTTGTCTCAAACAGTTGATGAAAGTTTCTTGAACCAAATCTTCAGCATCTTTGGCCGTCTGTGCCTTTTTTAAAGCAAGTCTCATTAATTGAGGGTAGTAATGATTAAACCACTGCTTTACCGCTTTAGATTGGCCCTTTTTTATTCTTTTTACTAATTCTGACTTTGACATAAAACTGACATGGCTACTTAACATTGATATAATATCATTTAACCATGAAGAGCATAATTATTAGTTTAATTTTTCGCAATCCTAGTTTAATTTTTCGTAAAATACAAAACCTAACCCTACTCGCTGCCAGCCAATTTGATGGTGTTAATTTGGGAGAACAGCTCAAATTAAGAAACGGCGAAGCAGTTCAAGATGTATACAACACTCCAGGCAAAATCGTAAACTTGTTGGTAAGCAACCTCTTTCTCATTGCAGGAATAGTAATTTTTGTCTTAATAATTGGAGCTGGGTTTAGCTACTTCCAAGACACCAGCAAAGGCAAGGATGAGGCTCGCAATTTAGCTACTGGCGCCGTTCTCGGGTTCATTATTATGTTTGCAGCTTATTGGATTGTACAAATTGTAGCAGCCATTACTGGAGCCGACATTCCTTTATAAAGTTTTTATCTAGAAATAAGTTTGATATATTTGATATAATTCAAAAAAATAAATATGAAAAAAATTTATCATCGGATTTGTTTTTCAGCTTGGAGTTTATCTGTTTCATTAGTTGGCTCTTTGATTTCGCTGATATTTCCCCAAAAAACCCTAGCTGCAGATTCAGATTTTGGGACAATTGCCCAACCTCCAGGAGTAGATAAGTATAACCAAGAGGCGGAAATTGGCATCATTGTCTTCATGTCCAACATTATTCGTTTAACTACAGTAGTAGCTGGAATTTGGGCTTTTATCAATTTTGTTCTAGCTGGGTGGATATACTTAACCAATGCTGATAGTTCCGACGCCGGACAAAAGGTTTCCCAAAAAATGATCAATACCCTTATGGGCTTACTAATAGTTGTTTTGGCCTATAGCATTGCTGGCCTATTTGGACTATTGATTTTCGGAGATGCCACTTATATTCTCAACCCAACCATAACAACTGTAAACGATTTGTAATTGTATGATAATCAACTTGTTAACAACTCTAATTGCTCAAAACCCACTGGGACCTGGGTTCCAACCTCCAGACCCAGATGGCTATAATCCTAAAACAGTAACTGAAGAAACAATTTTAGATACGCTAGTTACTTTTTTATCAAACCTAATTGGATTTTTTACTGTGCTTGGGGGGTTGTTTTTTATAGTCTATTTCTGCATGGGCGCTTTTCAGTGGATTAGCTCTGGAGGAGACAGTGGCAAAGTTGAGAAGGCTCGTAACCGCATGATGCACTCAACACTTGGCCTAATTGTAATGGTTGTCTCATATTCACTAATTGGGATTATTGGCAGAGTAATTGGACTTGATTTAATCGATTTAAAAACAACAATTGGTAACATTATCCCAAAATAAATTAGGTCAATTCATGTTTTTTAAAAAAATAAATAAAATCACTTTAACTCTCATTTTAAGCTTAGTCTTCTTCCTTAAAGAAAAAACTTCTGCATTTGCAGCCGACCAGCTAACAAATCCTGTTATTGGTAGCTTGGGAGACAATCCAGAAGAAGCAAAAAGTGGGGAGTTATTTATAGATTACGCTGTGTCGATGTGGCGCGTTACTATCAGCATTGGAGCCCTGGTAGTAATTGGCATGTACATCATGGCTTCTTTTGAATGGCTAACCAGCGGTAGTGACACCAGCGGAACCGAGAAAGCTAGAAATAGATTTGTTAATGCTACCATTGGTTTAATTTTATTGGCTAGTTCATTTGCTATTGTAGCCTTCATTGGCGATTTGTTTTTTGGCAGTGACTTTAACTTGTTAGAAATTACTTTCCCGATCCCCAACTAATAAGATCCCCAACTAACAATATGACAAATTTTAAAAATCACTTACTAGCAGCCGTAGATCCAGGGGGCGGAGGTTCTGGTGGAGGCGGTTCTTTAAACCTAAACATCAGAGAAAAAGCAACCGAAGCTGAATTACCTTACGCTGATCAAGTAACTGGAGATGAGCCAGGAAAAGCGGCTGCTTCCTATATTCTTAGCAACTTACTAGAAGCTGCGATGCTGATTGCCGGACTCGCACTACTACTCTATTTAATCTGGGGAGCAATTGAGTGGATTACCTCTGGCGGAGATACAAGTAAGCTTGAAAAAGCACGCAACAGAATCACTCAAGCAGTTGTCGGAATCATTGTTTTATCAGCAGTGATTGCTGTTTTCAAACTGGTTCAAGAATTCTTGGGAGTAACTTTAATTGACTTTGTTTAAATCTATTTTTGACTATTTCAAAGAACGTCTGGTATAATTCATAAAATGTCTGATATAATTTATAAATAATTTAATAGATAAAAAAATAAAAAGGAGAAGCATGAAAAAAATTAAAAAAGTAGTTTTTTCATCAGTTGGGGCTTTGACAGCAACCGCCATGTCTGCAAGCCCAGCTCTTGCACAACTGGGAGAGGTTGCTGTTCCAAGTCAGGGATATGCAGCAAATATCGGCGGTCTTATCAGCGGCCTACTTAATTTAGTAATGGTAATCGCCGCCATTTTAGTCTTTTTATATCTAATTTGGGGGGGTATTGAATGGATTACCTCTGGAGGAGATAAAAGCAAAACCGAAAGTGCTAGAAATAAAATTACTTCAGCCGTGATTGGCTTGGTTGTTTTAACAGCTTCTTATGCTCTACTTCAATTAGCTCTGAATTTCCTTGGATTCTCTGGTGGCATCAATGATGTTTTCGACAACATGGGATCAATCAACGGCTAAATTCAAATAAAATTAAGATAAAAAGCCCCCCCTTTTACAGGGGGCTTTTTATTAAAAGGTTAGTTGTAATATAATGTTGTTTATGAAATTTACTTTGCAAAATTTTGTTGTTTTTCTAAAATTAACAAATCCCAACAGAATTTTTGCTCAAACCAAAACCTGGAAGAACATCAATAGTCACTGCGTAGTTGACGATGTAGCTACAGTTCAAGGTCTAATGTGTTTGGTAACCAATGTTCTTTCAGTGACCCTTCCACTTATAGGAATTGCTGGTTTTGTTATGATGCTTTTTGGTGCTCTTCAGTGGATGTTAAGTGGAGGGAACTCTCAAAGCGTTGAAAAAGCAAGAAATTCAATGGTTTTTGCTGTAGTGGGACTAATACTTGCACTTAGTTCTTTTGTTATCGTTAATTTAATTGCTAATTTTACAGGTATAGAGATTATTAAGGAATTCACCATTCCTACCAGCGACTACAACTGGTAACACCTCGCAAAATAAAAAGTCTATTTACCAAATCTTCTCTGTCTTTGTTGAAAGTCTTTTAAAGCTTTCTCTAATTCTTCTTCCCCAAAATCTGGCATCATTGCGTCAGTAAAATAATACTCGGCATAAACACTTTGCCAGGGCATAAAGCCAGAAAGTCGCTTTTCCCCTCCAGGCCGAATGATTAAATCAGGATCTGGCATGTTGATAGTATCCAAATATTGTTCTAATTCTTGCTGTTTAATATCAGAGATTTTTTCCTCAATATTTTTTGGATTTTGTCTAACAAAATCTAGAACCATATTTCTCATTGCTCTAATAATTTCATCTCTCCCGCCATAATTGAGAGCAATGGTATAAACAACTTTTGAATTATTCTTTGTTTTTTTCTTCCAATGCTCAAGCTTCTCCTGAATATCTTTGGGGAACCGACTCAGTTCACCAATCGTATTAATTTTAACCCCTTTCTCATGCATTTCTTTCATGCTGTTGTTGAGGGTGTCTCTAAAAATGTTCATGATGGCATCAATTTCTATTTTTGATCGACCCCAATTTTCCGTACTAAAAGCCCAAGTCGTTAGATAGGGTATATTTCTCGCTATACAGGCTTCAACCAGCTCAACAATATTTTCCTTAACCACTTTTTCGTGACCTGCAAAAATTGGTAAATTATTAGCCTTTGCCCAACGGCGGTTACCATCTAGAATAATCGCTATGTGCTTAATTTGTTTTTTATTCATTTAATTCCTTTTAATAAAGTGACCCCACGGCAAGGTGACGGGGTATAAATAGGTAATTGTTAATTAATCAAAGAGTAATTTTCAAAGTTCCGAGGGTTATAGCCCTCGGATAGCCGTTAAGGCATGATCTATTTTACTCTTTGAGAGTATCACAGCTATCGCTGTGACATCATGGTCTCCAACCGCAGCAAGCTGCGGGGAAATCTATTTTATTATTTTATTAGACTACTATTTTGGTTCCCAGAACATCTTTGCCAGCAATTGCTTCTGACAAGGTTCCGTGTATAATTCCATCAATAATTAAACCTGGAATTCCTTTTTTAGCTAGTTCCAA
>JAYEJP010000100.1:31367-36082 GCA_034660615.1 Patescibacteria group bacterium
TTTTTGTCGGTAATTAAAGAACCGCCAATTTTAATAAGAATAATGGGTTTGTTTATATTTTTCATAATTAGAAAAGATGTTTTTTAGTAATTTTAGCGCCTTGACCAACAGGACTTTTGTACATATTTTTAATAAAACGATTTTTTTTAAAACGTTTGACGAGCTTGTTTAAATTTTTAGATTCAGTAATTAGGTGTACGTTGGGCCCAGCATCAATGGTGGCATAAACAGAAATTCCTCTTTCTCTCAACTCTGCTGTTGCATGTAAAATTTCAGCTGTGTCCTTATCCCAGTGCAAAACCGGTGGAAACGATGTCATCGCCACCCCATGCAAGCTAAAGATTTCATGTTCTATTGCCTCTCCGAGCAAATCAATGTCTTTATTAGCCAAGGCTTGTTTGATTTGCCTGCCTTTAAACCCAGCG
Organism: Patescibacteria group bacterium; assembly: GCA_034660615.1. Classification (GTDB taxonomy): domain Bacteria; phylum Patescibacteriota; class Microgenomatia; order UBA1400; family PJMF01; genus JAYEJP01. The sequence goes on from JAYEJP010000100.1 coordinate 31,793, forward strand.
CTTTGATTGCGGCTAGGGTCAAGGCACAAAAGGCTGAGGCCGAACTAGCAATCCCTGCATCCATAGGAAAATTATTCTTTGAAACCGCTTTAAAGCTGTGTTTGACTCCAACTTTCTTTTTTAAAAAATTTAAATGGTTTGCCACTCTACCGAACTGAGATTTTTTAGCCAGTGTCATTGGTTGGTTGGTGGCGCCAATCCAAACCTCATTTTTTTTATATTTGTCAGAAAAATCAACAGTGGTGTGGGTATTAACACCTCCGAGAGTCATAGAAATATTATCATTTAAAGGCAGAATTAGCTTTTCATTGCTCTTACCCCAATATTTACTAAAGGCGATGTTGCTGGGAGCAATGGCAGAAGCCTTAAGACTTGGCATATTTGTTTAAAGTTCTTTTAATTTCTTTTTGCTTAAAAATTATTTCAACCCAAGGAGCCCAATCTTCTTGATTTGCTTTTATTAACATGGTCTTAAAATCAATCCAGGCAAAATCCTCAACCTCTTCAGGGTTGGGTTTGAGCTCACTCCCAGATGTGCCTGCAAAAACACTATCAATTTCTTTTTCACTAAACCCATTATCAAATTGAGTTGAATATTGAAATTTCTTAATAAACTTTAATTTCACACCCTTAATTCCAAGCTCCTCGTTCAAGCGACGCTTAGCACATTGCTTATAATTTTCTGTGGGCCTAACATTTCCGCAGGCTGTGTTGGCCCATTTATGTGCGGCCACAATTTTAAATTCACTTCTTTTTTGTGCTAAGACCTCGCCTTTTTCATTAAACAAAAACACACTCACAGCTCTATGAAGTTTTCCCTTCCCCCGATGAGCCTCTATTTTATCCATTTTTCCAACAACCCGATCTTTTTCATCAACTAGGGTTACTTGGTCTAAATCTTGATCTTGACTGTTTGCTTTATTCATAAAGAAGAACATATTGTATCGAACAACTGTTTTTTAGCCAGATTATTAATCAATTTTTTTAATCTTTAGCTGATAATTAATTAAGTTGGTCTCGTTTTTAGTTACCTTCCTTCTCAGCACTACTTCTACCCTATCTCCTGATTCAAATTGCTCGTGCCCCACTCCAACAAACTCTTTCTTTTCTTTACCAAACTGAACTACTGCAAAACTGTATGGCTGCTGCAAAGAATTTTCTTCTGAGGCAATCTTGACAAAAGTACTGACCTCTACCACCCCAATTTTGCCAACCCACTTTGGCCATTTTTTATTTTCTCTCCAATATTTTGCTGGATTAATGCTCATTTTTTTATTTCTAGATTTATTAACTATTTTTCAAGATGTGAACAACCGCAGTTGCTCCACTTCCGCCCAAATTGTGAGCTAAAACTAAATTAAAAACACCTTTTTCTAATTTATTTGCTAAAAAAGCTATTTGTTTAACTCCAGTAGCCCCAATCGGGTGGCCAAAAGCTTTTAATCCCCCTGATGAGTTTATTATTATTTTGCCATCTTTTCCTGTTTCACCCTCTAGAGTAGCTTTTCCCCCTTCACCTTTTTTAAACCAACCCAAGTCTTCAATAGCTAGAATCTCTGCTATTGTAAAACAGTCGTGAACTTCTGCTGCTTGAATATCTCCTGGCTGAACCCCAGCTCGTGAATAAGCTTGTTTGCCAGCTTTGATTGTTGCAGCCAGAGAGGTTAGACTTTTACGCCCAGCCAAATCCAAACTATCTTGAGCATGGCCAAAACCTGCTATCTCAGGCTTATTTTTCACTTCCTTGCTAGTTAAAACCACTGCCGAAGCCCCGTCAGAAATTGGTGAACAGTCAAAAAGCCTCAAAGGACTAGCAATAACAGCGCTTTCATTAACCAACTCGATGCTAATTTCTTTTCGATATTGAGCTAATGGATTATTGACAGCAAAAGCATGATTTTTAACAGCTGTTGCTGACAGCTGCTCTCGAGTAGTGCCATATTTTTTCATATGAGCTTCGGCCAGCAAAGCATATAAAGCAGGAAAGGTTGACCCATTTTCTCGAATTTGATCTGCTGCTAAAGACAGAGCTTCTGTAGTTTGAGCCACGCTGATATCAGTCATCTTCTCCACTCCCACTACTAGAACTGTTTGATAGTGACCAGCCAAAAGAGCTTGTTCAGCCGCAATCATAGCCAACCCACCAGAGGCACACGCCCCCTCTACTCTCATTGCTGGCGGATAGTGCTCAAAATATTCACTTGCCAGAGCATTTAAATGGAGCTGGCTATTTAACTGACCAGAAGCTTTGTTGGCCACGTAAACTGCTTCAATTTTATCCGGATTAACGTCGCTGTTTTTTAAAGATCCCTCAATTGCCTCGTGCAACAAGTCTTCTAACCCTTTGTCCCAAAGCTCTCCCACTTTAGTTGTGTAGTGGCCTAATATTTTTATTTTCATCTATTTTTATTCAATAAATTCGCAAATTTGTATTAACTAATATGAGCTCATTTCTGAAACCAAACCAATCTGAGTTCATTTCTAAGGGAAAACCCTCAACATTTTGTTTTCAGAATTACTTAATTTAATGACCCCGGTTCTTCATTAGCTGCTGATATTGTTGGTAACTGATGGGTTGAAGCCTCTTGACCTGATCTTGCAAGCTGTTTTGCCACTTTCTTCTAATCTTGGGCAGTAAAGCTGTGGTTTTGAAAACAAAACTATCAGCACCCGCACCAGAACCGTAGGAGGTGAGCAAAATGGTTTGGCCAACCTTAGCCTGATCTAAAACTGCTGCCAAGGCCAGCATTGAAGCCCCAGCATAAGTGTTACCAATTTTCTCTACCACCAGGCTTGGGTTGAGTTGTTGCTGACTAAAACCTAGTTTAGCAGCTACTCTTCTGGGAAACTTGCCGTTTGGGGTGTGAAAAATGCAATAATCAATATCTTTAGGCTTGAGCTTCAATTCAGACAAAAGCTTTGTAGTAGCTAAAATGACATGCTCAAAATAGGCGGGTTCGCCAGTAAAACGACCACTGTGTTCTGGATAATTTTGCCCTGGCCTCCTCCAAAAATCAGGTGTGTCGCTAGCCACAGAGATAGTTCCTATTAGTCTAGCAAGCAGTTTCTTTTTATCAACAACAAATGCTCCCCCGCCTGCTGCCGCAGTATATTCCAAAGCATCGCCGGGCCTAGCTTGAGCAGTATCAACTCCAATAGCAAGAGCTGCTTTAGTCAAACCACTCAGCACATAACTAGCACCAATTTGCAAAGCTTGGGTTCCTGCTTTGCAAGCAAATTGAAGATCAGCTAAAGCCATAGTTTCGGCTAGACCCAAAGCCTGTTTAACCACCGTGCCAGAGGGCTTAACTGCATAGGGATGACTCTCGCTTCCTAGAAAAAAACACCCCAAGTTTTGCCGATCAAAATTATAAGATAGCTCTGCTCTCTTAATTGCTTGCAAGGCTGCTTTTGTGGAGAAAGTAATTACATCTTCATCAAAATCAGGCACTGTTTTTTGTTTAACCTTCAAGGACTTGCTAACACTCCCCTCTTTTTTGTTTTGAACCAACTCCACCTCTTTTAAAGACAGTGCCCACTGAGGCAAACATGTTCCGTAAGAGCTAATTCCAACCTTTTTTGCTATTATCATGATTGTTTTTTAATTCTTCCCAATTTTTGATGAGCTTTAGCCAAAGACTGGCTGGCTAAAGCGGCAAGTCCAGAGATTTCACCAGCCAAACAAGCAACACCAATTATTCCAGCCAGCTCTGCAGAACTTAAAGATCTGCCCAAAATTATATTTCTTGCCTGAGTAAATGCTGGAAGGCTTGTTCCTCCTCCCACCACCCCGATATTTAGATTGTTAAATTCAACTGCCACATACAGCCCATCTTTTCTTTTTTCCATAATAGTATTTGCTTGCGACCCCTCAACCACATGAGCTATATCCTGACCAGTTGCTAAAAACATAGCCGCTACCATATTAGCCACATGCATATTCTGTGAATTTGAACCAGCCAAATTTGTACCCACTACATTTTTCCAATAATGAGTGAGGGTCAATTTTTCTACACTCACCCCCAATAATTCTTCAACTACATCTTTGCTTATTACCACCTCCGCTTTAACCTGATAACCACGGCCCAACAATTGATTAAGGGCCGAAGCTTTTTTATCAACACACATATTTCCAGAAATAGAAATTAGCTCAACATTTGGATGTGTGGAGACTAGTTCTTGCCAAACCTGCTTAAGAGCAATTGTGACCATATTCATTCCCATGGCCTGATCTGTGTCAAAACTAAAGCGCGCAAATACACTTGGCCCTTGAGACCAAGTTTTCAAGTC
>JAYEJP010000101.1:0-8175 GCA_034660615.1 Patescibacteria group bacterium
TTTCTCGCTTACTCATTTTCTGTGCTAACCAAATTGATATTTTTTCCCGCTCAAAGGCGGTTAGTTTATTGTGTGTTTTTCCCATCCGCATATTTTACCTCTAGTCGTGAGGTGCGCGGATTCCATTGCGAACTCAGGTTTTGTAAAAATATCATCAGATTATGTTATAATATCCTTTTATTTATAAAAAGATATATTATGAGAGAGAAGTTTCAACTAACAACAGGTGTTTTGGTAGAACACAAGCCCATTTTGCCTTTATCAGAAAGTCTCCAGGAAAAGCCTCCTTATGTTGTCTGGGGCAGTGAACTTGATGCAGACCGCATTGTAAATTCACCTGCTTTTCAAGAGTTGTTGAAGCGAGATCTAATTCCGATCATTGTGGTGTTGGAAGAGGGGGAGCAGATTAGTCAAATTGAAGGGGATGCCGGAACAGCAGAGGATACTTATTTGATTCTTCAAACCTATAATTTAGTTGATCTGAAAAAAGAAAGTATGGATGGATCAGTCACTGGTTGCACGGTTGATTACAATCGTCAGCTAGTTGTCTGTCTTTCCGGCGACGATCTGACTAGATATTTGGGGGAAGATGAACTGGGTCGAATCGAAAAGCAAATAGCCACAAATTTAAAAAATCGTTGGAGTATAACCGACGTTGCTGTTGACAGCTTTAAGTTAATCCTGACTCAAATTGAGGCAGTTGAAAAAGCTGATGCAGAAAGAGTCCAAGTGAGTCCAACTGCAGCTACTAAGTTGCCTGATCTCCTCACCCCGACTCCTTATCTTGCTCAACCTCCAAAAGAACCTCCCACTGAGGTTGCTTTTATAGAAGAGCACCAAAGCGAAATTGTTGTGTTTGTAGGTTTTCTGTTTATTGCCATAGTTGCTACTATCGTTGAAACGACATATTTCAGACCACATCGCCAATCTATTAGGGAAACTACACAAGCTAAGAATATGCTCGTAAAATTGAGAGACGAAATCGAACAATTGACGCGAAGAGGAGGGGGCTATGCTGCTTTCGGGAGTCTAATTAGTTTGTTAAGAAGTAGTTATCCTAAGCTAGCAGCACAATGCGAACAAGATAAAGCTGCGTTTGATCAGCAATATAATCGAGCAATGGCGGTTGCAGAGCAACAACTTGCGATTAAATTTGGATATTTTACCCCTAAAAGCGAAATGACTGAGTTAGCTGTAGGGATGTGTGGCTTAATGACTACTATTACAGCTTTAATTAAACAATTAGAGGATCTTCAAGGTGAGTTAGTCGGAGTAGAAGCTCGAGCTGAGGCTGCAACAGCCAATCTCGATAAAGCCAGAGATGATGTGCGAGAAGCGAAAGAGTGGTATCAAGCTCAGACTGCGGAGAGTCGAAGGCTTCCGAATGAAGAAGTTATTTTTGCTACTTTTGACAATCAGTTTGAGAGAGCTAGGAATGCTATTTATACTCAGGATGCTGGTCTGCGTGGTTCTGATTTCGCTAGTGAAATTAGCATTGCTCTGGTTGAATTTAAGGCAGCAGTAGAAAAAGTTTTAGCTGTGGAAAGAGAGATCGCAACTGCAGCTCAAAGGAATGTGAGAATTTTAAAGAAAATTAAACTAGCTGAGCAGCCAAGAGTTGAGGCGATTGCTTCAGAAGGAGACAATCATTTTGATGCAGCAGTTAATAATTTAAGCGCAGGTTTAGAATTTGAGGCTGTTTTTAGCAATTTGATAATTGCCAGAAGAGAATATGCTTCAGTGCAAAGTTATCTAATCAATTTAGCAGACTCTATTTCTCAACGAGATAATAATAGGAAACGAGTACAAGCAATTGAAAGCCAAGGATATCGAGTCACTGATCTCGTTTCAACAAATCGCCAGGAAATGACTAGTCTTTTAGCTCAGGCTAATCGAGCTGCAGCTAATTGTAATTGGAGTGAGGCCGGGGGGTATTTAGGCGAATTAGTGGCAATAAGCCAGCAAACCTATCAAGAAATGCAGTCTTTAGTTGACTTGTCTCAGTCAAATGAGCATGAACTGATGCGGTTAAAAGATAGGGCGAGAATAGCTGAAAATAGGAGCAAAGGAGACATTCAATCTAAATGGGAAAAATTAAGGGATAATTACCAACCAAGAAATTATACGGGTTTTGAGAATCATTTTGTACAAATAACAGCAGGCTTAGAGACCTTATTTGATGAAGATGAGGATTTGGATGCAGGTATTATGGCAGATCAGGCTGAAAATTTAAATAGTATGGAAGTTCAGGAATTTAGAAGAGCCAGAGCAGTGATTGTGCAAATTGACCGAAAATTGACCAGAATTGATGGTTTAATGGACGAATTAGAAGTGCGCCATGATTTAGTTTTAAAGGCAGAGCTAGAATGTGGTCAAGGAATTAAGTTGGCTAAAAAAAGACTGGAGGCTGCAAAACAAGCTCGAGAGGTTGATGATAGGCTTGTTGATGAGACAGTTGATAAAGCAATTCGAGAAGTCGAAGGTTTGATTGCAGAAGCTCAAGCTGAAAAGGTAGACAAAGTCTATGTCATTGCTCTAGATCTGGCAGGGAAGGCTAGTCAGAAGGCTGTTGAGGCAAAAACAAGTGCAGATGAACAAATTAAACATATCCGTGATCTCTATGAGCAATTAGAACAAGCCGAAGATCAAGCGACAGACCAAGTAGCACTAGCTATAAAGGATGTTGATAAGGAGGAGGATGAAGTTGTTGCAACTCAAACTTTAAATTTGGCTAAACAAGCGGAACATGTGTTAGAGACAACTCTGGTACTAGTTTCTAATTTAGCTAAATACGAAGATCATCAATTAGTTAAACAGATTGGTGAGGTGATTACTGCTTTTGGTAAAGCAGAAGAATCTGCCCAAGAAACCCTAACATCTTTACAAAAGGATCAAGAGCGTCATCGCCAACTATTCAATCAGGCTAAAAAAGCAATTAGTAAAGCTAAAAGTGCGATTAGAGATGCTAGTTTAGAGTGTGATGATTATCGGGTGGGGATTGCTGGTAGTATGCTATTGAGTAATGCTAGGAGTACGCTACCCAACACACCAAGTTGGGGTGATTCTAAAGTGTCAATTCAAGCGGTAATTAGCAATGCTCAGGACGCAGAAAGAAAAGCAAAAGAAGCAAAAATAGCTGCAGCTGCAGCTATTGCCAAACATAAAGCCGAGGAAGCGGCTAAAAAACGAAGAGAAGCGGCTGCCCGAGCTACTAGAATATCTGTGTCGACTTCTAATTCCACCACTCATCCCGGAATGGGTAGTCGAGGAGGTGGAGCGAGTATTTCATCGCCAAGTATGGGAAATCGAGGTGATGGGGCGAGTTTTTAGGCTTAACTTAAATTAAGCCTAAAGACTGCTACTTGCAAAAATTAAAGACAGGTTTATAATGAATATATATTCATAATTAGTTTTGAATAATAAACAGCAATCAGAGCTAAAAGATGAAAACTATAAATTAATAACAAGGAGGCAATTATGCCATTAAGAGATGGAACAGGACCTCAAGGTCAGGGTCCAGGTACAGGTCGAGGTATGGGCCCTTGTGTCCAAGGACGTGGGTTTCGTGGTAGGGGATTTGGACGCGGTTTTGGCAGAGGTCAAGGAATCGGTTTTGGAAGAATGTTTTGGACTCGCCAAGATTGGCGCGAAGATCTCACTGCCTATAAGCAAGATTTGGAAAGAGAGCTTGAGGCGGTTAATCAAGAATTAAATGAAGTGGAGAAATAAGATTGATCTAACCTTTGATAAAAGCCTGCTGATAAAGCAGGCTTTTAGTTGTTTGTAATTAAACAGACATTAAGACAGAGAATATGCCAAGACCAAGAAGACGTCGGATCATTAACTTTGAGCCAGACACTACTTATTTTAAGCCTAGGGGTATTCCAATGAGGGATTTGCAAGAAGTATGTATTGCCCCTGACGAATTGCAAGCAATTAAGCTTTATGACCTTGATGGATTATCACAAATAGAAGCAGCAGTAAGCATGGGTATTTCTCAACCTACTTTTGCTCGTATAATTAAACAAGCTCATAAAAAGATAGCCCAGGGGTTAATTAGAGGTTTGGCAATTAGGCTGTAACGCCGGTAGCCTTACAATAACCTCATTTCCTTTTTTAGAATGCGAATTGTATGCTATTTCTCCAGAAAAATAGTTTTTTACCAAGTCCTCAACAATCAAAAGCCCGAGGCCTTGTTCGATTGGCCTTGAAAACGAAGCCTGATTGATTAATTTAGCAAAATAATGAGGCTTTATTGACTTAGAGTTACTATCTTTAATACTAATGCAAACAACATTTTTCTCTAATTTGTTAATAATCTGGATAGTCCGCATTTCACGGCCTGGGATTTTTTTTTGACAACTTTCTATCGAATTGATAATTAAATTGGCCAAAATTTGATAAAATAAACAACTCTTTCCTCTCAGTTTAATCGGGTTCTTAACTTGATTTAGGTATTTAAGTTTAATGTTGTTTTGTTTGGCTTTGTATTGAAGTAGGCTAATTGCTAATGCAACAACATCATTAAAATCAAATGATTCCTCTTGATATTTTTTTCTAGGCTGATTGAAACAATGAAGTAGATTAATGCTTATATTTAATATTTGACGAATTTTAGCAACCCTTTGTGCATCTTTTTGAGATAAATCTAAACTTTGACCAAGTAGTTCTACCTCAAATAAAATTGATGTGAGAGGATGGCTGAGTTCGTGAGCTAATAGACGGCTATCATGAGCCATTTCCTCAAATGATTTTTTGTGTTGATCTTGCTTAAATTGAACAACGACCCAACAAACCAAACTTATCCCAGATAAAATTAAGCCGCAGTTTAAGAAAAAAGTTAAATCAAAACCCTTTATAATCACTGTTATGAGTTGCCAATTTTTTATTAATGCGAGAATTGATAAGGGAATGATGCTTATCGTCATAAATAAAGTAGCGAGGGGATTAAAAAAATATAAATAAAGAAAAGAATTTAAAATTAACAAGAGACTAATAGGGTGGTGGAATCCGAAAAAGGAATAACTTAGAAAAATGGCTCCTACTAGAACTAAGGCCGTGAATACGACCCTTTGAGTTTGGGAAAGAAGTGACAAGGAAGAGATCGATAGAACAGTGGTTAATATTAGAATTATCAAAGCAATTTTTTTCTCTATAAGAAAAAAGTCTTGAAGCCCAATGCCTAAAATAACAATTCCGAGAGATAGTAAAGCCAAGATTTCGGGTAACAAGGCTAGAGGCTTAGTGAATTGATGGAGAATTTTTAGCAATTGTATAACCTAACCCACGAACTGTTTTTATGAGCTTAATATCGAATTTTTTATCAATTTTTTGGCGGAGGTTGCTGATATGTACCTCAAGACTGTTGCTTGCCATATAAGGATCATCCCAAGCATGGGAGCTAAGAATATGTTTAGTAAGAACACGACCCGCATTTACCACTAGAGCTTCTAGTATTAGTTTTTCTTTAGTTCTTAAAAAAATTGGTTGCTGTGCATAGGATGCCTGTTTGTTAATGAGATCAAAAGTAAACTGTCCAATTTTAATCACTTTTGATAATTTCACTGACTTTCTTCTCAGTAGGTTAGTGATTCTTGCTTCTAGCTCGATAAAAGAGAAAGGTTTCGTTAAATAATCATCAGCTCCCTGGTTTAACCCCTGGACAACATCTTGGTCTGAGGTAAAGCCACTAATAATTAAAATTGGTTTTAAGAAATTTTCTTTGCGAAAAACATTCAGCAAGCAAAGACCATTGATATCAGGTAGACCTAAATCTAAAATAATTAGCTGATAGTCATTTTGGAAAAAATAATCCTGTGCTTGATCTCCATTAAAAACAGCGTCAACAATATAATTGGGATTTAGTCTCTCTCTGAGGTGAGAACTTAATTTTTGGTTATCTTCGACAAGCAATAAGCGCATTACTTAGTGAGTGTAAACTACTGATATTAACAATAGATTAAGCCCACTGAGAGTCTTTGATCGGTTAATAAGTCTGATTGTTCAGTTTTTATTGCTTTTTTTGTTTATCTTTCCTTTTTTTCCTCTTTTTTTAGCTAAAAAGAAAACAAGCAACACTAATGGCAGCCAGAGTAAGGAATAGACGGCAAACCAAATTCCCACATAGGCAAAAAGATAGAGTAGTCCTTTAAAGGAAGTCCAAGCTTCATCAATTTGCTCTTTTAGAGTTGGCTGATAAGTGCCTGGTTTGTAGTAAGCTTCGCTATCAGCAGCAGAAACTGTCAGAGTTGCATAGCTCACTCTTTCAGATAGATTTTCTTGACTCTGTTTGGTTTGTTCAATTTGGTTTTCTATCCTTGAAATTTGCAGTTGAATCCGTTTTTTTTCTAAATCTGTTTCAGCTTCTTCTAATTGAATTTCTAAATCTAATTTTTGTTCTTCTAGTCTAGTCAAAGCATCTTCTAATTGAACGCTTTGTCCAGTTTTATCAAGAGAGTTAACTTGCTGGTTGATTGTTTTTTTAGTGTTATCAGCAACTCGTTGAGTAGCTTCCTCAAATTTATCAACCGGAACTTTAGTGGTCATGTAGCCATATTGATATCGCTCAGTGGAGCTAATGTAAGAGTTAAGCACCCGACCATCAATACTTAGAACATACTCTTTGACGCTTCTAAAATATTGATCAACTTGATTAACAATAAAATCATAGCTAGCAATTTTTTCGTAAATGCGATTTTCTACCTCTAGCGCATCTCCGGGATGGGTTGGTACTCCAGGATTAGGTAGATATCGTTGTTGCATATCCACGCTAGCAACTTCATTAGCTTGGCCAACAGCCAGTTTTTTACTGCCGCTGGTGCTAGGCAAGGCCGATTTTTCTTTAACAGCTTCTTTGGTAGCTATTGAGGGTTGATGCTGGGCAAAAAATTGACTGAATTTGTTTCTTTTAACAAAAACAGCTCCTGTAGTTATAAGCCCTAAGGCGCCAATAATAATGACGAGAGTGGTGAGAGTTTTCTTATTTTTCATAATATTCTAATTGTAGCAGTTTGTTAAAAAAAATGTAAAGCCGATAAATAATAAAATCCTATACGGCTGCGCCAAAGCCAGAACTAACGCCAGAGCAAACGCCAAAGCCAGGGGCAGAGCTAGTGCCAGAGCAGCCCGGTTTTAGCCGGACGTAAATGCACCCTCCTGCACCGAGGTAACTCCGTCTCAGGTGGAGGATGTTCACTCAGGCGGAGAATGTCTAGTGGCACCACGAGCTTTGCCCGTGAGGATCCGTTGATCAATTTATTATTTCTAAAAACTAGCTTGAAGTGGAGAGACTAGAGTAAGATCTGAATAATAAGATTAACAAGAGGACTAATCAGTAGCATAAGGGGTGATTGGCCATTCCTTGTAGGGAAAATCAAGAGAAGTAAAATCAAAATGCCGAAACGGTCCATAAATTTTTCATATTCATAAGCAGTTTTTTTAGGGAGGAGGGCACTTAGGACCTTACTACCATCTAAGGGAGCAACAGGAATTAGGTTGAATACAGCGAGAAGAACATTGGTTGTCAGTAGTTGTGAGAGAGCAAAATTAAGCCAAAGAAAAGGAAAATTTGTTAATCTCAAGATTATGGCGAGTATGATGGCAATGATAAGATTAACAACCGCCCCAGCAACAGCAATAAGAGCGCTATCTCTAACTGGATCTTTTAAGTTATAGGGATCATATGGAGCAGGCTTCCCCCAACCAAAAGGAGTAAAAAGGATGGCAACTACTCCTAAAGGATCAAGGTGAGCTCGAGGATCAAGTGTAAGTCTGCCTTTAGCCCTTGGGGTAGGATCACCCAATTGATCAGCCACCCAACAATGTGCTAGCTCGTGAAGGCTGATGGCTAACAATAGACCGGGAAAAACAATTAAAAAGGCAGGTAGACTGTTCTGTAGAAGGCCAATCATAGTCTTAATAGTATACGCAACAATATTATTGAGATAAAGACCTAAGTTCAAAATGGAATCGCAACACTTGTAGCAAAATCAATTGATTTGTCAGTCAAGCTTTTTGATAGGTATTTGTAACTTTTTTCAAAATTACGTGGCTCTATGAGCAAGAGTGTGGTTGTTCCATAAGTAAAGCAGGAACATAGGCTATGAAGATACACCTATTAAAAAATACGTTTTCCTCCAATAAAAAATTAGCTAAAACTACTTTTTTATTCTATTC
>JAYEJP010000102.1:0-8098 GCA_034660615.1 Patescibacteria group bacterium
GATTTAATTTGACTTTTAATTTTAACCATCCTGGAGTTAAAGAACTTTTTAAACTAATTCCTTTGCGTGTGCTAACTTTAAGCTTGACTGAGTTACAAAATTTGGCTTTAGGTTTTTTTGCAACTAGTATTGGCAATCTTAGTTTTGTAGTTATCAAACTTGCCTTACGACTCATGGCAATCCCAATTAGATTATTTGGGGTGCCAATCAGTCAGGCATCTTTGCCATTTCTTAGTCAAGAGTCATCTAGTTATAAAAAGGATAGATTTAAAAAATTAGTCTTACAATCAGTAAACCAAATTGCTTTTCTTGCTTTTCCTGCTTCTGTGCTACTGTTAATTCTTAGGATCCCGATCGTGAGATTGGTTTTTGGAGCACATAACTTCCCTTGGCAGAAAACTTTGATGACTGGAAAAGCAGTTGCAATCATTTCTTTATCAGTGGGAGCCCAAGCAATGGTCCAACTTTTAATTAGAGCCTTTCACGCACTAAAAGATACCTTAACCCCATTTTTAATTATTGCAACAACTGTTTTGTCCTATTTGATTTTTTCTTGGATTTTTGTTTTCAGGTTAAATAGCGATGTGCTGGGAATAGCTTGGGCGACTACTATTGTGGCATTTATTGAACTAGCTTTGTTTTTGGTTTTCTTAGAAAGAAAGGTGGTTAATCTTTTTTTTGAAAAGACATTTATTCTTAAGCAAATTAAAATTATTACCTCTTCTTTTTTAATGGCAGTTTTTCTTTACTTACCTTTCAAAATTTTTGATGAGTTAATATTTGATACTACAAAAACAGTAGAGTTATTAGCTCTGACAATTACTACCAGCACGATTGGTTTGGTTGTTTATCTTTACTTTTCAGCCTTATTTGATGTTGAAGAGTTAAGTTATTTTTTAAAAATGATTAATCGTTTTGGTAGTTGGAAAAAGGCATTATCAGAAACAAAAGAAGTTGTGATTGATTCTGGCAGCGATCGAGATGATATTTAATAATTCCCATTGTCTTGAGCTCACTCAGGCCATAAAATAAAAATACTGTCCTTATGTCTAAAACTACTGATATTAAAATCAATCTAACTCCTAGAGATCCATTTTTTAAAACAACTACTGGAAAATTCTTGAATTGGGCAATTAAAGTTGGTCGCTACATTGTCATTTTTACAGAGTTAATAATAATTGTTAGTTTTGCTGCTCGTTTTAGCTTGGATCGTAGAGTTACTGATCTTAATGACTCAATTCATCAAAAAGAGGTGATTGCACAATCATATGGTGATTTAGAAGCTGATTTCAGGTTGGCTCAGAAAAAAATTGATCAATATGAGCAAGTTGAACAAAGAAACAATATTGTTAAAATTTTTCCAAAGCTGCAAGAGATTGTTCCTGAGAATTTGGTATTAGAAAATTTAGAAATAACAAGAACAGGAATCACTCTAGAAGCGATTGCTGCTACCAACAATGCCCTCAATTTTTTTATTAATAATTTACAAGTATCCCCTTATTTTTTTGATGTTGAAGTCAAAAAAATTGAAGCAGAAAGTAAAAAAACAGGAGGCTTTACTGTTTTGGTTGAAGCAAGAACCTCAATGGAAGTAATTGAAACTGGTGAAAAAATTGATTTAAAGACTAAGGAATAACATGGCAACAAAGAAGAATAAACAAATTCAGCAGGCTTTGATAAAGTTTTATCATAACCCGGTAGCAAAGGTTTCTTTTGAATTGTTTTTAACAATATTTGGAGTAATTTTCTTTGCGATCTTTGCCATTCGTCCAACTTTATTGACAATGTCTGATTTGATTAAAGAAATCGAAGATAAAGAAAAATTGGACAAACAATTGCAGAGAAAGGTGGCAGCGTTGTCTACAGCTCAACAAGAATACCAGCTTTATGGAGATCAGCTTCAATTGGTTGATGAAGCTATTCCGGATAGAATGCAGTTAATAAAAACTCTTAAGATAATTGAAAAAATTGCAAGTGAGCAAGACCTGATTATTAGTGATTTAAGACTAGCTAGTATTCCAAATGAAGGGCGAAAAACTTTAACAAGTGAGAATATTGCTAGAATCGATCAGGGTCTCGAGCTAAGTGTTATGGGCTCCTATCCATCAATTAGGGATTTTGTTGAAAGTTTGCAACAATCGAGGCGAACACTGGTCGCAAATGTTGTTGAGTTTAATATAAAGGAAGATCGTAGTCAAACAACTCTGGAGGCAACAATGACGATTAGTATTCCATATTTTAAAGCTAAAAATGAATAACAAATTTAGTCAACAGCTAAAGAAAATAAAAAGTCAGAGCAACTTGTTATTAATGCTAGTATTTGCTTTCGTCGGGGTGATAGTTTGGATCGGTGGAACAATTTTTGTTTCGAGCAACAAAACAGAACTAACTGGCGAAGTTAGATCTTTGGCCAGACCGCTAATTCCTTCATTTAAGGTTGAAGTGTTTAGTCGCATTGAAGAAAAAAGAAGCTATTCTGAAGAAGAGTTAGAAAATTTCCCAATCTATAAGATAGAGGAAAATCGTGAACAAGGTGGTTTTCAGGTGATGACGATTGATGGGAGATTGATAGAAGTAGATGAAGAAGATAGTGGCATAGAAACTTTAATAAATAATAGAGCTAATCAAGCAACCGAATCAAGTGGGCAACAAGCAACTGGTGATTTGACTTCAACTGACTCTAATAGCGAGATTAACGAAGAGCTTTAGTTGGATTTACAGCCACTCAAATTGAGGAGATTACACAAACCACTTCCTCACCTTAACTTATTACTCTAATTGAAAGAAAGGAAAACAAGAAGGTTGAATTCTCAGGAACTTTCACCTTTTCTTCGCCTTGTTTTATTTGGTAATTTGGCCTTAAATTAAATATATACGGTTCATTTATGTACTCGAGTAGTTAAATTATATTTTGATATTGTTTGATTCTTTTTGAAAATTAAAACATGAATAAATTCAAAACCAGAAAATCGTTAATGAATAAACGCATGCCCACTTTTGTGGGTTTGTTAATTTTAGTTGGCGCTTTAATTTCTGGAGTAGTGTTTTTAGGTGATGGTCCAGGAGTGTTTGCTCCAAGAGCTACGTCTGAAACAGAGCCAAGCAAATATCGAGTTACCAATGTGACAGCGACTTCGCTTACAATCTCCTTTTATACAGTTGAGAAAACATCTGGTTTTATTAAATACGGCACTGATCCAAAGAAACTGAATTCTCAAGCCAGTGATGATAGGGATCAACTATCTGGTAATGTTGGAAAATACCAGCTGCATCACATTACAGTTCGAGGTTTGCAACCGAATACGACTTATTATTATGTCTTAGGAACTGGTTCTCGAGCAGAGTTTGACAATGATGGTGAGCCTTTTAATACAAAAACTGGTTCCAAGCTAACCCAATCTCCACCTGAAGCAAGAACTGTTTATGGTAGTGTTTCTACTGCTGGGGGTACTCCAGCAGAAGGAAGTATTGTTTATCTAACTGCAGATGGAGTTGGCGAGATGTCGTCTATGGTTAAATCTTCTGGCAGTTGGGCCATCCCTTTATCTAAAGCTAGGTCTAAAGATGGCGCTCGCTATGCAAAAATTGGTGCTCAAGATCAAATCAACCTATTAATCCAAGGGAAATTATTGCCGAATACTATTTCTTATCAAACAACAGTTTCGGCAGCTCAGCCAGTAGAAGAATTAAGCTTTGGAGAAACTTATGAAAAGACAGCTGCGAGTGAATCTGCTCAAGTAGCTTCTGATTCTGCAGATCAAAAAGATCAGCCCAGAGACGCTTCTTCGTCAGCTAATTCTGATTCGCCAGATAATGAAAAAAACAAAGAAGAAACAGCAACTGATTCCGCAGAAGGTGCAGAGCTAGCAAAATCGGATGAAGAAGACGAAGAAGTTGCTAGTATTAGTGGGCGATTGCAAGAATTGTTAGCTGAGGCAGAGGCAATTGCTCAGGATAGTACTGCTAGTGCAGTTTTAACTTTAGCTAGTGATGCTGTTGCCACGGAATCTACTGAGCCAACAGTGACCAATGATAGTCCAAAAATCGTTGGCACAGCAAAACCAAATGTAGAAGTAAAAGTCAGTATCCACTCTGACAACAATGTCCAAAGCACAGTGATGGCTGATGCTACTGGTCAATTTACTCTGGATCTTGAGGCTTTAAAACAAACCTTGGAACCTGGAGAGCATACAGTTACTTATAGTTATATTGATCCTGACACAGGTGAAGAAGTTGAGAAAACTGAGGTTTTTTGGGTTGAAGATCCTAATGCCGTACAATTGGCACAAGCTGATGGGGACGATAGCTCTGGTGATTCTACCAGCCCGACAGAAGCTCCAGCTCCGACTGATTCAGAAATACCCTATGGTTCAGGTGATCCTTATCCAATGACTTCAGTTATTCCAACCGCAACTACTTCTACAAGCACTCCTTCACCCACTCTTAGTAGTAGAAAAGAGGTGGTGGCAACAGATAGTACTTTAGATAAAGCTGGTTCCATTGGTAACACTTTAGCTTTGGTGCTCAGCGGTCTATTCTTTATTTTTTCTGGAGTTTGGAGTTGGTGGTTGGCTAGTGAATTAGAAGATTAAAGGGTTAAGGACACAAGCGACTATGCTCTCTGGACATTCTAGAAATAAAACCAGCTTTCCACCTCTTTTTAAACGGTTTTCACCAAAGTTTTTATTTGGCTCACTTACCCTTTTGTTTTTAGCTGTTGGTATAGCAGCAGCTTTTGTTTTGACAAGATTGAATCAAGATGTGAGGCAACAGGCTAGAATTCCTGATTACGAATGTCAAACTGCCAGTGATTGCGGTAATCCAAGCCAATGGCGCTGTATTGCTAACTCTTGTTCACGCACCGTTGCTCTTACTCCAACGCCAATCCCGAAAAATTGTGGTTGGGGCGCTCATGGGAGCACTGCCTGCTCAGGTTGGAGCTCATGCGTTGAGTGCGTTAATGGTGAGTCAGTTTCTGTTGATCGCTCTAAGTGTCAAGGTCAAGCTTGCGCTCCGCAACATTCCTGTGGAAGTAGCCCGCATGGCTCTCATGCTTGCAGTAGTTTGAGCCAGTGTGTGGTATGTGATGACGGAGCTTGGCGTAGTACAGGTCGTAGTGGTTGTGCTGGTCAAGCTTGCGGGCCTAGTGTTGCAGAAACAGATGAATTTCATGAAAAGCTAGCTCGTTATCAAAACGGTGAGCTTGAACAGATGTGTGCAGAAAATATGGACAACGCACACTTTTGCCGAAATCAATCAGAGGACTCCCTGTTAAGAGTTGTTTTCCCAGAATTATCAGACACAGGCAGAGAGACAGTTAAACAGAATCACTATAAGCAAGAAAAGCTAGCTCGTTATCAAAATGGTGAACTGGAGCAAATGTGTGTAGAAGATACTGGCAACGTACACTTTTGTCAAAATCAATCAGAGGGCGATCTATTAGGAATTGTCTTTCCAGAATTGGAGAATGAACAAAGAGAAAAACTTAGAGAAGATCATCACGAACATGCTGCAGCTCAACATGAATTAGAAGTTAAGCTTGAGCGTTATCAAAACGGTGAGCTTGAGCAAATGTGTATAGAAAATACGAGTACTCCTGAATTGTGTCGTCATCAGAGTGAAGATTCTCTATTAAAAATTGCCTTCCCAGAATTATCAGACACAGGCAGAGAGGCAGTTAGACAGAATCACTATGACTATCTTAAAGCTCAGAATGAGCAGGAAAAAATTGATGAGAATATAGGGCGCTATCAAAACGGTGAGCTTGAACAGATGTGTGTAGAAAATACTGGAAACGCACACTTCTGCCGCAATCAATCAGAGGACGACCTATTAAGAATTGTCTTCCCTGATTTATCAGTTCAAAGCAGAGAGGCAGTAAAACAAAATCACTATGAGCAGGAAAAGTTAGCTCGTTATCAAAAGGGTGAACTGGAGCAAATGTGTGTAGAAAATACTGGCAACGTACACTTTTGCCGAAATCAATCAGAGGACTCTCTATTAAGAATTGTCTTCCCTGATTTATCAGATAACAATAGAGAAAATTTGAAAGATGCTCATGATGAAGCAGTGAGGCAGGCACATGAAGCCGAAAAACTAAATGATATTTTAACTAATTATGTTCAGGGTGATGCATCTTCTTTAAATAATGAATGTTTGAAGAGACACAGTGAAAAATATTGTTTTAATAGAACTGAAGAGGCATTGATAGCGGAATTTGCACCTGGATTCAGCGATCAAGAGGTTCAGGATTTAGTTGACCAACATGAGCAGACAGTCACAATTGCCAGCCAAGAAGCCAAAACTCAAGAGCAAATCCGAGTAGATTATATTTTCCATCAGACTTATGGTGTTTTAGAAATGCCGCAAAATGGAGATACTGTTAGCTCTGATGGGGCTGCTTATGTTTATGGCGATGATGGTTGGGAAGAGGTGAGGGGAGGCGGTGGTGCCGATGATGTTTATAACACTCTTGTGGGTGGAGAACCAAATGAGGGCGACACCATGGTGATTGATGGTGCGAATTACACCTATACCGAAGTATGCCATAGAGCGACTGGTTGTAGTATGACTTGGCAGGAAGACAATATTTTTCAAAAGGCATCTGATTGGTTGAGCAATACCTTTAATCCTGAAGATACTTCTACTGTTTTCAGAGAACAAAATTCAGTAGAGCCTGAGATGGGCAATCAAATAGTCATTGACGGAGAAGTCTACGAATACAAAATGATTGATGGTGGCATGGGGGTTATTGGATCAGCTGGAGATGGAGTGCCTGGTTGGTCAAAGATTGGGGCAACTGGTGACAGACAAGATAATCCAGAAGAAGAATATGAAAAGTTATATGCAAGTGTTGCGGGTGAACCAGAAGTTGGCGATACAGTAATGGTTGATGGTAAGACTTACTATTATTATGGCGACGATGATGGTTGGGATTTATCACAAAGTTCATCGGATTTAGAACTTTACTATGCTTACACTACAGGAGCGAATATTGGAGGCGAATTGGTAGATAGATGCAGAGAGGTTGGTGGTGATTCTGAGGAGTGCAAAAACTCGGAATATGCTCTTGGAGTAGTTTATCCTAATTTAAATGATGACGCAGTTGCACAGGTGGTGGGCCAGAGATATGAAGATATTGTAGATCGAGTTTTGAGCACTGATGCTGGCTATGATGCATCAGGAATAAATCTTGACACTAGCGAGACAGCTGTTCTTAATACTTTTCGCGCCACTCATGCGATATTTGGAGATAGTACAACTCAATATGTGGTTGATCCCAATTTGCAAAACACAGTTGAGCTAGGGACTAAAATTGGGGTAACACTTGGTTCAATAATTGCAGCACCAGCTGCTTTTGGTGCGATTGGAGCAGCTGAGGGAGCAATGGCTGTAGTGGGTACGGTTGGTCGGACCTGGATGATTACCTCTAGTGCCTATAGTTTAGGAGAGAGTTCAGCACAGGCATTTGGTTGCGATCAGATAGTAGATCCTGAAGAAAGAAGTCAGTGTCGCTTGCAAAGTGGTTTAGGAATTGTTTCGAGTGCGGCAGGAGTGGCTGCTCCCGCCTTAGGAACCTCAGCAATTGAAGGTTTTATGAAGGCTGGTCAATATATCGGTGTTGGAGCTGGAGTAACAAGTACTGCTGCTAGCTATAACTCAATGCGTTTAATGTGTGATGAGAATCCTGATAGCCCAGAATGTAAATGGTCAAGAGCCAACTTTGCTGTTTCAGGCTTAGGAGCGACAGCTGGAGTCTTTGGAGTTGGAGGTCAAGCTATTTTTGGAGACTCTATTTCGGCTCAGGCTAATTTATACCTAGGAGTAGCAGCTGATGTTGGTGGTGGAGCAGTTGATTTTAATCGTTCAAGGCAGGCTTGCATTGAGTCTGGCGGTGATGTAGCTGCTTGTACTCGGGCTGTCTTAGATACCTTGGCTGGGATTGGGATGGGGGTGAGTGATGCGGTTGGTGATTATAACCGGTATAAAGCAATAACAGCTGGAGACGGTGGCGGGAGCAATCGGCCTCAGGCGGATGTGGAACGAGTTCAGGGTGATGATGGTGATGATGCAGTCCGCCAAGCAATGGATCTTGCTG
>JAYEJP010000103.1:0-7875 GCA_034660615.1 Patescibacteria group bacterium
ACATATTCAAACAGCCCTTAATTTTGCTTTTGACCCTTGGATGCGGTTCATGCACAACATTCACACTCCTGCTCCATATGGATATGGCTGGACTGCATTATCGCTTTTACCTTTTAGTCTTGGATTGGGGAAATTTTCTTTGACTTGGTTGGTTTTTAAAATTTTCAGCTTAGTTTCTTTAATGTTGCTAATCTATTTATGCAAATGGTTGGCAAAACTCTATAAAAAAGTTGATTTTAATGAAAAATATGCCTGGCTTGTCTGTCTAAATCCCCTAGTCTTAATTGAGTTAATTGGCAATGCTCACAATGATTTGTGGATGATGCTGCCTGCTTTCGTCAGTTTAGGCTTAATCTCGTTTCTGAAAAACAAGAAACTTTTTTCAAAAATATTATGTATAATTTTATCAATTGCTTTGCTAGCATTTTCCATTTCCACAAAATTCGCTTCACTACTCCTACTTCCCATTTGGCTTGGCCTTTTCTTAGAAGCAACAAATAAATCTTTTTTTAAGTCAATTTTAAATATTGCTAAAATACCATTAATCTGGTGGCAGCAAAACTGGACTTTGTTGGCTTCAATTTTAATGTTTTTACCACTTCTTACCAACCGCTCACAACAATTTCATCCCTGGTATTTAGTTTGGTCTCTTGCCTGGCTGCCGCTAATTAGAAATAAACTATGGAAAAATCTTTTACTAGTTTTTTCATTTTCATCTCTATTGCGCTACCTACCTTGGATCCTAAATAATGATTACAGCCCAACAATCCAAGCACAACAAAAAATAATTACTTGGGCTATTCCTGTTGTTTGGCTTGGCTGTTATTTTCTAAAAAATACTATCGGGGGAAAAAATACTATCGGGAAAAAAACCCAGACTTAACTTAAGCCTAATTTATCTTTAACTAAATACCTCCTCTCTAGAAACAGTTATCTAAAAATTATATGATATTGATATGAATTTGAAGAAAAATCTCTGCAAATTTCGCACAGAACTGCTAATCTCTTTATTCTATCTGCTGATTCATATACCTAAATTAGTCAACTTGCCAGTTTTTGCTGACGAAGCCATTTATATCCGCTGGAGTCAGCTTATTATAGACGATCCTAAACAATATTTATTTTTTGCTCTGAATGACGGCAAAACTCCTTTGTTCATTTGGCTATTAACACCATTACAATTTATTTTTTCAGACCAGCTCTTTGCTGGTAGATTTTTATCTGTTTTAGTTGGATTAGTTCAAATTTGGGTTTTGAAAGTTTTAGTGAAAACCTACGGAGGAAAAAAACCGGCTCAATATTTCGCCATGGCTGCTGGTAGCCTACTACCCTTTTGGTATTTTCACCAAAGAATGGCACTGATGGATGGACTTTTAGCATTATTGCTTAGTCTCAGTCTTCTTTTCACCACCAAAAACGTTGTTTATGGAAAAAGAAAGGGAACTAAAAATAATTTTATTTTAAATATTTCGATGGCAGGTTTGTTTGCTGGCTTAGCGCTCTTAGTAAAACTTCCAGCTATTTTATTTTTACCAGCTCTTTTTACGCCATTAATTTTAACTTTTAAACACGAAAAACAAACCCATTTGCTCAAGAATATTCTTTCAATTTCTTGCTCCGTGTTAGTTAGTTTGTTGATTTTCGCTTGCTTAAAACTGCATCCAGCTTTTGGACAATTATTTAATCGAGGAGGTGATTTCCTTTTTACCATTAGAGAATTTTTGTTTGAAAAACAGTGGCAACATTCTCTGCAACAGTTGCCAACTTATGGAACTTTTTTTCTTCGTTATCTCACTGTTCCAGTTGTATTTTTAAGTTTTCTAGGTTTATTTAGCAAAAAAAGATTAGAGGTTATAAGTCTTCACTTCAATTGGTTGCTATTTAGCCTTCCAATCATACTTTTGGGTAAAGTAGTTTATCCGCGTTACTTTATGCCAATAGCAATTGGTGTGACCGTTGCAGCCTCATTATCAGTAGAACAATTTATTAATAAAAATTCGCTAGGCCGAATCATAACTACGATTCTGCTTTTACTCAGTCTAGGCTGTTCTTCAAAATTTATTTATCATCAATTAACTAATGTTGAGTCCACTCCTTTTGTCAACATTGATAAAACTCAGTATTTAACTAGTTGGTCTGCAGGTTATGGAATAAAAGAGTCCGTAGCAATCATTAACCAGCTCTCAAAAAACAAAAAAACATTAGTTTTAACCGAGGGTTACTTTGGCTCTTTGCCAGATGGTTTGTTAATGTATTATCACCGTCGACCAGTTGACAATATTTATATCACTGGAATTGGTCAACCAATTCATCAAATTCCTCAAAACATAATCGACTCGAATCAAAGCCACGACCAGGTGCTTCTCATTGTTAATTCAAATAGACTTAAAATGGATCTTAAAGAAAGTCCACTTATTTTCGCAGCTTGTCGTCCTGATAATTCACCTTGTCATCAAATTTGGGATATCACTTCTCTTTTTCATAATTAATCTTGTTTTAAGCTTAACTAATTAAGCTTAAGTAAAGTGATTAACTCAATAAGCGAAAATTATTTTTCTACTTTACAAGTAGTGCAACACAGTTGCGCAACGCCTATTAGTAATATTCTGCTTAATCTAAAACTGCTTGGCGAATCCCTATCTATCAATACAGCAAAAAAAAATAATGACTATTATTACTTTTCTTGTGCTTATCTCTCAGCTCAATATTTAAAAGAAATTATGCAAACTTCTTCAACCAATCAAATTAAAAAACAACGCTTTAATCTTTTAACAGCAATTAATGAAATCATTAACATTGCTCAAGTTCCAGAGAGACCATGTCAGCTTTTAAAATTTATTAAAATTGATAAAAATCAACACTTAATTGGTAGTAAAATACACTTTCAGGAATCAATCATTTGTTTAATTAACAATGCCTTTCAAGCTTATGAGAGCAATGCAGAGAACAAACTTGTAATCTTATTTGTAAAAAAAGTTGAGGACATAATTGAAATCAAGATAGTTGACGGAGGTGTAGGTTTTGGACAAGTTGAAAATTTCACTAATCAGCTTAACGACTGCAGTAATAAATATGAGTCTATTAAAATGGGGACTGGATTAAAGTTTGTGCACAATGCTCTTAAAAAACATTTCAACGCCGATATTACATTCTGCTCCTATCCTAATAAAGGCTCCACAGTCACCTGTCAATTTCCCTTAACTAAATAATAACCAAACCCTCTTTTTGTTTTTAAACAACCTTGGTATTTGCCTAACTTAATCCTAATGCGGCGAATATAGACTTCCACAGTATTAATAGTGGGTTGAGAATCAATCTGTGTCCAAATCTGATTGATAATTGCAAATTTACTTAATATTTTAGGAGAATTAATCATCAACAAAGCCATTATTTGACATTCTCTGGCTGCTAGCTGCAAAACTTTATCGTTAATTTTAAGGGTACCTGATTTTATTGACAGTTTGAATAATCCAAGCTCAACTTTATCCTGAGCAGATAGGCGATAAAAATTTAAAAGATGCTGTATTCTTATTTGCAATTCATCAGCATCAAAAGGCTTACACAAGTAATCATCAGCTCCGGTTTTCAACCCTTTTAAACGTTCATTAATTGCCTTTTTTTGTGTAAGCATCAATATCTTTGATTGAAAACTGTATTGATTTAAATAATCAATCAATTCTAAACCACAATCTTGATCTAGCATCCAATCTAATATAACCAAGTCAACCGTATTTTGATCAATATGATTAATTGCTTGATCTAAATTAAAGGCAATAGCTGTTTCATGATTCATTTTTTGTGATACTAGTTGAGATATTGATTTTGCTAATAGGACATCATCTTCAACGACTAGAACTTTTTTCATTATTTAAAATTATCATATGTAGATTAAAGCAACCTTAATTCAACTATCCTGTCTGGCTTCCCAAATTTAATAATATTTTTTAGGAAGCTGGCGTGCCTGCTTTCTTACTGGTAAAACCAAAAACGGAGTGAGTTTTGCACAAGGCCGCGCTACAGCGGGGTTTACACAGCCTTTGCAAAATGAGAGGCAGGACCCCCATATTTGCCTAAAGTTTACCTAGGATTTGCCTTGCTGGACAACTTACTGGATAATAGATATTCATGCATGATGAGTTTATTCTCCATAAAAAAACTTACGAATTGCTGATTTGGATTTATCCCCTTATTAATCGTATTCCCAAAAGTCATCGTCTAGTTCTGGGTAGAAAATTAGAAGAAATTTGCTTGGACTTATTGCTAACTATTATCAAAGCCAACAAGGCTCAAGGTAAAGAGCGACTACAACTTCAACTGCAGTATTCTCAACACTTAGATACTTTGCGAATTCTGATTCGTTTAACCAAAGACTTGAAAATGACGAGCGTCAAACAGTACACCTTAACCGCTAAAAAAATTAGTGAGTTGGGCCGAATGCTATCTGGTTGGAAGAAAGTGATAACATAAAACTGGGGAAAGTCTTAACAAGCGCTGTCGTGTGTTCCTCCGTGGCGGTAATTGGAATAATACATCCAACGCTGGTGCGTTTGCGCTCAATTTGAATAACAATACGAGCAGTCAGAACAACAATATCGGGTTTCGCTGCGCCAGTGATAAATACCAATCATGCTTAGATTGACTGTGCCAGATGAGTGGCACATGTTTACGGATGTGTGTCCTGGATCTTAAAAAATCACCAGATTTTTTCCATCTCCCCGCTATAAGTGAGGGGAAAACATAATGCCTTTATCCTGGCGTCCTTGAATATTTTCCGGGACGTCAGGCAAATGGGCCCAAAATAACATGACACTAGCTGCCCAGCCAAACATTTTTAATATAGTTGCTAGTTTTGAAAGTCTGGATGCAGCTTACCGCAGGGCTCGTTTAGGTAAGCAAGGCAAACCTAAAATCTGTGAATTTGACTTTTACTTGGAAACAAAACTTAGCAAGTTGGAATATCAGTTAAAAACTAACCAATACCAGCCATCAGCTTATACCCATTTTAAAATCCATGAACCCAAACTTAGACAAGTATCTGCACCCGCTTTTCGCGATCGAGTAGTCCACCACTCATTAGTAGCCCAAATAGAACCCTTGTTTGATAAACAGTTTATTTATGATTCTTATGCTTGCCGTAAAAATAAAGGCACACATTTAGGTGCAAAACGAGTCAAGAAGTTTTTAATGGGAGCCAGAACTAAATACGGCAAAAATCAACCTATTTATGCCCTACAAGCCGACATCAAGCAATTTTTCAAAAGTATTGACTGGAATATTTTACTCCAGCTTATCCACAAAACAATTACTTGCCAACAAACTTATGACTTGATTGAAAAAATCATTACTTCTTATAAACCTGTTACTCCACAATCAGCTCAACTTAATCTTTTTGATCAAAGTCATCACCACCTAGTAACAGGGACTAGAGTTGGCTTGCCAATCGGGAATCTCACCAGCCAGTTATTTGCTAATGTTTACCTAAATCAACTGGATCACTTTGTTAAAGATAGGTTGCGCGAAAAATACTATGCTCGTTACATGGACGATTTCCTAATTATTGATCCAGATAAAGAGCATCTGCTCAGCTTACAAAGTAAGCTCAAAAAATTTCTACAAGAAAAACTTAAACTTAAGTTGCACCCTAAGAAAATAACTATTAAACATGCTAAAAACGGGATTCCATTTGTAGGTTATCGAATTTTTTACGACCACACACTAATTAGAGGCGACACCCTGCGAAGGATGCAGAAAAACTATCGTAATAAAACCAGAGCTTATCACGACGGTAAAATCACTCTGGAAAAACTTCGTGCAACTGAGTCTGCGCTTTACGGTCATTTTAATCACGCTGACACCTATGGTTTGGAGCAAAAAATGGGCTTAACTCAAATTAAGCCAAAAAATGTTTAAACGTGAGTAAAATCAAAAATGATGTAATAAAAAGATCGGTTGTTGCAAGCCTGCAAATATACTATTATTAAGTTAGTCGAAATAATGGCTTCAAGCCGTTGATTTAACTGTATTTGTGAAAAACACGCTTACTCAAACAACCAAAATCGCCATTTTCAAAGGAAAAAGGGTCAGAAAAACTATTCATCAGAATGAGTGGTGGTTTTCGGTAGTCGATGTAGTGCAAGTCTTAACAGAACAATTAGATGGCCTTAAGGCGCGTAAGTATTGGAACAAATTAGCGCAACGATTAAGAGATGAAGGTAGTGAGGTGGTGACATTTTGTCACCAACTGAAATTAAAGGCATCTGATGGGAAAAAGTACAAAACTGACTGTGCTAATACTGAAACTATGCTTAGACTAATTCAGTCGATTCCAAGTAAAAAGGCTGAGCCTTTTAAGCGCTGGCTGGCTAGAGTTGGTTATGAGCGAATCCAAGAAATTGAAGACCCAGAACTATCCACTAAACGCACTCGGGCTTTGTATAAAGCCAAAGGTTATCCTGACTCTTGGATTGAAAAACGGATGCGGGGGATTGAGATTAGAGAAACCTTAACTGATGAGTGGAAAAAAAGAAATGTTGGAGAAAGTCGTGAATATGCAATTTTAACTGCTGAAATCTCCAAAGCCGCCTTTGGCATGACTCCATCTCAATATAAAAAATTTAAAGGCTTAAAACGCGAGAATCTGCGTGATCACATGGATAATTTGGAGTTAATTTTTTCGATGCTAGGTGAAGCTTCAACTACTGAAATTGCTAAAAATAAAAATGCCCAAGGGTTTGGAGAAAACAAACAAGTTGCTCAAGAAGGTGGTGCGGTAGCTGGGAGTGCTCGTAAAGATTTAGAGATAAAAAGTGGCAAAAAGGTTTCTAAACCAAAGAATTATCTGCCAAATCAAAAAAAGGAGTTGGCAGGATGAGAAAGAAAAACTCAAAAAAAATCATCGTAAAAGGAATAGCAATAGTAACTTTTCAGAAAAACAAAGAAGATTATATTTCTCTCACGGACATGTTAAAAGCAAAAGATGGAGATTTCTTTATTTCGGATTGGCTCAGAAATAGAAACACTGTTGAATTTTTGGGAATATGGGAAAAACTACATAACCCAGATTTTAATTATGGCGAATTTGCCATAATTAAAAGCAAAGCAGGTTTAAACAGTTACAAAATAAGCGTAAAAAATGGGTTAAAAAAACAAATGCTATTGGACTTAAGTAATGAATCGATAAAGAAACTTTTATGAAACTAATACTGCAAAAACTCAAACGCTACTTTTTTGCTCCACGCTGGCATTTCTCCAGAATCCAATTTAATCTTGTAGCCACAGTTCTAATTTTTGCAGGAATTGTAACGGGCTCATATCTAACCATCACGGAGCTTATTTTACCCAATGTTTTTGCTGCAAATGACACTACTCAAACTTGGACTTTTAACAGCGCAAATTCAAGTGACTATACTTATGACTCCAACCTAGTCACAGTTGATGACAACGGCGCCACTGTGGCCTCAGGGGTTAATGAGTTTACCAACCCAGCCTTTACCAATAACAACTCCAGCTGGAATGTGAGCGCAGTGGCCCCTGCCGGCTGGGTGGCGGTACCCGGAGATGCCACTTACTCTACCAACGAGTTTTTAGCCATGAAGTATGAGGCTAAGTATGATTGTACGGATGATGATGATGGTAATACTGCAGCTGAGTGTCAATCTGCTGGAGTGTGTACTGCTGGCGACTCAAACTGTTCAGCCAGTAGTGGACTTGGTCTAGACTATTCTGCCATCGGCTCATTTAGTACTACCAACGTAGTTTCTACCGCCAATGGAGGACCACTAGTTCACATTACCCAGCCTGAAGCTATTGCCGCTTGTACTGGTGATTACCATCTTATTACCAATGCCGAATGGATGACTATTGCTCGCAATGCTG
>JAYEJP010000104.1:0-7440 GCA_034660615.1 Patescibacteria group bacterium
AATATTATGATATATTCATATATAGAAAATTCTGGTCTTTAGCCAGATGTAGAGATAAAAAATCTATATCTGGCTGCAGATCAACAATAAGTTTGCCTTTAGCTGTTTAACCAGTTAAGAGGCGGACAAGTTGAACTCAGCAAGGATGCTAGCTGGCAACAGTTAGCAGCTCTTTAACAAGGCATACAGGTTATATGGATAGTTTTTAATTAACTATCTTTGCTAAGCACTTACACTAGTTGGTGCAAGGGTTAAGCGTCTTTATCTTTATGTATGATTAGTTGAATTGCTGAAGTTATTTATCAAATTTCGACAGCTCAGTTAATTATTAATAGAAAAGAGACTTTTAACCCTTGCACTGACGGCACCCTACGGGGTGGTGTAGAGTGTCAAGGTTGTCTGCGAGGTGTGGACAATGGATTTCGTTCGAGTTTAGATTTAGAAAAGGGGAGGTAGTGATGTTTAAGAAAGTGGTAGGAATTCTGGTCGTAGTAGCGTTGGTTGTAATAGTATTGAGTCTTGGCTTTTTGGCCTGGGATCCGTGGGATTTTGTAGACATCTCACTCATTCAGTTCAACTGGGAGGCCCTCGAAGGGTTTTTCCAGAGGGATTGGGGAGTTGAGGCTGAAGAGCCTGCCGATGAGCCCGAAGAGCCAGAGATCGTCGAGGAAGAGGTCGTGGCCGACGAAAAGGTTGAAGATGATCAAGTTGGAAACGAGCACGCTGTAACTCGCTGTCCAGAAGACGGCGAGATGCGTGAGGCGCTGGGCTTCGATGACGCTAATATCTACCCCGTTTTCACGGGCGAAGCCGTCAGATGGGATAGTTGTAAATGGAATTGGCAGATGTATGCCAATTCCGATGAAGGGATCACCTTCACCTTGCCTTCCAATTGGCAGGCAACGGTGACGAAGGTTGGTGGCCGCGTCATAGAAGTTTGGCGAGGTCCAGCGGAGGTTGGCGACGTAGTGGGGTTCACGCTCCGCTATGTTCCCGCCTACGCTCAGGACCACTGGGTGTATGGCGACTGCAGCCTCCTTTCCCAGGAGCATGCTTTCGGACAGCGCAGGAATCCATCGTACCAGACGACGTCCGGTAACGTCGAATGCGAGGGTTTCGACCCTCGCTTAGACGCCTGTCCTACCGATAAGTCTGAAATCGCCGCCTTGATCGGGGGCGACCCCTCAGACTGGAATAAGCCCGATTGGGAGCTAGGAGCCTGGGTTTTTCAGGCGGATCCGGGAGAGTATCACATCCTGGAGATTCCTAAACTCCTAGGAGATGCAGAAGAAGTTATCCGCCTCGATTACTGGGATGAAGAAGCGGGTGCCCCCGCAACTCTTCTTCCCGGAAACGAAGGCCTAGGGCTGAACCAAGCATCATTCCACTGCCACGCTGAAGAGTAGCGTGGCCCCTCCCGCACGGGGGAGAGAGACAATAGAGTTTGCCGTGTACAAACTCTTAAATAACCCGTATGTCTTGCAGTGCCTGGCAGTAAAATGCTGGGCACTGCTCTCTTGAAAGATTGAGTAGATTTGAGCTCTGGCTTTAAAATTGTCAGCTTAAATCAACAATAAATTTCGATTTTTGAAGAGGGAAGCTAAACTTGAGTTTAATTGGGTTTGGCTTCTTGAAATAATTTAAGAAAGATCAACTCTTGGCTATTAACTGCAAAAAAACAGGTAGCCGAGTTTAATCAAATGAAACTGCTAAAGCAAGAAAAGTTTTGATTATTTTTTTATAAGTCTGATCAAAGAATTATGAAAATAAAGACAGAGTACAACCAAAAATTCAACCACGAAGAGACCGTGGCTGTGATCTCCCTCTATCCTAAAAAGGGAGAAGTATACTCCGTCGGTGCTTCTGGAGTGGCTTCCTATACCAAAAATGTAGTTTCTAAGTTAAAACACCCAGTATTAGTATTAGCTGATATTTGGCAGCAAGCTACGTCTTCTAAAAAACAAACTGATAATGAACAACAGTATCAGGAAGATAATTCCTTAGTGCTCAGAGTCTGGCAACGAGGACAGGCAGCCATGTGGTTGCAAATCCTTAAGGTTTTAACTCAGTTTAATCAGATAAAAACTCTGTTAATCCATTTTGATTTTTCTATGTACGACGGAATTTTTACTTCAGCTTTGATTCTACCCTTTTTAGCTATAACTAGAATTTTAGGTTTTAAACAGGTAGTCGTCTGCCACCATGTTATTAAGGATGTTCAGAAACTATCAGGCCAGGTGGGTTTAGGCCAAGGGTTTAAAGACACCATCAAAGCTTTTATTTATAATCTGATTTTTAAGTGCTTCTACTGGTTGCTGGGCAAAGTAGCAGCTAAGGTTGTTGTTTTAGAGGAACCTTTGAAGCAAAGACTGGTTGAAATTATTCCTGAACATAAGATAAGTGTTATCCCTCACGCTGTCGATACTCAGCTAGAAAAATCGACTAAAAAGGAAGCCCGTCAGCGTCTTGGGTATAGGCAAGATGAATCAGTGGTAATGTTTTTTGGTTATGTTAATTGGTTTAAAGGAGCTGATTTTTTTGCTCAGGCGGTTAAGGATATTAATAAGCTTAATGGCAAGAAAACCAGGTTTGTTATGGCTGGAGGTGAGAGCCCGACTTTAAAGAACAAACATTATTACCAGCAGTTTTTCCAGCAGGTGGTGAGCACGGTTAATCAGGGTCAGAGCTTGGAGCTAACCGGTTATGTTCCTCAAGAAAAAATTGCTGACTATTTTGCTGCTGCTGATTTGGTTGTTTTCCCATATCGTGAGTTTATGTGTGCTTCAGGGGTAATGAGTTTAGTCTTTTCATATCAAAAACCGTTTATTATTTCTGACCATCTTAATTCTATGCTTAAGGCGCCTGATTTATCTCAGGCTTTGCAAGAGACAGAGTTGCAGTCAATGGATCTAAGATTCTTGATGAATAAACGCTCACTGCTTGAAGTTATGGAAAAAGTATTGCAAAATGGGATTAAAGCTAAGATGCGTAAGATGGCCGGCATAATTCGTGCTCAGCGTAGTTTTGCCGCAACTACCGATAACTATGAATTCGTACTACAGCCAGCTAGACCAACTTCGCAAGTTAGTATTGACGAAGGAAAGTTAGCTTATGAAGTGGAAAAATAATTTCATTTGGATATTGTGGGGAATTATCACTCTATTTTTAGGGTGGTATGTTTTGTTTGTGGCTGAAATCCAGCAAGCTGGTGACATTGCTGAGTATTATAGTGTTACCGAATCAATCATTAATCATCAGTCGGTTAATTTAACTGATCAAGATAGGGCAAATCTAGAACAAGTGCTTCATCCTGCTTATTTTGAGATGCCGGGCTATTACCTGGAGGGGCTTAATGCAAATCGTTATCCTGTCCATTTTTGGTTTTACCCATTACTGGCAGTTCCTTTTCGAGTTTTACTTCAGTTTCTTAACTTAAATCCGATCAGAAGTTTATTTTTGGTTAATCTTAGTTCAGTGGTGATAACAGTTGGTTTTATTATCAAACGATATCTAAATAAATTTCTCCCAAAACTGGCTCTGATGGTTTCAGTTTTTACAGGAGCTTTACTCTCATTTTTAGTCTGGCCAGGTCCGGATTTGTGGTACTTAAGTCTGTTGTTGATCGTGCCTTTTGTTTTTTTTAAGCGAGAGTATTGGCTGGCGGGTTTGTTGGTTGCTTTGGCTTCATGGCAGAGTCAACCTTTGATAATTCTAGCTGCTGGATTAACTGTTTATGCTTTGTTTGATTCGGCTAAGTTTAATAACTCTAGGCTACTTGCCTCTATCAAAAAACTAAACTTTAAAAGTTTGGCTAAAGCAACTGGGATTGGGATTTTGGCATTAATCCCCTATGGCTACAACTTAGTAGTATTTGGGGTTTTAACTCCTTGGACCAGCTTAAAAGATGGTTGGACAGTGATGAGAGGGTTTGGTTTACACAATGCCTCGCTCTGGAAGTTATATGAGCAATGGTTTGATCTCAACATTGGTCTATTTTGGTATGCGTCGTTGGTTTTTGCTTTAGCGGTCTTGGCTGTGGTCAGGCTAGGAACAAATGACAAAACAAATAGATTTAGGCTACTGTTTTTTGTAGGCTTCAGTCTGGTAACAGCTTTCTTTTATCAAACTAATCCAGCCTGGCACTATGGGACGGTTGGATTTGGCCCGGGCAGACATGGAGTCTATCTCCTGCCAATTTTAATTTATTTTGCAATCAAATTTATTCCGGCTAAGGTTGTTGGTTATTTATTAATTGGAATTGTTGGCGCTACTCAAATCTTGAGCTTATCTTTAAACGGATACTTGGAGCCAGATTTTACTAACAGTTTAAGGCATAGTCCTTATGCTCGGTTTGTTTTGAATCGGTGGCCGGATTTATACCAACCAACCCCAGAAATATTTATGGATCGGACAAATCACACAGATCGAGATTATCCCACTAGCGCTGTTTATCAGGCTGAAGGACAGTGCTTGAAAGTCTATGTCTTGAAACACGATACGTCTGTTTTAATTGAGAGATGCGGGCATATTCCTAGTCAGAAAAGAGC
The DNA here is from genome assembly GCA_034660615.1 of Patescibacteria group bacterium. GTDB lineage: Bacteria > Patescibacteriota > Microgenomatia > UBA1400 > PJMF01 > JAYEJP01. The sequence goes on from JAYEJP010000104.1 coordinate 4,548, forward strand.
GAAGTTAGACAACTCGTTGGAGAGGCTTGCTAACTATGATCGAGAGATTTTGACCAAAGAAGCAACTTTCTGGCCTGTGCCTGAAGCTTGTACCCAAGGTTTTGAAGAAACAGAACAAAAACCTTATCGATGTCTGCGATCAAAGCAGAAATTTTCCCAAGAAACAGGGCTGAAAGACTTGTCCCGCTTAAAAACTCTACAAGAATATCCTTACCCAGGAGTTTGGAAGGTAGACTGGGGGGAACCGGTCAAACTAACGGTCCCAGCCGGTTATAAAGTTAACCATTATTCATTAAAAGGGAGCTATGTTACCTATTCAGCTCAATAAAGACTGGCTAAAAAAATACTGGTCGCTACTGATGATTTTAGTCTTGTTTCACCTAGTGGTTGGGGTGGTGGTAGCTGCTAATTTCCCTCAAAAAGAATTTTTAATGGGATGGGATTCTCTTCATCCTGAATTCAATTTTTTACTAAATTTCAAACGTTCTTTAACTGCTGTATGGCAGGATAATTATGGTCTAGGCGCTTTGGTCGGTCATGGATTTGCTAGTTTACTACCGCATAACATAATCACCTTCTTTTTGTTTTTCTTTTTACCTAGGTGGGCTATTAGAGCTGCTTTCGTTTTGATGATGTATTGGCTGGGTGGTTTGGGTGCTTTATTAGTTTCTAGAAAGATTTTGCATAAATTATTTAGTGACAAATCAAGTGTCGCTAATTTAATTCCTTGGTTAAGTTTAACTGCCGGTGGTTTTTACTTATTAAACTTAGCAACAGTTCAGCAGTTTTATCTACCTTTAGAAGCTTTTGTGGTTCATTTTGCTTTTCTACCTTGGTTTTTTTTGCTGATTGAAGATTATCTGGAAAAGCCATCAATTAAGAAACTTTTCTGGTTTGGTTTAGTTTCATTTTTTGGGTCTATTCAGGGTTTTATTCCGATAGTTTTTGTGGCTTTAAGTATGATTTCTGGATTCTTTAGTTTGCTCTGGATTGGTTTGAGTAAAAATAAAAAAGTAGAGTTTAATCGTTGGCTTAGATTAGGACTCGTATTTGTTTTAGTTAATGCTTATTGGGTATTGCCTGTTGGATATTATACCCAGGCTAACTCTGGTGATTTTCTTAGCTCTTATAATAACCAGCTGTCTACGCCCAAGTTTTTGGCTAAGAGTCAAGCTAATGGGTATCTGCCTGATGTAGCTTTTCTCAAAAGCTTTTTATTAGAAGGAGAACAACCTTCTGGGTTAGTTTTTGAGCCATGGTTAAACCACCTTGCACAAACTCATGTTGAAGTGATTGGCTGGGTATTATTTGGATTAATTAGTTTGGGTTGGATATATCTGATTTCTTCCAAAAAATTTAAACAACACAAAAGTTATGCTTTTTCAGGTTTAATAGCTTTCGGATTTTTAGCTCCACAAGTGCCTCCTTTTAAGTGGGTAATGAATTTTATATTTAATCAATCAGATTTATTAGCCCAGACGTTTAGAACTGCTTTTACTAAATTTGGGCTGTTGATGGCATTTTTCTACTCCCTGTTTTTAGTTTTTGGATTAGTTTTTATGGTTCAGTTAATAAAACGAATCCTGAAGTTTGATTTCTTCCAGTATCTTTTGATATTTGCGGTCATGATTGGACTGATGCTATTTGGCTGGCCTGTTATGCAAGGCAAGCTGTTTGATCACCAGTTAATCACGGCTATTCCAGATTCTTATTTTAAAGTGATGGACTACTTCAATAATCAAGAACAAGGCAGAGTGGTAGAACTGCCAGTTGAGTGTGCTAAGGGTTGGTACACTCGACCTTGGGGCTATTATGGTTCTGGCTACATGTGGTTTGGCATTAAGCAGCCTTATCTAAGTAGAACTTTTGATGTCTGGAGTCAAGCTAACGAAAACTTTTTCTTTGAGGCAAGATACGCTTTAAGGCAGCCAGATTACCAAGGATTGGATCAGGTTTTAGATAAATATCAAGTTCGATGGATTTTTTTAGATCCTAATTTAGAACACTGCAAAAGCGATAAGGGGCTTCTTTATCAAAAACAGTTAGACGAATTCTTAAATCAAGATCAAAATTATGAACTAAAAGAGATATTCTCTGATTTAGCCTTGGAGCAGCCTTTAAAGATTTACGAGAGAACTGGAGCAGAAAATAAAGAGGTTTTTAGTCACGATTATGTCTCTGTTCTGTCTCAGCCAGGTTCTATTAGTAAAGATTGGTTATACCATCAACAAACTGCTTATATAGAGACTGATGCTGGTCAAATCGATTATCCTTTCGCTGAGTTTGAGGCGCAAAACCAAGATAAGCAAGACCAAATGGTCACCATTGATAAGGAGTTTATCACTTTAGATACTGAATTAAGTTTAGACGGAAAATTAATTTGGCCAGAATATTCTAATCTTGAGAAAAAACTGCCAATAATTGTTGAACTTGAAGAGAGTTCAGAATTTGCTTTCTATCAAATAATGATTAAAATCCAAGGGCCACGTTTAAGGGTTAATCAGCAGACAAAAATTGAGCCAATTGTAATTAGAGCTGGTACAACCTCAGTTGAAAATATTGAAAACCTCAATTTATTCATTAATGAACAGAGGCTAACTAGACTCAGTCCTACTGAGTTTTTAGGAAGTTTAAGTTTTGGAATAACTAATCAATTGGTGGCCTATCAGGCTGGAAATAGAAATATTTGGTGGGTTTGGTCTGAAGACCAGGGCTCACTTGATTCGTATCTGTCTCAAAAAACGGTTGATCTAAAACAAAATGATACTGTCACTTTAGAGATACCCAAGATTTTTGACCAACATCAGTTTGGGGGATATTTACTGGCTAAAGATATGCCTTTACCGTTTGATTGTAGTCCTAAAAAATCAGAATGGGCCAAGTTTGAACTAGG
>JAYEJP010000105.1:0-7261 GCA_034660615.1 Patescibacteria group bacterium
AAGAATTTGATTAACAAAATCAGTATTACTGCCGTAAGAAGTGACGTGGACATTGGTTTGACCTTGATCAAATAAGTATTTTACAAGGTGAGAACCGGCAAAACCTGTGCCTCCGGTAATTAAAATAACTGGATTTGAATTACTCATAAATAATCAATTTCTGCCAATTGCAATATATTTGTAACCAGGTTGTTTTATTGTATCAGGTTCAAATTGATTTCGTGCATCGATAAAGTATTGTTCTTTCTCGAGCTTGGTTTTGGCAAAATCAAATTTAATGATTTGGGGCCATTCGATCAAACAAATAATTACGTCAACATTTTTGACAGCACTACGAATCGAATCTGTTTGCTGATATTGACCAGCTTTTTCATCAGGTTGCCAAGTAGCCATTGGATCATAGCCAGTTACTTCAGAGCCTTGATCAATCAACCAAGGAATTACTTTTGTAGCCGGGCTTTGGCGAGTATCATCAGTTCCAGGCTTAAATGCTAAGCCTAGGACTGCTACTTTTTTCTTTTTCCAACAACCAACTTGGTAACGATACTTAGACATCAATTTTGGAATACGCTGTTTATTAAGTTTATTAATCGTTACCATCAAGTTGCTGTCTTGCCCAACTTTTAATGAATAAGCAGCTAACTCTTTAACGTCCTTAGGGAAACAAGACCCTCCATAGCCAAATCCTGGATACCAGTAATGATCGCCAATTCTTTTGTCATAACCAATGCCCTCAATCACTTCATTAATATCAGCTCCGTTTTGTTCACATAAATTAGCGATCTGATTAATAAAAGTAATCCGAGTCGCTAGATAGGCGTTAGCTGAATACTTAGCCATCTGTGCCGATTCAGCGGTCATTTTTACAATTGGTGCCTTAAGAGATTTGCTCAATTGTTCTAATTTATCAATCGCTACTTGGTTATTAGCACCAATTAGAACTCGATCGGGATTGAGTGTGTCAGCGACAGCACTTCCTTCGCGTAAAAATTCAGGCAAAGAAGCAGTGTAAAATTCAACATCCGTATGTTTTTTTATAATTTTTTCAACATAATCTAAAGTGCCTGGGGGAACAGTTGACTTGATAGCAACAATTGCTTCTTGCTTAAGATGAGGGGCTAAAGCTTCAGTAGCAGTATACACATATCTCAGATCAGCTTCATTATTTTCTTTTGAAGGAGTGCCGACTGCAATCACAATTAGTTCTGATTCAGGAATGCAGCTTTCATAATCAGTAGTAAAATTAAGGTTGCCCTTTTTTTGTTGATTTTTGAGCATTTCCTCTAGATCTGGTTCATAAAAAGGTGCTTTGCCTTTTTTTAATTTCTTAATTTTATCTTCGTCGATATCAAGTCCAGTAACTTGATTGCCAAAGGAAGCATAAACTGCGGCTGAAACCAAGCCTACAAATCCGGTTCCAATGAATGTAATTTTCATAATTACTGCTTTCTAAAAAATAGTTTATCAATGTTATACAATATGTATGATTGTAAGCAAAGCCTAAGGATACGTCTAGGTAGCTTCAAAACATAATGCTTCAAAACATAACCGAATATGAAAATTAATGTTTTAACCTTATTTCCAGATTTTTTCAAAACTCCTTTGCACAGTTCTATGTTAAGCAAAGCTCAAGAGGAGAGAATCATTGAAATTAATGTGGTTGATATTAGGCAGTTTGTTACTGATAAACATCAGGTAACTGACTTGCCTCCTTATGGTGGGGGAGCAGGTATGGTGATGAAGGTTGAACCGATTGATCGAGCTTTGGAGAGTTTAAAAGTAGAAAAAGGACAGAAAGACAGTTTAATTGTGTTAACTTCAGCCAAAGGTAAGTTGTTTAAACAACAAACTGCTCAAAATTTTTCTCAGCTAAAACAACTAACCGTTGTTTGTGGGCATTATGAGGGGGTTGATGAGAGAGTGGCTCAGTATTTAGTTGACGCAGAAATAAGAGTGGGGAATTTTGTTTTAACTGGAGGAGAGCCAGCGGCTTTAGTCATGGTTGATGCAGTTGGGCGCTTAGTACCTGGAGTGTTAGGGAATGAATTAAGTCTAGAAGGTGAGTCTCATTCTAAAAAAGGAGAGGGAGCTTATCCGCAATACACTCGTCCAGAAAATTATCGAGACTGGTTAGTTCCACCAGTTCTTTTAAGTGGCAATCACCAAAAAATTGCTGAGTGGAGACAAGAACAAAGAAAAAAGCTTGAGTAAATGATATTCGTGAAAAATTTGTGTTTGCAAAATTTCTCTTAACCCCAAAAAATGAGCTAAATCTCAATTTCAGCTACTGCCTGCTTGACTGATTTTAATTCAAAGCTTAGTTCTGCTGCCAACTTGTTGTTATCTAGCGCCGTACTGCGCTGATAAGGTCGATCCAATTTTTTAAGATAATCGTTAAGGTCTCCCTTTTTAATATCTCCAGGAAGATTAAGTTGCTCTTTTATTATCTGGGCAAAAGTAAAATCTGACCACTTTTCGCCACTTGTGGCATGGAATAAGCCTGTTTTTTGCTGACTAACAAAGAAATCCAATACTTTAGCAAAATCATTAATGTAAGTTGGTCCAAAATAATGATTATCAAACATAGGATATAGCTCATTTGCAGTTAGACCTTGAATGATTTTGTGAGCCATGTCAGTTTTTTCAAAAGGATCAGAGCGGAAAGGTTGATCAATTCTTAGAATCGCCCAATTTAAATCGCTGTTTGTCACTATTTTTTCTGCTTCCAATTTTGTTTGCCCGTACCACTCTATCGGGTTGGGTTGATCCGATTCCAAATACACTTCATCTTTCTCACCGTCAAAAACATATGCAGTTGAAATATGAATTAAATGTTTGTGATATTTTTGACAAGTTTCAACAATGTTTTGCGTGCCAATAACATTGACCTGATAAGCTAAGCCGTTTTTATCATTATTTTGTTTCCAGGCTGCAGTTACATTGGTAAAAGCTGCTAAATGAATTAAAGATTGTGCTTGTGACTGACCAATGGCCTGATCGACAGCTTGTTTGTCAGTGATATCGACGGGATTAGTTGGATGTCTCACATCCAAACCATCAAAAGTATACTTGTTTTGAAACAATTGAGTAAATTTTGACCCCACCAACCCGTTCAAGCCAGTTGCAAGTAAGGGAATTTTTTCAGAATTTGTTTCGTTATTATCAGCCATAGGTGGTCAATTTTGTTGATATTGTTCTTTAAACCAAGTTTGGTTTTGTTGTTTGAAAGGCTGCCACCATTGGGGATTATCTTGATACCATTTAACAGTTGCTTCTAGACCTTGTTTAAGATTAACACTTGGCTCCCAATTAAGTTTTTGTTTAATTTTTGACCAATCGACTGCATAACGACGGTCATGACCGGGTCTATCTTTAATAAATTCAATAGTAGATTCAAAATCAGCACCCATTATCTCGCAGATCATTTGCGCAATCTCATAATTGGAAATATCTTTAGTCAAACCTCCAACCAAATATGTTTCTCCCATTTCACCTTGATTTAGCACTAGATCAATTGCTCGACAGTGATCTTCCACATAAAGCCAGTCGCGCACATACTTACCGTCTCCATAAATTGGGATTTTTTTATTCTCAAGCAAATTAGTAATAGTCAAAGCAATAAACTTTTCAGGAAATTGGTAAGGGCCGTAGTTATTAGAGCAATTAGTAACCGTATAGGGAAGCTGATAAGTATCGCCATAGGCTCTGACTAGATGATCACTAGCCGCTTTACTGGCGCTATAAGGTGAATGAGGATTGTAATTGGTGTCTTCCTGAAATTTTTGTTTGCTATCCAAAGGCAGTGCTCCAAATACCTCATCAGTTGAAATGTGATGAAAGTGTTCAATTTTATGATCAAGAGCGGCTTCAAGTAAAACCTGAGTACCTAAGACATTAGTTTCTAGAAATAACTGTGGGTTTTTAATTGAGCGATCTACATGAGATTCAGCTGCAAAATGCACCACCCAGTCAACATCGTCCATAATTTTGTTTACGAGCTTCTTATCTTTAATGTCGCCTTCGACAAAAACATATTGAGGATTATTTTTAATTGTTTCTAAATTAGCCAGGTTACCGGCATAAGTTAAAGCATCAAGGTTGATAATTTTATCCTGAGAGTGATTTCTCAGCCAATAGTGGATAAAGTTAGAACCAATAAAACCAGCTCCGCCAGTTACTAAAAGTGTTTTATTTGAGTGAGTTTGTTGAGTCATAATTAGTTGTTAGTTTCTTGTTCGTGGGATTGATCAATTAATTTTTGGGTTTCTCCTCGACCCAGCATTTCTCTGACGCGCACATATCTATCTTCAAGCTTGTTATATTTTTTGATCTCTAGTTTTAGAGCCGACTGATAATAAGCAGCTAAAAAAGCTAGGCTGACAATTATCAACAACAATATTCTAATTAACCACTTAGTTTTTATCGGGGGTTCAAGGGAAGTTGTTTGTTTTTGCTTTTTCATAAATATTGACACTATTAGTATAGTGTAGCAAGAATTAATTGGTCAGAGTGATTAGTTTATTACGCTGAGTAGCTCCCTGGCTAATAAATATTTGATTCTCATTTAACTTAAAATGAGCAGCTAGCACTTCTATCAATTGCAGATTGGCTTGATTGTCTTTAGCCAAAGCAGTTAAGTCAACTTTATATCCTGGTTGATTTATGCCTGGCAGGCAATCCATTTTAGTTACTCGACACTGCTTTTTATTTGGCGAAACTCTTACCCAAATCTTCTTCATAAAATATTTAAATTGCTAATTATCCGTAAACAAATCCTTAATTTCTTTTTTGAATTCAACATGATCTTTAATTAAATAAACCCATTGATCTTGGTATTGATTGCTTGGCTTAGGATGATAAATAACCCCATTTTCTTCATCAGGGTATATAGAGAGAGCTACTGATTTAAATTCTAAATTAGGCATATTTTCACCTAAATCCAAAGCAATGGTAATCAAATTTTTAGTGGGAAAATATTGATTAAAGTTTGTTTGATAAAAATTTAATAATTTGCCTGCCAATTCAGGCTGATGCCAGTAGATTTTGGGTTGAGATAATTTTTCAATTAAAGCATTAATTATCTGTTGTTGTCTTAAACTTCGAGCAAGGTCAGTGCCCTCATCATCTTGGCTATGACGACTGCGGATATATTTTAAAGCTCTTTCTCCCATCATTTGTTCGGTGCCAGTTTTAAATTCTACGGTTTCATACAATTTTTCAGGATCCGTGACTTGAGTAACATCAACATCTGTGCGCGGAAATTCTTTGTCAACAAACCCATTTTCAACAAAAATTTCAACCCCTTCAACCAAATCAATCAACTCAGCTAGTTGTTCAAGACTGAGAACAACAGTGTTATCTATTTCAACTTCAGTAAGTTCTCGTACCACGTTAGTGGGGAATTGCGTTGGATTTTCTGGATAGCGATCTAGGCCATAAGTGTACAGAGCATTAATTTTAGTTTGATAATCTTCAGACCATAAATCACGCGGTAGAGACAAAGTTGTAATTTGAGCTTGATTAAAATCAATTTGCGCAAGCAGCATCGTGTCTGTCAAAGCTGGCGATCCTGGCCTTTGCTCAAGCGAATCAACTCCCAAAACTAACAAACTAAGTTTGTCATCTTCTCCTAAGACAGTAGAAAGATTTTGATTATAGCCTGCCTTCACCAGTTGATAGAACTGATCTTGATTCAAGTTAGCTCCAGATAAAAATTTATTATATTTAGGTCTAATAATGAGATATGAACTTATTAATGCAATAAGAACTAAGGTTAGAATTGAGCAGGCAAAGATTAAATAGAGTTTAAATACTAATTGCCAACCTCTTGGTTTATTATTTGACTGATCGGATTTTTGTTCTTCTGTCATGTTCGTATTATCTCATTAAAAGCATCTGATGCAACTAAAATACGAGAAAAACCAGAGGTGGGCATCCTTAAGTAATAAGCATGAAGTGCATCTTGTTAGAAATTAGAGACCTTGTCAGTTAAAATAAAATAGATGAAGAAAAAAGTTGTTGCTTTCCTGTTGATATTAATTTTTTTAGGTTCAAGCTGGTCTTTGCTTAACAATAATTTTTTTAGAGTTCATGACTATACTAGTGGTGCCAGAATTGCTGAAATGACCAGGGCCTTAGAAGATGGTCATTTTCCAGTGCGTTGGACAAAAAATTTCGGTTATGGCTATGGTATGCCTTTATTTGAGTTTTATGGACCGCTTCCTTTTTATGTTGGATCAATTTTTTACTGGTTGACTAACAATCTAGTCGGTTCGATTAAGTTTTTATATTTGCTGTCAAATTTGGGAACTGTAATTGGCGCCTATTTACTCGGCAAAGAGTTTGCCAAAAGACGAGGGGGAGTGCTGGCTGCAGCTTTAATTACGCTCGCTCCTTATCGAGCCTTAAACTTATTTATTCGTGGTGCTTTGAATGAAACCTGGGGCTTAATAGCGCTGCCTTGGATTTTATGGAGTTTAACCAAAATTGTAAAAGGCAAAAATAAATATTGGCCTCATTTGACATTGAGTTTATTATTAATGGTTCTTAGTCATAATTTGACAGTGTTAATTGCAGCGCCTTTTATTTTTTTATATTTGTTGATTTTAGTGTTTCATTTGCATTTTGACAAAAAAATAAAACTGAAATTATCATCTTTTTTTAGTCTTTTTTGGGCAGGGTTAATGAGTTTAATGATTTCTTGTTTTTATTGGTTACCTAGTTATGCAGAAAAAAGTTTTACCAAAATGGAAGAATTGATTTTAACTGGTTATTTTGATTTTAGATTACATTTTTTGTATTTAAGACAGTTTGTTAATCCTCGTTGGGGTTTTGGTGGTAGCTCCTGGGGCCCTAATGACAATATTTCTTTTTTCTTAGGTTATGGTCAAATTTTTGTCCTAGTTGGTTTAGGGGTATTTTTTGTTATTAACTTGTTGCAAGCATTTAGAAGAAAAGAAAAACTAACTCAGGTTTTTCAAACCTTGGCGCTTCCTTTCAATTTGTTGATTGTTTTCTTGTTTGCAACTTTACTAACCACACCTAAAACTAGAATTATTTGGGAAAAGATTAGTCTAATGAAATATATTCAGTTTCCGTGGAGGTATATGGTGATAATGATTTTGTTGATTAGTCTGTTGGGAGCAATTCTTTTAGGAACCAAGTTTAAGAAATGTAAAAAGCTGAATCGAAGTTTCTTCGCTTTGGTTTTGGTTTTAAGTTTATTTAATGCTCGCTTTTTTCATCCTCAGGAATTTCTTAC
>JAYEJP010000106.1:0-6956 GCA_034660615.1 Patescibacteria group bacterium
GAATTAACAGACAGCAATTTAGCTAATTTAGAAGAACTAGAGAAAAAAACAGAAAAAAATGAAGCCGAGCAAAATAATGAACAAATGGATTTATACGGCAAGCCATATGAATTCAACGAGGACTATATCCGCATGCTACTACCGAAAAAGAATGTATTTGTAGTCAATCAGTCTATGTTTAGAACCCCACTAGACATGATTATCGTTAGCCATGAGCCAGAGCGTAAATTTGTATGTAAGCTGATTGAAAACTCTAAACTGGTTGATTCTTGGGTTAAGTCATCGGATAAAGGCTTTTATAGTTTGGATTACACCTTTTGGAAAGGTGGAAAGGATCGCGTCACTCGTAGCTTTAATCCAGACTTTTTCATCAAGTTAGACCTCAATCAATATTTGTTGAAAACGGGCAATGATAACGATAGCTCGAAGTTAAGGAAGCTGCAAAACCAAGGTATAAAAAAACTAATTTTAGTGGTCGAAATTAAAGGTGACGTGGAGATGGATAAGAATGTGGTCCCTGCTAAAACTGAAGCCGGCAAGGAGCATTTTGATAGTGTTAATAAACGGTTAGAGAAAGAAAATCCAATCAACTTCAAGCCTGAATTTAGAGACTCGGTGAAGCAACACTATGAGTTCTTTTTACTTAGACCTGAAGGATATTCAGAGTGGTTTAGGAAGTTGGAAAAGGGGCAGGTTTAAATTAATTTGTTTATCCTTGTCTAATGTTAACTAAAAATTGATATCTCTTTTTCAGTTTTTTGCCATATTTGTAGATGTGGCCTACTAGATCCAGAAATTCTTCAGGCACAAAGTTACCATAGTACTTTGGATTAATACTACGCTCAAGACTGACTTGCTCTTTTTTGTATCTTTTTGCTCTGACTGCTCTATCTAATTTTTCTATTAGATGTCTGTCTGCAATCTCAATATTTTGATCTACTATTTCTTCAATCTGATCAAGACTGATTTTCTGAGAAGTAGAAGTGTAATAGTGTTCGTCATTAGTTGATTTTCGATTGAAAAGCTCCAGTCTATACCTATAGTGTCCTTCCGTAATACATTGAAAGTAATACTTAATTTTTTGTAAGAAGGTGATCTTGCTAGAAGACTCAAAATCTACATCTCTAACCAGGATTAAAAGAGGAGAATAAATTTTCTTATAGCGCTTCGCTTCCTCATTTCTTCGCTTTTCAGCCTTCTTTACAAAGGGAAATGCAAATTTAATAATCTGGTTAGCTAATTCACCCCAATCGTTCATATGGAGTATTTTAGCATCCACTGAGCTGTTTTTAACTGGTTCTTGGGTGTATAATAGATATATGTTGTTTAAACACCACTCGCCTACGGGCAATGGTGTTTTTTTTATTAATTAAACTAAAGGAGGGCGAATGTGGAGTGCCCAAACAAAGTACTTGAGAAGTAGAAAAGTGCTTCAACAATACATGTCTGACTTAGAGGCAGACATACAAATAATCTGGGACGAAATTATGTTGCAAAATTTATTGAGGTGTATGTATAAAACGGCTCAACAAAAATATTCGTGCTAAAATAAACTCATGGACCAAGACGATCTACTAGAAAAAATCGATCAAGAAGGCCTAACCCCTGAGCTGGAAGACGAGGTAGCTGACCAAGCCGACGACCTCATTGACAGAATTAATGAATTAGATGACGAAGTCCTGGATGTTGTGATTGAAAACCTCTAGCTAAGACCCGGCAATGAAACCCCCCACACTGACTATGCTAAAATAAAAATATTAACAATAAACTAAATAACCCATTTATGAAAACAATCGACAATATCTTGTATGACATTACCAGCAAACAAATGGTTCTCCCTGAATTTCAAAGGGAGTATGTCTGGTCCAAAGAACAAGCCAAACAGTTACTGGTTTCTCTATACAGAGGTTACCCCGTAGGGAGCCTGTTAGTCTGGAAAACTGAAAATCCTCCTCAAATCAAAAACGACGCCGTTGACCGTCAGGCCAGAGGATACACTAGCGTTCTTTTAGATGGACAGCAACGATTAACTACCCTCTACCTTTTTATCAAAGACCAGATTCCTCCATACTACAACCAAGAAGATATCACTCATGACCCAAGAGATCTATGCTTTAATTTAAAAACAGAAGAATTTCGCTACTATCAAAAGCAATTAATGGAAGCTAATCCTCAATGGCAAAAAGTAACTGCTTGTCTTAAACCAAACGGGATTGACGCTTACGATGTTATTGATCAAATGGAGGTGAAAAATGAACGCCAACTAAACAGAACTCTAAGCAAAAACTTAAGGAAACTACATTCAATTACTAATAAAACTTTTCCTATTCAAGAAGTTGGCCATCAGGCAACTATTTATGAAGCAATTGATGTTTTTGACCGAGTTAATTCTCAAGGCACACCGTTGACTGATGCTGAGCTTGTTCTAGCTCATATTGCAGGCAAATGGCCTAATGTTCGTCAAAAAATTAAAGATAAACAAAAAGAACTACAGCAAACAAATTTTGACTTTAACTTAGACTTCTTCACTAGATGTATGGTTATTTCTGTCACTGGATCAGCTTTGTTTAAAGCTATGACTTATGAAATCCTAGAGAAGCAAACCGAGGATTCGTACAAAAACAATTGGGAACAGGTAGCTAAAGTTGTTGACTACCTCATTCCAATCGCCAAAGAATCTGGCTTCATAGATAGCTCTGATGATCTGAGAACAAACAACGTTTTTATCCCTTTGATTGCATATCTACTAAAACATGAATCGTTTCCTAGTCAGCAACTTAAAAACGGATTTCTTTACTGGCTACATTTAGCTCACGTTTGGAGTCGTTACAGCGGTCAAACAGATCAAAGGCTTGACCGTGATGTCTTTCTAGCTACCCAAAAAACTGGTTCCATTAAAAACTTGGTTGATGAGCTACTAGATATGAAGGGCAGAATCGAACTGAAAGCTAGTGACTTAGAAGGCAGAGGAGCTGGAAACCCACTCCATCGTTTGCTTTACATAGTTTCTAAATGGAGAAAAGCTCAAGATTGGCAAAATGGCGGCTCTATCCGAGACACTCTAGGAGGCTATTATTCCATCCAAAGCCATCACATTTTCCCTAGAAGCCTACTCTATGATAACTTGTACGACTCAGACAACCATTTGGAGCGAAAAAGGGTTAATGAAATCGCAAACAGAGCTTTTATTACAAGAGACAGTAATTACTCTATCTCTAACAAAATACCAAAAGACTACTTAGCAGAAATTGACGAGCAAATTCTAGCCTCTCATTGTGTTCCCACAGACTCACATTTATGGTCACTAGAAAACTATGAGGATTTCTTAAAATCAAGGCGCAAATTGTTAGCCAATGCATTTAATAAATTTATCAATCATTACTATCTACAATATCAGGGTGGTGCAGAGGAAGAAGAAATTGATTATCAAGACACTATCAATAATGGTGAAAATAATTATGTAGAGTTTAAATCTTCGTTAAGATGGGATTATTATCGCAACCAAACTAATAAAGACTTAAAATTTGAAGTGCTTAAAACTTTGGCTGCTCTAATGAATACAGAGGGTGGGCAACTATTTATTGGTGTTAAAGATGATGGCGAGATTTTGGGTCTAACTAACGATTTTAAAACTTTGGGCAAAGGCGGTGATAAAGATGCTTTTTTAAACAACTTAGATTCTGCCATTGCTGATTGCCTGGGTAAAGAAGCCTTTGATTATATTAAGCCAGAAATCGTAAAAACTGATGATAAAGAAATTTGTGTTGTTACTGTTTCAGAAGCTGCCCATAAAATGTATCTAGAAAAAGAAGGAGAGCCAGTCTTTTACATTAGAGCTTCTGCCTCCAGTCAAAGCCTGTCAATCCGAGAGGCTAACGAATACATCGATAGTCATTGGGGATAAAAAAAGTTGAATTAGGGAATTAGAGGGATAACTATATGAAAAAAATTCTTTATGTAGACTTAGACAATGTACTGGTAGATTTTCAATCTGGGATTAATCAACTTTCTGATGAGATAAAAAAAGAATATGAATCTAGGTTAGATGAGGTACCTAATATTTTTAGCAAAATGATTCCCATTGAAAATGCTGTTGAAACATATAAGGAGCTAAGTGAATATTTTGATACCTATATACTATCTACTTCTCCATGGGAAAATCCGTCAGCTTGGTCAGATAAATTAAATTGGGTGAAAAAATATTTGGGCACAGAAGCTTATAAAAAACTAATCTTAACGCATCATAAAAATCTAAATATTGGGGATTATCTGATTGATGATCGAACAAAAAGAGGTGCTGATAAATTCACTGGTGAGTTACTTCTTTTTGGATCAAAAAAATTTCCAGATTGGAATAGTATAAAAAAATATCTAATAAATAAGATATGACAAACGATGATCCACAATCTCGCTTAAAAAGTTTAAAAGGTAATGAGGAATTAGAATTAAAAACTGAATTAGGTTTAATTTAAGTTAAGTCTTTATTTAATTCTGTTGATAATGCTAGATGAAGAAATAACTTCAGTAGACCAACTAATCCAAAGTGGCAAATCAGAGAACATTGAATTTAAATCAACCATGAGAGTTAATCTTTATACCAGCAAGAAAGATTGCAAAATAGAGATGGCTTTTTTTAAACTATTGCTGCATTCTTAAGTACCAATGGTGGGGTACTAGTTGTAGGGGTAAATGATAATGGTGAGTCATTAGGATTAGAAGCCGATGTATTTGAAAACAGTGATAAATTCTATTTACATGCAATGAACTTAATTCGTGATCGGATGGGTTCGGAAAATGCTTTGTACATTCACCCTCAGTTTGAAGATTACAACGACAAACAAATATTTGTTGTTAAATGCAAGCCAGCTTTAAAACATATATATGTTAAAGACCAAAGACAAGAAAGATTCTTTACTCGAACAGGAAACAGTACTACTGAATTGAATGGTCGAGAGTTAGAGGATTATATAAATTTAAGGTTTAGAAAATAGCGAATTCTAGTAAACAACCTTGATTTCCTTCCTCAAAAACCTTCATCAAAGCCATAATAGCCTCAACTGCCTCTTCAAGTAAAGTGTTCGAAATAATACAACTTAGGGTCACACGATAAAAAAAGAACTCTGTTTGAGTTCTTTTTTTGTTGTTTGATCGCATGGTTAGAAAAGAGCCCAGCTGAACGAAGTGAAGCTAGTTCCGACCTTCAAGCGAACATACATCCATAACTTAAATATCCATGTGAGCCTGAGAAGTACTGGGAGCATTACTGAGTAATGCGAGCAGTGAATTCCCCCGGGGTCACAAATAATAAAAACCGCTATACAGCGGTTTTTTTTGTTATTTATGACCTTTCATGGTTAGAAAAGAGCCCAGCTGAACGAAGTGAAGCTAGTTCTGCCGCCAAGTGCGAGGACCGCTTGCGGAACGAGCACCTGGGTAATGCATGCGACTGAGCGAAGCGAAGGAGTCGTGGATTCCCCGTGATTTTAGAGCCTGGAATAGGTTGTTTTTGTTGTTATAATGCTTAATAAATATGAATAAAAAAGAAAAAATCTCTCCTGAAATAATTGCTGCGGTTAAAGATATAGTACCTAGTGTACTAAGTGTTGGTTTTGATGAAGCCTTTAAGGCTTATGTCGAAAATGATCCAGACCAAGAACTTACAGAATCTGACCTAGTTAGTGAAATTCTTGAAGCTGGTAAGTATCAAGCTGAAGATGAATCTGGATTTGAAGATACTGTTATGATTGGGCTTTATGCAGTTGGTCCAATACTTGGACTTATTTAAGCCTCAATTCTCTCTTAGTTAAATTAAACCTCTGAAGAGCCATCATTTGTGACATTTTTCTACTTCTTTGCTAACTATTGCTGTTGTCTACAAGCTTATTATACCTCTATAATGTTTAGGTTAGTATAACAATGTATAAGAAATAATGACTTTAAGCAAAAATGACAAGCTACTCAAGATCAGCGAAGCAGCTGAAATGCTTGGAGTTCATCCAGAAACACTGAGAAGGTGGGATCGAGAAGGAAAAATTGATACAATTACCATCAACGAACGCGGTGACAGAAGATTCAAGGTTGATGAAATAAACAGACTAATTAAGAAAAACAACTAGTTATGAGAATTAATTTTTCAGATGTTCAAAGAAATGTCACAGAATTAGCTAACCGAGAAGTATATACTGAAGATATTCTCTTTGAATTAATGGCTGCATACGGACGTTCTGCTTCATCTATCACAAAATTACGCAAGGGAACAATTAATGTTGCTGACGATAAAAACTCATTCCTTCAAAGAGGCATTGTCTATTTTAAATATATTAAAAAATATAAAAGTCTTCCTGCAGAAGTTGAAAAACTAGAAAAAAATTCTCTAACTGCTAGATACAATCCTAGATTTATTATTGCTACAGACCTAAAAAAGTTTGCGGCTAAAGATCTGAAAAAAGGCAATTCTTTAGAAATAGATTGGAAAGATATTGATAGACATGTAGACTTCTTTTTTGGATGGACTGGTGATGAAGTCATTGATGAAAAAACTGAAGCTCTTGCTGATAAAAGAGCTGCTGACAAAATGCAAAACCTCTACAATGAGATAGAACTTGTTAACAAAGATCGATTAAAAAATAAGAAAAGTAAATTTAGACACAATCTTAATGTTTTCTTTTCTAGATTATTATTCTGTTTTTTTGCAGAAGACACAAAGGTGTTCTCTAAAGATGATGCCAATATCTTTACAAATTCAATTAAAGATTTTACTCAAGTCAATGGTGGAGATTTAGACACTTTCCTTGATAGATTATTTGATGCACTGGATACAAAAGATAAAAACAACTTTACTAGTCCTTTCTCAAGATTCCCCTATGTAAATGGAAATCTTTTTGATAGAAAATTTGGAGTTGAAATACCAAAATTTAATGCGCAAGCAAGAAAATTAATTATTGATTGTGGTTCTC
>JAYEJP010000107.1:0-6928 GCA_034660615.1 Patescibacteria group bacterium
AGAAAATATTGATGTTGCTAGACCACACCAAGTCTTGGCAAGTGATATTACCTACATCAGATTACCAGAAGGATTTATCTACCTGGCAGTCATTGCTGACGCTTTTACCAGAAAAGTAATTGGTTACTGTTTAAGTAGAAATATTGATTCAGATTTAGTGACTACAGCCTTAAAAATGGCAATTAAGGAAAAGCACATTAACAATGCCAAGGAGTAGTTAATCCACCGCTCTGATCAAGGAGTTCAGTACTGTAGCCATGAATACATCAAATTACTAGAGTTTCATGGGATTAGAATTTCGATGAGTGATCCTGCTTCTCCTTGGGAAAATGGGATTGCTAAATCCTTTTTTAAAACCCTCAAAACCAACGAAGTCTACTTAAAAGACTACTAAAATATTTATCAGGCAAAAGAAAACCTTTTCAAATTGATCGATCAGATTTACAATTAAGAAAGATTGCGTACGTCACTTGGATATTTGCCACCGAATGAATTTGAAGCAAACTGGCAAAAACAAAACATTAACAAAAATGATCAAGCTGTGCCTCTTACTGTATTAGAGTAGAGGTGCAGTCCAGGCTAAGATCCTTATTCCAGTCAGTGTAGGACTTACCTTAGCTCTAAAAGCTTCCAGCTATACTTTTATTGAGGAAGTTTAAGAATCTTAATGAGGGAAACATGTATTATAAATTGAAAATTATAGAATTAAATCATAGATATGGTTAAAAAATGAGGTTGCATTTATACACTACACCCAATAGCCAGACTGTTTCTTATAATAATCAGCAGTTACTTTTAAGCACTTTGCACAAATGGTTGGGTAAGAATAAAGTTCATGATGAGATTTCTCTTTACTCTTTTTCGTGGCTGATGAACGGTCAAAATGTAACTGGTGGTTTAGAATTTCCTTCAGGATCACACTGGTTTATTAATTTTTATGACAATAAGTTAGCTAAAAAATGCATTAGTGGAATTAACAAAAATCCAAAAATGTTTAGTGGCTTAACTATCAGTCAGGTTCAATTGCAAAAACCACCACAATTTTCTAAAAAAGAATCATTTCAAGTTGCTAGTCCTGTGCTTGTTAAATACTTTAATGGAAAAGACACTTCACACTTAACTTGGGAGGATGGTGACAAAGCAAGTGAGGTTATGACTCGTTCATTGCGATCTAAGCTTAAAAAGGCTGGTATAAAGACTAAAGCTAAAGCCAAGTTTGATGTTGGTTATAAAAATCCCAAAACACAATTAGTTACTATTAATAATATACAAAACCGCGCTAGCATGTGCCCAGTGATACTAGAAGGAGATCGTCAGGCTATTAAATTCGCTTGGCTTGTTGGTATTGGTCATTCTACCGGTTGTGGATTTGGAGCATTGAAGTGAAAAGCAGGGATTATTATACAGTTATATATGTTGGACCTTTTGGTTTTATTAAACCGTGGACTGCTGTGCGGGATACACTCACTTATAGTCAGCAATTTCTTACCCAATCCATAATTGAGGGTATAAGGCAAAAATTGCAAGTAGAAGAAATTTTGAGACATAAATTAAGTTTTTTAAATTACTCAAGACAGCAAGAGCAAACGAGACCTAAGCTTATCAAGAAACCAGGTCACAATTTTAGTATTATTACTAGGGGTGCATTAATCAATCCTCAACTTACTCTTGCTTTTTCATCAAAAAAAGATGCTTTAATTGCATACAAACAACACATATGTTTGTGTAGAAATGAGGACGTGTTGTTTGCTGACAAGAAAAAAAAGGTGAAAAAAGTATCAGAAGAGAAATTTGATAAAATTGAAGGATTTGAGCTACTTTTCACAGACAAAAAGTCGGATCTTATGGTTGGTTATAATCGCTTTGATGATTTTGCTCCAATGTATGGACAGTTAGA
The DNA here is from genome assembly GCA_034660615.1 of Patescibacteria group bacterium. Taxonomy (GTDB): domain Bacteria; phylum Patescibacteriota; class Microgenomatia; order UBA1400; family PJMF01; genus JAYEJP01. Next base: position 1,898 of record JAYEJP010000107.1, read on the forward strand.
AATCTCAGATAACGCAATTAGGGAATCAGTACTATGAAGTGGACGTTAAAAGAATATCGATCACGGAAATTATTAGCTAAAAGTGAGACTTATAATCCAATCACATTGCAGGAGCACTTAAGTCATGTTGCTTCTTCTGTTATTTTACTTGCAAAAAACTTTGAGATAAAAGCCTCTCTGGCTCAAGAAGGGGCCTATTTGCATGATATTGGTAAGGCCCATCCTATTTATCAAGCTTTTGTTCATGGTTTTAAAGAGGGTGATGCTCGTCTTCAAAAAATACCGCATCGTCATGAAATTTCATCTTTAGCATTTTTACCTTTATTTGATAAAGATAAATGGCCTTTCTTAACAGAAATGGTAGTTGCACATCATAAATCTACCAAACATGATAAACGATCTAGAGGTTTGATCGATATTGTTAACAGAGAAGGGTTGGAGGGGCTGTTTGAATCACATTTAAAAGATTGGGAAGTTTGGTCGCCGCGAGCTTTAAAAATTCTTAAGAATCTTGGGGTAGATACAACGGAAATTAGTTTAAGGGAAGCCCAGCAAGCTTTAAAGTGGTGCTTAAATTACGTGGAAAATTTAGGTGATGGTTGGTCAAAGTGGAAAGGTTTACTTATGTCTGCAGACCACATGGCATCTGCTCTTGGAGAGGATTTAAGTCCTTTTTTAAAGAGAATGTTTCAGCCTCCCACCTTTGTTAAATGGCATGAACCAAATGATCTATATCCATTATCGCAAAAAGACACCAATAACACAAAATCACATACATTAGTTCTCGCTCCGACAGGGGCGGGCAAAACTGACTTCTTACTTAAACGATGTCGAAATAGGATTTTTTATGTTTTACCATTTCAAGCTTCTATAAATGCTATGTATAAGCGAATACAAAATATGACGAGTGATGATACCGACGTTCGTTTTTTACATGCAGCATCAAAATTAGTTGCGGATGACCAAAGCAAGCAAGAAGTACAATTGCAACCATTTGTAGGAGCAAATATCAAAATTCTTACACCTCATCAAATTAGTAACATAGTTTTTGGCACTATGGGTTTTGAATCAACATTGCTGGACCTTAAAGAATGCGATGTTATTCTAGATGAAATTCACACCTATAGAGCTGAAAACCAAGCGATGGTTATTGAATTAGTTAAAATATTAATGAAACAGAATTGTCGTATTCACATTGGTACAGCCACCATGCCAAGCTCGTTGTATAAAACATTACTAAAGATTTTGGGTGGTAAGGACCATGTTTATGAGGTGGAGTTAACAAATAGCGAATTAAAAACTTATGATCGTCACACCATTTACAAACATACAAACTTCCAGGAGTTAGAAACAATTATATATGAAGCAATGCAGAACCAAGAAAAATTGTTAGTTGTGTGCAATACAGTGAGGGATTCTCAAGAGATATATTCCGAATTACATGAAAAGTATCCGGACATCCCTTCTATGCTCATTCACAGTCGATTTCGGAGAATGGATCGTAAGGAGAGAGAGGAGAAGTTACAAAGCACATTTAATAGTAATGATGGTCCCTGTATTGTAGTTTCTACTCAAGTAGTTGAAGTAAGTTTAGATTTAAGTTTTGACAGAATGATTACTCAAGCTGCTCCTATAGACTCACTTATTCAAAGATTTGGTCGGATAAATAGATATCGTTTGCCCAATCAAAAGAGCAAACTAAAATCAATACACCTTTTAGCTCCGTCAGAATCTACTTTGCCATACAAAAAAGAAGTAGTGAAAAAAAGTTTTGACATGTTGCCCAATGAGGATACTTTACATACCACTGCAATACAATCACTTATTGACAAGGTATATCCAAACATAAATGTGCAAGAAATTAGTGGTTATGTAAAATGGAAAGATAATGGCATTGCTATGGAAAAATTACGTCATATTTCAGAGCCGATTTTAATGAAATATTTAGATATTAATTCAACAACTTGTATTCTTGAAAAAGATCACGACAAATACAAATCTTCCAGTTGGAAAGAAAGGCAGTGGTTAGAAATACCTGTCAATGAGCGCAGTTTATATCCAGTCAAAGAAGGACTACTTAAAGCTCAAAATGGTAGTGAACCATACATATTGCCGGAACAGAATGAATATGAACAATTGGGTTTAGTTATTAAGAAACCAAACAATTTTATTTAGCAGGAGCATATGTACACAGCACAAATCGGTAAAAAATTTCTTCAGCTTTACAACCAAAAAACAGGTGGCAATTTGTCTGCTATGGATTTCTTCGAAGATGAATTTTTCCCAGTAATGTTCGACAGCGAAGACCATCTTCACTTAATGCATGTACACGGATCAGCTTTCTTTCAGCCGTCTTACTCAAGACTTGCAGAAAAAGAAAAAATATCAGTTCAGAAATACAGAAAGAAAAAATTTATAGAAGTATTAGGGGATGTAGAAAAAAACAATATTCAACCTCACGGAGGAGTCGGGGTTGGATTTATGGCAGGTGGAAATGAAGAGACATCTTCTGGTCAAGTAAGTAATATTGATTTAGATCTTTCACAAGACAACATTCTCCATTCTTGGCTCGGTGGAGCTTTGGGCGCGGGTTTTGGGGGCGGATATGATCTATTGTTTGATAATGACGAAATCTTATGGTTTCTTTTCAAAGGTTGGCAATATTACAGAAAATATTTACAAGAAACTACTGGAGTTAAAGGAAGACAGATAGAAACTTGGAGTGGACTTTGGCTTACATATGGATTGGAATACAAGGGTGACTTGGATAGAGCTTATATGAATACTCTTGATAATTTAGATATACATAAACAAGGAAAATATATTGCGTTAAAACGTCCTAATTGGTCAACGCAAATATTTTCACTTGCTAGAAATATTGAAGCTGATAAAACCAAACAAATTGTTTATGCGTATTCTTACGGGCAGATGAATAAGTCACTTGGCTTTTTCTACTTGAGCTTTGCTAAAATAAAAAGAATGCCAGCATTATTTAAACAGTTAATAGATAAAGACGATAAATTAAAACGCTCACAAATCAGACGTATTGAGCAAGTTTATAAAACTGAATTCACTTTTGAGAAAGCCTGTAGCATGGGTGGTATAGGTATAAAATCTTTGAAGCCTAGAAATATAAAAAAATACCAAGCTGGGAGAGTAAATACTAAAAAAATAAGACTCAATACTGAACAAAGAAAACTTACTTTTATTAATTATCTAACGTGGGTGGAGGCTATGCTAAATAACGAACAAACATTAAAATTAGCTGAAGAGCTAGCAGAAAATATTATTAAATATGAAGGGAAAGAAAAACGGTTACGTACCCGTACTAGGCAGGTTGAGGCGCTATGGGAAGCTTATAATCGTCAACAGTTTATAGAGCAATTGTCATCCATTATTGTTGATGATTCATCAGTCAGTAAAACTCTCAATCAAGTGGTAAATCAACTGATGACAGATGTTACAGATAATCAGTTCAAGCTTTTTTCTACACTTACCAAATTTAAGTATAATTTATTAAAAAATAACTAAAGGAGATATATCATGAAGTCACCGTACTTATACCTAAGAGGTTTACGACATGCAGACCACACAGTTTTTTGTGTGCAGGATGGTCAAAAAACATATTGGGATCCACAATTTAGGAGAAGTCTGCCTTTTTCTAGTGGGCAACAAGTGAAAAGGTCCATTATGGAACAAGCTATGAATAAGCTTGGAAGAGGTTTAGCTCCAGTTGAGTTTCGTTGGAAAAAGGTGCAGGGAAAATCTCCAAAGGAAGATATTGCTGTACAACCCTGTGACCCGTCATTTCCAGATCAGTTACTTGGTGGTTATATGAAAGCTGAGTCTAACAACACTGTTAAGCGTCGTAGTCCTTTATCTATCTCAGCTATGAGACCATTACACCCGTTATTGGCAGGCACCGATGCTGAGGAAGGAACTTTTGATCGTACTGAAAATCCTGCTAGCAAGGTAACGCTGTTAGACGAAGATGGAAATGAAATGAGCTCTGAAGAGTTGTCAGAATATTTAGACCGCATTGACAAGCGGTTGCCAAAAAGAAAGTTTCTTAATGAGCAGACTCGCGCATATGGATTGTTTGTCTATGATGTAGCAATTGATCTTAGAAGATTGTTCTCGGTTTCCATCATTGATCAGCTTAAAGGTGAGCCGGAAGTTTATCATCAAATAAAAGAAAAGCTTCAGAAAGCCAAATGGGTAGAAAGCGAAAACTCTTTCGGCCCTTGCTTGGTTTGTCCTAAAGATCAGCGTGAAAAAATCATCCCGGCTTTAGCAGATAGTCTGCTCAGTTGGAGAATCACTAGCAATCAAGCTCGCACCTTTAGTTTGATGGAGCCATTAGCATTTGCTCTTTCAGATAAAGCACCAGCTGTAGCAGGAGCTATTCGAGCAGAATTAAGTGAGGATGTAGAGAAAAACCAAGCTGTGCCACGTATTGATAAAAATGCTGGAGCAGATGTTTTTGTTACCCTTCCAGCTGCAGGTTACATCAAAGGTGAAAAAGGTAGTGCCGATGCTATTAAACAAGCTAAGGATTGGCTTGTTGAACGCATGAGTAGCTTTGATTACGAGAATCAAAGCTCTGTCACTGCTAGTTAAGTAGCAAAAAAGAGATGCACGTCACTGGCACACACATAGCCTATTTTCACATTTGTAAACGCAAATTGTGGTTGTTTGATCGAGGTATTCAGATGGAACATGTTTCTGATAGGGTACGTTTGGGGAAACAAATTAATCAAGAGACCTACGAAAGAGAAAAAAAGGAATTTTTAATTGATGGTAAAATCGCTATTGATCACATCAAAGACAGTGTTATTCATGAAGTTAAAAAATCTAATAAAGTGGAATATGCGCATAAAGCTCAATTACTTTATTATCTTTGGGTTCTTGAACAAAAAGGCAACCAAAGCTTTGTTGGACAACTAGATTACCCTTTGCTCAAAACAAGCAAAAAAATTAAGTTAACAGAACAAAATCGTAAAAAAATGACGTCTTGGATCAAACAAATTA